>CANCOC010000007.1 GCA_947379755.1 Alcaligenaceae bacterium | reverse complement strand
TGTTCGAGACCTGGCAATGAATGAATCAGATTAAGTTGAACATCGTATGGCAGACTTGTTGATACCCCGTTTGGATATATTTCATGTGTATCTAAACCCTCTGGTTCTAGAAACACTTGATGAGAATCTTTTCCTGCAAACCGATGAACTTTATCTTCTATAGATGGACAATATCTTGGGCCTATTCCTTCAATTACACCGCTGTACATCGGTGATCGATCTAGGCCACCACGAATAATGTCGTGTGTCTGGTTATTCGTGTGAGTAATCCAGCATGGCACCTGACGTGGGTGCATTTGAATCGATCCTAAATAGGAAAATACTGGTACTGGATCAAAATCACCAGGTTGTTCCTGAAGTTTGGAATAATTAATACTCCGACCATCTATTCGGGGTGGTGTTCCTGTTTTTAAACGACCTTGTGGCAATTTCATCTCGCGCAGCCGATTACCTAGTGTTGTTGCAGGAGGATCTCCCGCTCTTCCGCCCGTATGATTTTTTAGTCCTACGTGTATCAATCCATTCAAAAAAGTACCTGCAGTGAGCACAACGGCTCTCGCACGAAACTTAATTCCAATTTGAGTAATCGCGCCTACAACTCTATCGCCATCCAAAATCAGGTCATCTACTGCCTGCTGAAATAACCATAAATTTGGTTGATTTTCCAGTCTTGTTCTAATCGATTTTTTGTATAGCGTTCTATCAGCTTGTGCTCTTGTTGCCCTTACTGCTGGACCTTTTGAACTATTCAATATTCTGAACTGAATGCCTGCTTCATCTGTTGCAATTGCCATTGCACCACCCAAAGCATCTACTTCTTTGACTAAGTGCCCTTTACCAATCCCTCCAATCGAAGGATTGCAAGACATTTGACCAAGGGTTTCAATATTATGGGTTAGGAGTAGGGTACTCGCACCACTTCTTGCAGAAGCTAAGGCCGCTTCCGTTCCTGCGTGCCCTCCGCCTACAACAATTACATCAAATATAGTTGGGTGATTCATGAAAGCCTGGCAATCTCGCCTTAGTAGGGAGTGAGATTATAAACTGCCACTTATACTTTCTATTCTTTGTTTCACGTGAAACATTGTTTATTTTTTTGTGTATTGATGACATACGCTTGTCTGTGTATAACTTTGTGGATAAGTCGAAAATTATTTATAGAAAAATCAAAAAACGAATGGAAATAAATGATGATGTTTCACGTGAAACAATGATTCAAGAAGGAAACAGACGAGTAATAAGTAAATATCACGATCGAGATGAAATAATTACGTAAAAGGGTAGCTGTGGATAACCTATCTAATAACTATGTGAATAGTGTGTGGATAGTATGTTGAAAACTATATTCAAAGACTATTGGAATATAGTTTTGTACAAAGAATTTAAATAGTGACCCAGTGGCGATTGTCACAAAAGGCCATGAGTATCACTAGAAAGGCTGTTACGAGTAGAACACCCAGTTGAAAACATTTGCTGCAATAGCCATTCCAGTTATTGCTCGAGGAACAAGACAAAAGCTGGGACGAAATTTATTAGCGAATGACCCGTCTATTAATAATTGACTAGTTTAAATAAAAAATGAGATGAAGCAAATAATTCAATACCAGGTAAGGAGAGCGTCATGGATACAAACATAAGACCAAAAGCATCGACAACTTAAGGGCCTAAAAGTGAAACGGCTGTACCAAGGAAACACCATAACGTTCAGCTAGAGAGGTCATCTCACGACAGCCACCTATTGATGAGGGAAGCCATTAAGCACCCATTGATCAATATTGCGTAACTTCACAGAACTAGATATTGATGCTGAAGACGTGCGAAATATCGCAACCAATAGACGGGACCTTTCATCCAGGGCAGGGCCGTATGGAGCCGTATAGCAATCAGGTAGAGCATTAAAGCAATCACTTCACCTGACAATAAACTCGTTAGTTGATGTATAGAACATAACCAATAAAAAATGCGTATTATCCCGTTGATAACACTTAACTTATTGATAATTACATCATGCAAATCACATCAAAATTGCCAGAAGTTAGAACAACAATATTCACAACTATGAGCAAGTTGGCATCTGACTATAAAGCAATTAATCTCGGCCAGGGATTCCCTGATTTCAATACGGATCAACGATTACAAGACCTTGTGACACAAGCAATGTTTGATGGGTTTAATCAATACCCATACATGGCAGGAGATCCTGCATTAAGAGAAGTTGTGGCTCATAAAGTAAAAACTCTTTACGGTCATCAATATAATTCAGATAGCGAGATCACCATTACAAGTGGAGCTACCGAAGCAATCATGTCTATTGTTATTGGATGCATCGGAGCGGGTGACGAAGTCATTGTTCTGGAGCCATGTTATGACTGCTATTTACCAGCAATTAAACTTGCAGGAGGCTACCCAATTTGCATACCTATGACTGCACCTTCAGGGCCGAAGCATACTTTTGAAGTTGACTGGGAACTTGTTAGATCGAAAGTTACATCTAAAACCAGAATGATCATTATTAATTTTCCTCATAACCCGACAGGAGCAGTTATGAGAGAGAGTGATCTTGATGCACTAGAAAACATTGTTGAAAATACAAACATCATGATTTTGTCAGATGAGGTATACGAACATATTATTTTTGATGGCGTATCTCATTTGAGTATTGCAAATAGAGAATCTTTGGCGCAGCGCTCTTTTTTAGTTTCATCATTTGGAAAGACAACACATACAACAGGTTGGAAAATCGGTTACGTATGTGCTCCCAAAGAAATGACTCTTGAATTAAGGAAAGTGCACCAATTTGTAGTTTTTACGGTTCCATCACCTTTACAACATGCTTTGGCAATCTATACAAGAGATCCTGAAACTTATTTGAATTTGCCTATGTTTTATCAGACTAAAAGAGATCGTTTAGCTGAAGGTCTAAAAAAGACAAGATTCAAACCATTACCAAGCCCAGGTACTTTTTTTATGCTTGCGGACTATAGTGATATATCAGATTTATCTGAATCTGACTTTTCTATATGGTTAACTAAAGAACATGGTGTAACAGTCATTCCAGTAGCTGCCTTTTATCAATTACCTGAAGCCAAAAAATCAAATCATAAAATCGTACGCTTTTGCTTTGCCAAGAAAGATACAACCTTGGATGAAGCTGTTGAAAGGTTGATGAAGGTTTAATGAAATTGAAGTGAGGAATGAATTTAAACACAGCTCTGATGTTTTAAAAGTGGTTTTTTGATGATGTACTTTTTAGTGAGTTTGGATTTTTGTTTTTATGTATTTAATAGTATTTATATATAAAGACTAATGGATAAGACAGCCTGTGGATAAGTATATCAACATATAAATTTTCTTTAAAATCAATGGGATAGTAATTTTTTTGATTGTGGATAAAGTCTGTTTGACATTGGGGGCTCAAGTGGATAATTTTGATGGCACTTTGAAAAGACCTAGTTATTAAAGAAAAGTCCTAAAGTTATTCACAATGCATTTCCTCTAGTTATCCACAGCAAAAATAATTTGAAAAATTTGTAACAGAGTCATTAAAACAACAATAAACATAAAATTTTACTTAGGAATTAAATGTTACAAGGCAAAACAGCACTGATTACGGGTTCAATCTCTGGATTGGGATTTGCAATTGCTCAAGGACTTGCAAAAGCAGGAGCAAACATTGTTTTGCATGGTCTTGAATCAGAAATTAAAGGTATCGAAGCAAAAACTTTTATTGAACATACATACGGAGTACAGGTTCAAATCAGTCATGCTGACTTAACAAAAGTCGACCAAATCGAAGAAATGATTAAACAGGCCACGCGAATATTCGGACAAATAGATATTGTTGTGAACAATGCTGTTACGCGAAGTGTCGGACTAGTAGATGAATTACCCGTTGCGAATTGGGATGATGCCATTGCAGTCAATTTAAGTGCAGCGTTTCATACGATTAGATTGACTGTCCCAGCAATGAGGAAAATGATGTGGGGAAGGATCATTAATATTTCATCAGTATTTGGCTTAACAGCTTCTGAAAACAGAATTAGTTACATCACAACCAAAACAGCTTTGATTGGACTAACAAGGAGTGTTGCAATGGACACTGCAAAAGCAGGTATTACATGCAATGCCTTGTGCCCAGGAACGGTTGCAACAACACCAATACTTGATAAGATTGCTCTGATTGCTCATAAAGAGGGCATATCGCAGCAACAAGCAGAAGAGGACTATTTGTCCACGCGCCACCCAACAGGACGATTTGTTTCGGCAGAAAGTGTTGCTGCATTCACAGTGTTTTTATGTAGTGAGGCTGGACAAGACATTACAGGCGCAGTGCTACCTGTTGATGGTGGACATACGATCAAGTAATAAAGGACAACTTACCTTAAGGTCTGAAATGAATAAAAATGTCTAAGTTATGCGAAAAAAGAGAGAATTACAGAAATAATAATAATTAGATTTATTCAAAATATCCTAAATTGAATTAGCATGAGCTAAGCCCAAAACTAGGATTAAGAATGTCAAATAAAGTGAATGATCTGCTCTCAAATCCCTCACGCAGAACGTTACTTGCATCAGGTGCTGCAGCGGTTGGAGCCACTTTCATTCCTGGAGCAATACCGAATGTTCAGGCTGCAATTTCAAATACAGAAGCACAACCAACTGCACCTGATACACCTCCTGCTGGCTACAATATTCTGTTTGTACTTGTAGACCAGGAACATTTTTTCCCTAGTTGGCCTTTTCCAGTTCCTGCGCGTGAAGCAATCAAAAAGCGTGCAACGACGTTTCTGAATCATCAGGGTGCAGCATGTGTATGTTCTGCTGCAAGATCGGTCATATATACCGGGCAACACATTCAGGCTACAGGCGTTTCAGATAATTTAAATTACATCTGGCAACGAGACATGTCGACTGAAATAAAAACAATTGGGCATCGTCTAACTGATCTGGGTTATCACAGTTCATATCAAGGTAAATGGCATTTATCAGCAAATATGGATTTAACCAGTACCGCCATTGATGCGCCGCTTAAAAAATATCAACAGACCATTGAGTCATACGGATTTAAAGATTATTTTGGTATTGGTGACTTGATTGATGGGACACTGGGTGGCTACCAATATGACGACCTGACTCTTTCATCATCAATTACCTGGTTACGTACTGAGGCTGAAACATTAAGAGCAAAAGGACAGCCTTGGTACTTGGCTGTTAATTTTGTGAATCCACATGATGTCATGTATTTCAATTCTGACTTGCCGACAGAAAATATTCAAAGCAAGTCACATTCAATGGATATTGCTCGCGCACCTGATGATGCCTTATATCAGGCAAGCTGGGATCAGGCTCCTTTACCTGCAAGCCGTCACCAGTCTTTTGATGCACCTGGTCGACCTAAAGGACAAAAACTATATCAACAAACCATGGATGACATGGTGGGGCAATGGCCTGATGAAGATCGGCGTTGGACTGCACTGCGTAATTACTACTACAACGCTATTCGAGACTGTGATCATAAAGTCGAAGCGTTATTAGCGGCACTTAAAAACAATGGTATGGATAAAAATACCATCGTGATCTTTACTGCTGATCATGGAGAACTGGGAGGCAATCACCAGATGCGTGGCAAAGGAACCTCAACCTATCGCCAACAAAATCACCTGCCATTGATGATTGTGCATCCTGCATATCCGGGTGGAAAGGAGTGCATAGCCATTACTTCGCAACTAGACTTGACTCCTACAATTATTGGTCTGACGGGCAAAGATCAATCCTCACGCACAAAAGCTGCAGAAGGTTTAAGAGGTAAAGATTTTTCACAAATATTGAAAAATCCTGAACAAGCAAAAATTGATACCGTGAGAACTTCTGCATTGTTTAACTTTGATATGTTGTCGTATCAGGATCCAAAGTGGTCAGCAATGACAATCGACACAAAAAAGTATCAAGCTAAAACAGCCAAACAACAGGCAGAAATGCTAGAAAAATATCCGCCTGATTTTAATAACCGCACATCGATCCGAAGTATATGGGATGGCCAGTATCGTTTCTCCAGATATTTTTCGCCTACACATTTCAATACACCTACAACACTAGAAGAGTTGTTTTCTAAAAATGATGTTGAAGTATATGACCTGCTCAATGATCCAGATGAGGTAAATAATCTGGTACTTGATCAGAAAAAAAATGGCGCCCTGATCCTTGCATTAAATGAGAAAACCAATCAACGTATTGCAGAAGAAGTTGGCATTGATGATGGAAGCTTTTTACCAATTCGTAATGGCAAATGGTATTTCCCACCTTCGAGTGATCGCTAGTATGGTGACACCTGATACAAAAAATCAACAATCACAATGTATGTGCAACAGCTACATACAATAAGGAAGGACATGACAATCTCTGACGCTTTGCGCGCCCGTTATCGCAGCGCAAAAAAAATTCGTGATGAAGGCGCAATTGGAAACTTATTTGATGGTGTATCAATCACAGCCCATGGACTGGATACAAGATTGCTTGCCTGGCCGGGTACTGGCTACCAAACCGAAGCGGTGCATGTCACGACAGTCAAGCCTGGTGAACAAAGTCAGCCCTATACCTATGATCTCGCAGAAGAAGCAATCCTGTGCCGTTTTGGTAGCGTTGAGATATGGCTGCGCGACCAATGGGTTGTACTCAAACCTGGTGACATTGCATACATTCCTGAAGGTATCGAAAGGCAAATTCGTAACCCTGCTACCTGTAAAGAAAATGCGATTCTTGTTAACCAGATTTGTCCTCCCCAGTTTGATCTGTATGCCGATCACGGCTTCTACAATAATGAACTTGGTGTGATGAATTTTGATTCAATCGAAAAAGCAGCAATTAATGCAACACCCGTCAGTGCGCCTGCTGCAACTGAAATGAAATTCAATGATGATCAGCCATCAGTTCGAGCAAAAAATATTTCGCCAGCTGATGTAAAAGCAAAGGGTGGATTATTTAATGTCCTCGACGGTGCAGCATTCACTGGTATTGGTCTGCCTATGCGGCTCGTGTTATGGCCAGGTGCTGGAACAAGGCTTGTTGGTTTTAATTATGCTTATTGCGGCACTGGCGTACAGGACACAATTCACCAGCATCCTGTTTCAGATGAGTTCCTTGTCATGTGGAGTGGCTCTGGTCAATTCTATATAGGAGGAACCGGCTGGGTCGATGTTCAGGAAAATGATGTTGTCCTCGCACCCTGTGGCGTGATCCACGGGCATCGCAGCACTCCAGGCCGTGGTCCATCCATGATGGGTGGTTTTGCTTCACCGCCGCAGCTGGATCTGATGATACCAACGGCTTACTATAAGGATGGTATCTATGCGCATCCAGCGAGTACTGAAATGACAGTTGCAGAAATGCATGCGGCGGATTTACATGAATAATGTGTCTTGCTGGTAAAGATCCCCTAGAGCGGGTTGTTATTTACCAATACAGAAGCGAGAAAAAATTTCACCAAGCAAGTCGTCTGGAGTCATTTTTCCCGTGATTTGACCGAGACAATCGTGCGAGAGTCTAAGTTCTTCGGCAAATAGGTCAAGGACACGATCACTTTGGGCTGCATGCTCTGTCGCAAGCAGGAGATGCATACGGGATTGTTCGAGAGCATCTATATGTCGTTGCCTGGCGAGCCAGGGTGACTCCTGTCCTGGATTCCAGCCTGCAATTTCAAGCAGCTTAGACTTTAACTGGTCAAGTCCCGCGCCAGTCCTGGCGGAGATAGACATAGATTCATCTGATACGGATGATGCATCAATAAGTAAGTCATTCTTGTTCATGACGGTTAGAACAATACTGTTTCTTGATCGTACAAGATCAATTTCAATATCAAGGGGTGAAACAGGTTGTGTTGCATCGACAAGATGTAAAACCACATCAGCTCTTGATATTTCATCCCAGGTACGTTCGATACCGATTGATTCAATCAGATCTGTGGTTTCACGTAAACCGGCGGTGTCGATGATGGTTACTGGTACACCCTGCAGGTGAATGACTTGAGTAACTTTGTCCCGGGTTGTACCTGCAATCTCGGTCACGATGGCAAGATCCTGACCTGCCAGCGCATTTAATAAACTGGATTTTCCAACGTTTGGCTCACCTGCCAGAACAACATGCAGTCCCTCACGCAGAACCATTCCCTGGCGGGACTGAACAATGATTGCATCCAGATCACTCAATAAAATATCCAGACGACTACGTGCCTGATACTTTTCGAGAAATTCAATTTCTTCTTCGGGAAAGTCGAGGGTTGCTTCTACAAGCATCCTGAGCTGCAGGATGGCCTCTGCAAGGCGCGTGACACGCCGAGAAAACTCACCTGACAGGGATGAGGCTGCTGCGCGTGCAGCGGCCTCTGAGGAGGCGTCTATGAGGTCTGCAACGGCCTCTGCCTGAGCCAGATCAATCTTGTCATTCAGAAAGGCGCGCTGAGTGAATTCACCTGGTCCGGCAAGTCGCATTCCATATGATTCACCGACACTCAAACAACGTTTGAGTAGTTGCTGGAGTACGGCGGGACCACCATGGCCTTGCAATTCAAGGACATCCTCTCCTGTATATGAGTGAGGATTTGGAAAGTACAGAGCAATGCCCTGGTCAATCAACTGATGGTTACCGTCCATAAACGGTAAATAGTGTGCGTGTCGGGGGGTGAGTTCTCTGGTAAGTAATTTATAAATAAAAGGCCCCAGACGGGGCCCAGAGACACGCACCACACCGATCCCACCCCTGCCAGGGGCGGTGGCAATTGCCACAATTGGATCAGTCAGTGAGCGAGACATGGTTAACGATGCGGTGTGGCAGCAAGTTTGGCCATTTTTTGAGTGATGTACCACTGTTGCGAAATCGACAACGTGTTGTTTACGCACCAGTACAGCACGAGACCCGCAGGGAAGAAGAACATCATTCCACCAAAGATCAGGGGCATAAACATCATGACCTTAGCTTGCATTGGATCAGGAGGCGTCGGGTTGAGTTTCATCTGCAGGAACATCGTGCCCATCATGATCGCTGGAAGAATGAAGTAGGGATCGCGAACAGCCAGGTCATGGACCCAGAGAATCCAGGGCGCCCCACGTAACTCAACGCTTGAACCCAGAACGTAATAAAGAGAAATGAATACAGGGATCTGAATGACAATAGGCAAACACCCGCCCAGAGGATTGATTTTCTCTGTACGGTACATTTCCATCATTGCAGCATTCAGCTTTTGACGGTCATCACCGAATTTTTCTTTAAGCGCCTGTAAGCGAGGTGAAACTTGTTTCATTTTTGCCATCGAACGGTAGCTCGCGGCAGAGAGAGGATAAAAAGCTGCTTTGATCAGGACCGTCAGGGCAACAATCGTCCAGCCCCAGTTACCCAGAAAGGTAAACAAAAAGGTCATGAGAGAAAAAACGGGTTTTGCAATGATCGTCAGCAAACCATAATCTACAACCAGATCCAGGCCAGGAGCCACTTTTTCAAGTTCAGACTGGTCCTGTGGACCAACCCATAATTTTGAATTGATCGTAACGGTGCTATTGGCATTGATCACACCAACGGGTTCAATACTGCGCACAGCAAACAGATTCTTATCAAGCTCGGTAATTTCGTAATTACGTGACTTGCCTTGGGGAGGAACCCAGGCCGTTACAAAATAGTGTTGCACCATACCAAACCAGCCGTTATCAGCCTGCTTGATATAACTTGCTTTGTGCTTTTCGATTTCAGCAAATGTGATTTTTTGAAACTTATCCTGCTCTGAATAAACTGCTGCACCTATAAAGCTTTGCGGACCACTCAGGAAGCTTGGTGCGCTGCTCTGGTTTGGATCGATCCCATCACGTGTAATTTGCAGATAGACCGAGGGCGTCACAGGAGCCGTACCCGTATTCTCAATCTGATGCGCAACATCGATGACATACTGGCCGCGATGTAACGTAAAGGTTTTGATCAGCTTTACACCTTCTGATTCGGCGGCAAACTTCACAACAAGGGTGTCACCAGCCAGTGTTGATGCGTCAGACACCATGGTGAAAGCAGAAAGATGTGTTGGGTAAAGCTGCCCGGCAGGTGCACCAGTCAATCCGGACTGAACAATATGTGTGCGCCCGGCGGTACGTTCAAGCAGAGTAAAAGGCACTTCTTTATTGTCTGTTTCGGGAAAGGCAAGCAATTCAGCACGGATCAGCTGGGCACCCTGCAGATCAAACGTCAGCTTTAATACATCTGTCTGAACGCTGACCGTCTGAACCTGCGCAGCAGCAACAGCAACGGTGCCTGGAATAACGGCAGACGTCGAAGCAGCGGGATTGGCAGATGGAGCAGGCTGGGCATTTGGAACGCCGTTTGTCGCAGCTGCAGGCGAATCATTCGTAGCAGCAGTCTTGGTTGAAACAGGCGCAGCCCCAAAAAGGGGTGCGTTGCCCTGATGAATCTGCCAGTTGTTCCACAGCATGAGCAGGGAAAAGGAGAAGATCATCAACAATACGGTGCGTCGGATATCCATTCTTGCCTAATAAATAAAAAAACAGCTAACAGGAAAGTAATTAAAAGAGCAAAACCAGCAAAGATTGGCAGTTTAGCGTTAATCAGTGTGAACGCGGGTCGTCCGTTCCTGACCTGAAGGAGGTTTGACAGGAACAGGATCATGTCCTCCCTTGCACCAGGGATGGCAGCGGCCCAGACGACTGGCGGCTAAGGCAGTACCGCGTAGTGGACCCCAGGTTTCGATTGCTTCGATTGCATAAGTTGAGCAAGTCGGCGTAAAACGGCATGACTGACCCAGCCAGGGGCTAAGAAAGAATTTATATGCACGAATCGGTGCCGTCAACAGGGTTTTAATCATGACCTGGCTCTGGCGAAATGAGCATCAACTTCTTGTCGTGCTGCAATCTTGAGCTGTGTCAGTGAAATATCCTGAATACGGCGGTTGAGTTTGACGACGTAATCTGCAGCAGGCAATGACAGGCGCTGTGAGCGAAAGGCTTCGCGCACTACACGCTTGAGTGCATTACGGGTAGAGGCGTGATGTGCAAAGCGTTTGGCCATAATGAGACCCAGGCGCGCAATGGGCGCAACAATTCCAGCGTCTGGATCAGTATCGATACTGATAGAGGCACTGGTTGCATGGGCGATCACGATAAAATACGCCCCACGAGCAATGCGTTTGCCCGAGAGGGCAGCAGCAAATTCAGTGGGGCGGTGCATGCGCGCCGCCGCGGGAAACGTGGCGCGTGACATAACGGCAGAGATGGGTAGCAGCGAAGGAAACCGCGCTACACAACCAGGCGTGTTAGACGGCCAGACGCTTACGGCCCTTGGCACGGCGAGCGTTAATCACAGCGCGACCACCACGGGTTTTCATGCGGACGCGAAAGCCGTGCGTGCGTTTGCGGCGTGTTACGGAAGGCTGGTAGGTACGTTTCATGATGAATGGCCCAACAAAGAGCGAATAAGGTTTAGGGATTCCGGAAAAAGAATCCGGAAAAGCCCTCCATTTCATCAAAAATAACGTAATTAGTCAAACGGTTAGATAAAACACTTCGGAATGTACGCTGTCAGACCTGTGGATAACTTGCTTCCCACAGGGTAGAATCAGGGTTTATTCAGCGAGTCACATGAACGAGTTTTGGCAATCCTGCATCAGTCGCCTTGAGCAGGACATTCCCCCTCAGCAAATCAGCGCATGGATACGTCCGCTGGTACCTCTTTCCTATGATGATTCACAGGCTGTATTACGCCTGTCCGCCCCAAACCGATTCAAGCTCGACTGGGTGCGCAAAAACTTTTTGAATCAGATCGAAAGTTTTGCCGGTGAATGGTTTAAAAAAACAGTTCATGTTCAATTTGAGTTGTCCACAAATAACCCTTCTGAGCGCACACAACGGCCTCTCGCCGGACCTGTCTCCGCACCGCGAGCACCCGTGCACGCGGCACAGGCCATGCAGGATCTTGCAAAAGAAGTTGCCGGCCACGCAGAAAAAACAACATCCATGGCCAACGTTGGCGCCGCTGCTGCGGTCACAATGGTCGATGAGCGATCGAGGCTCAACACACACTTGACCTTTGATAATTTCGTGACAGGAAAAGCAAACCAGCTTGCACGCGCAGCAGCGCTGCAAGTTGCAGAAAATCCTGGCACGTCGTACAACCCGCTTTTTCTGTACGGTGGAGTAGGTTTAGGCAAAACGCATTTGATCCACGCAATCGGCAACGCAATGGTTGACGCCGGCTTGCAGTCGGGCAATACCGTCAGGGTGCGATATGTACATGCGGATCAATATGTATCCGATGTGGTCAAGGCCTATCAGCGCAAGGCATTTGACGACTTCAAGCGTTATTACCACTCGCTTGATCTATTGCTGATTGATGATATTCAGTTTTTTTCTGGCAAGAGCAGGACGCAGGAAGAATTCTTTTATGCCTTTGAGGCAATGGTCGCACAGCGCAAACAGATCATCATTACCAGTGACACCTATCCAAAGGAGCTGGCAGGAATTGATAGCCGCTTGATTTCACGATTTGATTCAGGTCTGACGGTGGCCATCGAGCCCCCGGAACTTGAAATGCGTGTTGCGATTCTGTTGCGCAAGGCCGAACAGGAAGGGCTGGCGATGCCTGAAGAAGTTGCGTTCTTTATCGCCAAACATTTAAGGAGCAACGTGCGCGAACTAGAAGGTGCGCTGAGCAAAGTGCTTGCTTACGCGCGCTTTTACGGACGCGATGTTGTGAATGTGGATATCTGCAAAGATGCCCTCAAAGATTTATTGTCCGTATCAAATGGTCAGATCACGGTGGAAAATATTCAAAAAACCGTATCAGACTACTACAAGATCAAGGTTGCCGACATGTATTCGAAACGTCGACCTGCCAATATTGCAATGCCGCGTCAGGTTGCAATGTATCTGGCAAAAGAACTGACGCAAAAAAGCTTGCCAGAGATTGGTGACCTGTTTGGTGGCCGTGATCACACGACCGTGTTGCACGCGGTGCGAAAGATTTCGGATTTACGCGCCAAGCAGACAGATCTTAACCATACGCTGCATGTACTCGAACAAACTCTAAAGGGATAAGCCATGCAACTTGTACAGACCCCACGCGAAGCTTTGCTCAAACCGTTATCTACGGTGGCAGGTATCGTTGAACGACGCCATACGTTGCCGATTCTGGCAAATATTTTGTTGAGAAAGGAAGCTGGCAGAGTTTCCTTTATTGCGACAGATCTTGAAGTACAGATCACGACGCATGCTGACTTTGGTGTCGGTGACGAAAATGAGTCACTCACAGTTGCTGCGCGTAAATTTCTGGATATTTTGCGTGCACTACCTGATACGGGTGATATCAAACTGTCCACGACGGGCGGCAAACTGGCCATTCAGTCAGGCAAGAGCCGCTTCAGTCTGCAAACGCTGGCGGCGACAGAGTTCCCGACGATGACGCAGCCAGACCGCTGGGATGTGTCGCTGACGATGCCACGCAAGACCTTGAAGCACTTGTTCAATATGGCGCACTTCGCCATGGCGCAACAAGACATTCGCTACTACTTGAATGGCATGCTGATGGTGTTTGAACCAGGCATGTTGCGCGCGGTTGCAACAGATGGCCACCGTCTCGCACACAGCTCGACTGCAGCGGATGGAGTGACTGAACGCCACGAAGTCATTGTCCCGCGCAAGACCGTGCTGGAAATGCAGCGTTTGCTCGATGACAGCGAAGAGCCCGTCACGATTGAAGTCGCTGCCGGTCAGATTCGTTTTTCGTTTGGCCATGTCGAGCTAGTTTCAAAACTGGTTGAGGGAAAATTCCCTGATTTCAATCGTGTAATTCCAACCAACTACACGCGCAGTTTTGATATCTCACGTGAAGTGCTGCAGGGTAGTTTGCAGCGTGCCGCCATTTTGACGACCGACAAGTTTCGTAGTGTCCGCTTGCAGCTGGGACACAATCTGTTGAAAATTTCTTCCACCAATGCTGAGCAAGAAGAAGCGCAGGAAGAAATTGATATTGACTACAGCCACGAGGCGCTGGACGTTGGTTTCAACGTCAGCTATTTGCTGGACTTTCTTGCCAACGTCAAAGCTGAAACGATTCGCTGGTCAATCATGCCCGATGCGAACGCTTCTGCCCTTCTTACTTTGCCTGACGACGATGCCTTCAAGTACGTTGTCATGCCCATGCGGATCTAGACATGTCTGAAAACACTCCTATTACCGAAGATCGGGACGCCTATGGCGCTGACTCGATCAAGATGCTTAAAGGTCTGGAGGCGGTTCGCAAACGCCCCGGCATGTATATCGGCGATACCTCGGATGGAACAGGTCTGCACCATATGGTGTTTGAGGTCGTGGATAATGCCATTGATGAGTCGCTAGCCGGGCATTGCGACGAAATCGTTGTCACGATTCATACGGACAATTCAATTTCTGTCACGGATAACGGTCGCGGTATTCCGACCGACATTCACAAGGAAGATGAATTTGGTCGCAGTGCGGCCGAAATTGTTTTGACAGAATTGCATGCAGGAGGCAAGTTTGACCAGAACTCATACAAGGTTTCTGGCGGCCTGCATGGTGTGGGCGTATCTTGTGTGAACGCTCTGTCTTCCTGGCTGCGCCTGACCATTCGTCGTAATGGCCAGGTACATCAGATGGAGTTTCACAAGGGTGAACGGGTCGCTCCACTTGCCGTCACGGGTCAAACAGAAAAACGCGGAACTGAGGTGCACTTTCTGGCCGATACCGACATTTTCAATAATGTCGAATATCACTATGAAATTCTTTCTAAGCGCCTGCGCGAACTTTCCTTTCTGAATAATGGCGTCAAGATCAAGCTGGTCGATCAGCGTCATGGCAAAGAAGAAAACTTTGCTTATGCAGGTGGTGTAAAAGGGTTTGTTGAGTACATCAACCGTCAAAAAACGGTACTGCATCCGAATGTTTTTTCGGTCAGTGCAGAGTCCAGTGCCGGTGGCACACTGGTTGGCGTAGAAGTCGCGATGCAGTGGAATGACGGGTATAGCGAGCAGGTGCTGTGTTTTACCAATAACATTCCGCAGCGTGATGGCGGTACACATATGACCGGTTTGCGCGCGGCAATGACGCGTGTGATCAACAAGTACATCAGTGAAAACGAGCTCGCAAAACGCGCGAAGGTCGAGACGACGGGTGACGATATGCGCGAAGGTCTGACCTGCGTGCTGTCGGTCAAGGTGCCCGAGCCGAAATTCAGTAGCCAGACAAAAGACAAGCTGGTCTCCAGCGAAGTGCGTCCTGCGGTAGAGGATGCTGTCGCACGTACGTTAGAGTCGTGGCTGCTAGAAAATCCGATTGACGCAAAAGCGCTGTGCTCAAAGGTTGTGGAGGCTGCACGAGCCCGCGAAGCCGCTCGCAAGGCGCGCGAAATGACACGTCGTAAAAGCGTGCTTGAAGGCGCAGGCCTACCGGGCAAGCTGGCGGACTGCCAGGAAAAAGACCCCGCATTGTGCGAACTGTATATCGTCGAGGGAGACTCCGCCGGCGGTTCAGCCAAACAGGGCCGTGATCGTAAGTTCCAGGCCATTCTGCCCTTGCGCGGCAAGGTGCTGAACGTTGAAAAAGCGCGCTTTGACAGGCTGATTGCCAGCGAACAGATCACGACGCTCATTACCGCACTCGGTACGAGCATTGGTCCGGATTTTAACGTTGATAAATTACGTTATCACCGTATCATCATCATGACTGATGCTGACGTAGACGGTGCACACATCCGCACGCTCTTGCTGACGCTTTTATATCGTCAGATGCCAGAGCTGGTGCAGCGGGGATATATCTATATCGCGCAACCGCCACTCTACAAAGTGAAGTCCGGCAAAGATGAGCGTTATCTGAAAGATGAGGCTGAAGAAGCAACCTATATGTTGCAAATCGCCTTGAGGGATGCGCAACTTGTCCCGAGCCAGGGTGCAGCTGCAATTAGCGGCGAAGCCCTGACGGAGCTGGCACGGCAGTATGTGATGGCCGATGGTGTGATCGCACGCCTTTCACGCTTTATGGATGAGCTGACACTATCGGCGATTGTGGGCGGCGTGACGCTTGAACTGCAAAATATGGAACAGGCGCAAGCCTCCGGTGCACGGTTGCATGCGGCACTTCAGGATCCTTTGTTCCTGGGCCAGGTTGAGGTGACCGCTGAATACCATCAGGGTTCAGAAAAGCACCGTCTGATCGTGCGTCGCAAGCACCATGGCAACGTGCGTGTCTCAGTTCTGGATGCAGACTTTGTGCTGGGTGCGGACTACGGCATTCTCGCGCGTGCAGCGGCAACGTTCCAGGGATTGATCGGCAAGGGTGCGATGGTCATGCGTGGTGAGGGTGACAAGCGCAAGGAGTCAATGGTGTCAGATTTCCGCGAGGCGATGCAATGGTTGCGCTCTGAGGCAGAACGCAATGTCACCAAGCAACGCTATAAAGGTCTGGGCGAAATGAACCCATCACAGCTTTGGGAAACAACGATGGATCCTAAGGTGCGTCGTTTGCTGCGTGTCCAGATTGAAGACGCCCTCGCGGCGGATGAAATCTTTACAACGCTAATGGGTGACCATGTTGAACCACGCCGTGCCTTTATTGAAATGCATGCGTTACAGGCCGCCAATCTGGATGTCTGATCAATAGATCGTATCTGGAATCAGAAAAGGGGCTGCGATGCAGCCCCTTTTTTATGTGTGTGCACATATTAGGTGGACCCGCGCCCGATGGCGGTGGTCAGGAGCCATGGTCATCGTGCTGGGCACGGTTCTGTTACGAGGTTAAGATTCAGTCATTGAGGAGACAACAATGATTCAATCCATAAATATACTCAAACAAGTCTGGCAGTTGCTTTGTTCAAGTTTTGCAGGTGCAGTACTCCTGCTGTGCTCAACCGTGGTTGCCGCAGCTGGGTTTCCAGAAAAACCAATCACCCTGATCGTGCCCTTTGCAGCGGGCGGCCCGACAGATGTGCTGGCCCGAGTGGTCGGAGAAAGTCTCGGCAAAGTCCTCGGTCAGGCGGTCATCGTCGAAAACACGCCGGGTGCGGGTGGTACGGTTGGCAATACGCGTGCCTCACGAGCACCGGGTGATGGCTACACCTTGCTGATCGGCAACGGAGGCACACTCGCAGTCAGTGCCACGCTATACAAAAATCTGAACTATGACGTCTTGACGGATTTTATTCCCGTAGCCTCGATTGGTGATGCGCCACAGATAGTTTCAGCACGTAAAGATTTTCCGGCGACGGGTCTTGATGAGTTTGCCGCCTACTTAAAACTGAATGCAGCAAAATTAAATTTTGGGGCTGCTGGCGTGGGCTCGGGCACATGGCTCGGTGGACAGCTGATTAACGTCAAGCTTGGTGTGAAAGTCAATGGCGTCAATTATCGTGGTGCTGGTCAGGCTGTCAACGATGTCATGGCGGGTCATATCGACTATATGGTGGAGAGTACGACAACCGCCGTGAAATATGTGCAATCAGGCATGGTCAAAGGCGTGGTTGTCTTGCGATCCAAACGCATCAAAGCCTTGCCTGATGTGCCTGCAGCGGGTGAGTCTGGATATCCTGATTTGCTCTATGACATCTGGAATATGATTCTTGTTCCAAAAGGTACCCCTGCGCCGGTAGTTGCCCAGTTAGGCGATGCATTGCGCAAAGCGATTCAGTCTCCTGATGTGCGGACCAAGTTTGAAGCGGCGGGAATTGAAATGCCCAGCGCCGAGCAACAAACACCGGCAGGTGCTGCGAACCTTTTAAAGAGCGAAGTTGCACGTTGGCGCCCTCTCATTATCGAGTTGGGTGCTCAACCCGAATAAGCTGGAGTGATACCTGAGATGCAAACAATGAATATCTCCAGTTTCTTTTGTCCGACTAAAATTTATATGGGGACCGGTTCCAGTTCCATGCTGGAAGAAATCATGCGTGGACTGAGCTGCAAGAGAATATTTGTAGCCCTGGATGCTGCATTGTTAACCAGCAAATTTTATGCAAATATTCTCCAGTCTCTTACCCAGGCAGGCGTTGAGGTTGCCGTGTTTACGGATATTGAACCGGACCCCAGTGCACATACCGTCGAAAAAGCATTCGTGGCATGTGCTCAGCATCAGGCAACCGCTTTGCTGGCGATTGGTGGTGGGAGTACGATTGACGTGGCCAAGGCAGTTGGCATTCTCGCAACCAATGGCGGTCGTATCCATGACTATGAAGGCATCGAACAATTCAGTATCCCCCCACTGCCTCTGATTGCCATACCCACGACTGCGGGTACAGGTTCTGAAGTTTCTGGATCCTGTGTCATCAGTGACACAGAAAAAAATCTAAAGATGTCGATTCGCCATGCTGCACTCAATCCGGCGATGTTTGCAATCCTTGATCCGCTTGCATTGGTGACATTGCCCGCGCATGTTGCCGCACACTCCGGTATGGATGCGTTTGTGCATGCGTTTGAATCATACTTGTCGCTCAAGGCAAACCTGATGACGGATGCGATCAACATTCAGGCCATAGAGTTGATTGCATCTAATATCCGCAGCTTTGTGGCGGACCGTGGAAACGTGCAGGCAGGATTAAATATGTTGTGTGGGTCCGCCTTGGCAGGGATGGCCTTTGGGCAGACTGGACTGGGCAATGTGCACTGTATGGCGCGATTTGTCGGGGCCAGTTTCCACTTGTCTCACGGCTTGTCCAATGCAGTGTGCCTGCCTCACGTAGCCAGATTTAATCTGGTTGCGAATCCGCAAAAGTTTGCGCGCGTCGCAATTGCAATGGGTGAGGCCGTTCAGCAGTTGCCGCTGCAGGAGGCCGCGCTTGCCGCGGTTGGATCCATAGAAAAGTTGTGCGCCGATCTGAATATTCCGGCGCGATTGCGTGATGTGGGCGCGACACCGGCGCTGTTCGATGAAATGGCGGTAATGTGTACGCAGGCGAATTACAACCGTTGGAATCCAAGGCACACGACGACGGTTGACTTCAGGAATCTGTTTGAGCAGGCGTACTGATTCATCCGTCCGGTCTCTGCCGCTTGCTCAATATCCTACGCGTAACCCTGGCAGATCAACTGTCACATTTGGTTTGCCCAAAAGCAGGGCAATATTCCCTGCGAAAGTGCTGGCAACGGCTGTGTCTTCAGTCAGCAGGGTGTAGCCGTAGGCATCTGCCACGCCGAGGATTTTATCCAGCAGCAAAACTTTGCCGCTGGGTCGCACAGGTTCGCACCCCATTTCTTCCCATGTTGTATCAAGCCACTTGCGTGCCTGTTGCGCGCCAGTCTCGCTGCTTTCCGGGTTCACTGTGAGCGTCAGGAGTTGCTGCGGACTGAAAATAAAAGAAACCGTTGTACGCATCATCATTTCCTTACCAGGCAGAGCCTGCTTCCCAGGTGAGTGGAGCGCCTGCCTGCACGGAGCGGCGCATCAGATCTAACAGAGGGTGTGCACGCTGACGCAATCCGACGGGCAATGACAAGGCATCACGTGCTTGATCATCGTCATCGTCTTTTGGTGCGGCAGGCTGCTCGAGTGCGATGGCGTGCTCAAGTGCCGAGATGGCGTCTACAAGTTGCTCAGGTGTAAATACGCCTCGTACGGGGATATCTTTATCCATCACTTTTCCAGCGATCCGCATGATGGGTTTTGCATGCTGGGAAAGCATCAGAATATCGGCGCCGGCTTTGCTGCTGAAGGTGACTAACATCGTGGTTTCCTCGCTGGATAAATTGATCGACCAGAGGTTGCGGTGTTCAGTCCCCTCTTGCAAGCTTACAGGTTTGTGCGTGAGGTAGATCACCGATGAGAGATTTTTTTGGCAATGTGTTGATTTTAACCGTGAGTTTGGCGGCGAACACGCTCACAGCACCACAAAATTTCAGCCCCGCACCGTTTTTTGCCAAACAGTCATCTCAAGTGAGTCCGTTGCTGAAGTCGCATCGTGTTGAGGCCCCTGAGCAGGCACCCACTGCAAGTCCTTCCTTGACATGTCAGGCGACAAACATGGGAAGCCCTTGTGCGCAAGGGGGTGTGGCAACACTCGGCGCGGCGACACCACTGCCGGATCATGGCATGGGCAATCCGGTTGACCGCCGCAGTGGCAATAAATATCAGCGAGAGACGGATCTGCCCGGTGGCCTTGATTCCTCGCTTGAGCTGGTGAGGCACTACAACGCGATGGATCCCCGCCAGAGCGCCCTGGGGCGAGGCTGGTCATGGTCTTATGACTCCCGGCTGTATGTGCTGGGAACGGGCGTTCAGATCATCCAGGCCGATGCCAGCAGAATTGCTTTTACTTGCAGCGACGATCGATGCATATCGACGGATTTCTTGCGCGGGACGCTGCATCGTGATCCTTCAGGGTGGAAATGGCGCTGGCCAACGGGTGAACGGTTACGGTTTGACAATGATGGACGACTGACGGAAGTGGCGCAGCTTTCGGGTCGGGTTGTGCAGATCCTGCGGCATCGGCGGGCAGGCCTTCTGTCTGGACACATCGATCAAATCATTGAAACAGACCGTGATCACAGCAGAGTGCCCCTTGCACTGGCTCGTCAACGTGATGCGCGTGTACTGAAATTCATATATCAGCAACATTCGAATGTTGTGCAGCTCGCCACGGTGCAGACCAGGCTGGGAATATTTCACTACGTCTATGACAATCCACAGGGTGTATCTGAACAGACCCCGCGTTTGATTGCAATGGTGCGTCCTGATGGGATGCAAAGACGCTATCACTATGAGCCTGAATTTCAATCAGGACAAGCCGATGCGTTGACGGGTATTTCAATCGCTGCAAAAAAGGATGGCCCGGCCATGCGCACGCATACATGGCGATACGACCGTAGTGGCCGTGCGGTCATGTTTGTGCCAGGGATTTTCGAGTCAGGCAAGGTGGGGCTCGGCATTGCTTTTTCAGAGGCGGACCTGGGACTGGGTGTGACACGCGATGCCCATCACATGCTGCGCACAATTCGCATGGATATTCCCGGTTGGCCGGCGCTCAATATGGTGTTTGATCAACAGGGTGCTATGACGGACTGGCATGCGCGCGGCATGGGTCCTGAGAGATGGGAACGCGCTGCTGCAATGTCCACACGTCAGTTTGCAGATCAGACAGTGTGGCAATGGTCACATGACCGACATGGGCGTCTGCGGTCGATGCGTGCCGAAGCAGCAAACGTACCTTCAGTGCTGACAAGGATTGCGTGGCGCGGGGAATATCCTGCGCTCATCTCGCATCCAGAAGAAACACAAATCCTGCGTTATGGGCGGTCTGCTCTGAATGCGGGGCGCGTGCGAGAGCGTGAAGTGATTCGCCATTGCGCCAGACGGGGAGCGTCCTGGTCTTATCGGGATCGTTTTACTTATGACGCGCAAGGCCGCCGCAGCTTTCATGGTCTGCCAGAGGGGGGTGGTTTGTATTATCAGTGGCTGGACCATCGTTTGCTTTCAATTGAATGGGTAGATGTCCGGGGCAAACGGCATGTGGTGTTCGAGAGTACGGCAGCAGGGCTGCGTCATGGCAACGGTCTGATGACCGCCATGCAAATGGGTTCTGCCGGTTTGCATGAATTGCTGGTGTACCAGCCGAGCATGCATTGGCCAATTTTCAGGCAGCAGATGACCTATGACTCTCTGCAGGCGATTGCATCCGAGCAGATTCAGAATGGCGGGGAATATACACGGCATACTTACCGTCGAGATGCGTTGCAGCGAATGACTGGGTATCGTTCGGTGAGGGAAGGGCCAGGATTTAAGCCGGGTGCAGCATTCAATGTGACGATGAAGCATTTGGCGTGGCGGACTTCTGGCGAGTCGCTTTCACAATACAACTTTCAAAACACATCGGGCCAGCCAGACATGTTTGCTGAGATCAGGCGCGACACAAGCGGATTACCTGCACAAATCGATGATTATGTTTTGCAATTCAATGCCCAGCGGAGGTTAAGCCAGGTCAGGAAACTTTCTGATCCGGCACGTATCGTGCGCTATGCCTACAACGCGTTTGGAGAACGCATCCGCCGGGAGGAGGCAGACAAGCTGATACATTATTTGTTCGACCAGAACAAGCTCGTGGCAGAGGCACAGGTGACGGGGGCAGGGGTGCAGGTGACGCGTCGCTATATCTATGCGAACCATGTCCCTGTAGCGGTGATTGAAAATGGTCGTGAGCTATTCATGATTCATGCTGATGCCGTTGGTTTGCCCCGACTGATGACCGATGCAAATCAGCGGATACGATGGCAAGGGGCATTCACGCCGTTTGGCGAGTTGCTCAGCGAACAAGGTGATCTTTCGCTCGCGCTTAGACTGCCAGGGCAATTCGCTGATCCGCTGACGGGTTGGCATGATAATTATCAGCGCACGTACGATCCCGTTCGCGGACATTATCTTGAACCGGATCCTTTGGGACCTGTTCCCGGCAATAGCCTCTATGGTTATGCCGATCAGCAACCACGCAGGCATGCAGATCCACGCGGTTTGATGTTGTTCGCTTTTGATGGCACGGGCAACCAGCCTGCTTCACTCACGAATGTGTGGTTGTTTTCAAAAGCGTATCGCGATGGGCCAGTGCACTACATTGCTGGTCCTGCAGGCGATGAGAACATGTCCGCCGCGAGCAGTACGACAGATGCTGCCATTGCATGGTCAGGTGGCGCGCGTGTCGACCAGCAATGGGAGCGTTTGCTCAACGCCATTGCGACAATGAAGGATATATCCCGGCCAATTCCGATCGATATTGTGGGCTTTTCACGTGGCGCTGCGCTAGCACGACACTTTGGTAACCGTGTGGTGGAGCATGTGAAGCAAGGACGATTCTGGTCTCATCATCCAATGCATGGCGTGATTTCAACATGCGTCGACATGCGGTTCATGGGTTTGTTTGATACGGTGGCGCAATTCAACGTGCTGGGTGCAGGCAATGCCGTGTTCAATCTGGAGCTCTCACCAGCATGGAAGTGGGTTTCACATGCGGTCGCGTTGCATGAGCATCGCTGGTTATTTCCCCTGACCTCTGCTGCGGGAGCCTCAAATGTTGTGGAGCGTGCCTTCGTGGGGGCTCATGCGGACATCGGTGGTGGCTATCTGACGGCCGAGGCCTCTCCTGGCTCGACACCGGGCAACCTGTCGCAAGTGGCGCTGGCCTGGATGCAATGGCAAGCGCAGGCCGCCGGGTTGGGAATGTCTTCACAACCAAAGCCTGAGAGTGTGACAACCCCCGTTGTTCATGATGAGCGGGCTGTTTTTGCCCGCCGGATGCAAAATGGTGACCGGCGGGTCAATCACGCTGATGGGACCAAGTGGGCAAATTATCAGTCGGACTTGCCTCGCATGGGGCAGGGGCTGCGACGCGAGGTGGAATTGTTCATCAGGCGGCATCCGCACCCAGCACTTTTGCGCCCGGATGCCGTGGGTCTGGTGGATATGACGGGGTATGCGGCGTGGCTGAAAGATTCAATGGGGTTCGTCTGGTAGCTATTTCTGCGTGCCCGTGTCAATTCAGGCTATGATTTGGGGCTTCAAACGTCGTTTTTAAGCCCATGCTCCCCGAGCAACAACACACCCTGATTTCCTCCTTGCAGGCCGCTGTGGCCAGCATCTTGCCCGATGCGGCACCCAATATCGTCCTTGAGCGGCCTAAGATTGCTGCACATGGTGATTTGGCGACCAATGTCGCAATGCAACTGGCTAAGTCCAATAAGCGCAATCCACGTGAGCTGGCGCAAGCCATCCTGGATGCCCTGATGGCCGATCCTGCCGCCCGTACCATCGTGGCCGAGGCCGAACTGGCGGGACCAGGGTTTATCAATTTTCGCCTGACGCATGCCGCCCGCACTGCAGTATTGGCTGCCATCAGCAAGCAACGCGAAGCCTACGGCCGCGCCCCGCGCAAACAGCAAAAAGTGCTGGTTGAATTTGTTTCAGCCAACCCGACAGGTCCTTTGCACGTTGGGCATGCGCGCCAGGCAGCCCTGGGCGATGCTCTGTGTCGCTTGTTTGATGCGAGTGGTTTTGAAGTCAGCCGCGAGTTTTATTACAACGACGCAGGCAATCAGATTCATAACCTCGCGATCAGTGTGCAGGCCCGTGGTCAGGGCCTGGACCCAGACAGCCCCGAATGGCCGGCAGACGGCTACAAGGGGGACTATATCCAGGATATCGCGCTGGATTTTGCTGCGTGCAAAACAGTCAGTGCGAGTGATGGTGAACCGGTTCTCGCGAATGGTGACATCACAGATCTCGAGTGCGTGCGCAGATTCGCCGTTGCCTATTTGCGGCGTGAACAGGATCTCGACTTACAGGCCTTTGGCCTGGCATTTGATCATTATTACCTTGAGAGTTCGCTGTACACCTCCGGTCGCGTTGAAGACACCGTCAGCAAGCTGGTGGCCAGCGGTCATACCTATGAAAGCGAAGGCGCATTGTGGTTGCGTACGACCGAGTTGGGTACGGGTGACGATAAAGATCGCGTCATGCGCAAATCCGAAGGCGGATATACCTATTTTGTTCCTGACATCGCTTATCACGTAACCAAATGGCAGCGTGGCTTTACCAGTGCGATCAATATTCAGGGCAGCGATCACCATGGCACCGTTGCACGCGTACGTGCCGGATTACAGGCGTTGGCTCTGGGTATTCCTGCAGACTACCCCTCATATATTCTGCACAAGATGGTCAAGGTTGTGCGCGGAGGTCAAGAGGTCAAGATTTCCAAGCGTGCTGGAAGCTACGTCACGCTGAGTGATCTGATTGAGTGGGTCGGACGTGATGCGGTGCGGTTCTTTTTGATTCAGCGCCGGGCAGATACAGAGTTTGTGTTTGATGTCGATCTGGCACGCGCTAAAACTGAAGAAAATCCTGTGTATTACATCCAGTATGCACACGCACGGATTTGTTCGATGCTGACGACGGCTGGACTGGACCAGTCTCAGTGCGATGCTGCGTCGGTCGACTACTTGACCGCACCGACAGAGCTTGCCCTGATGCAGCGGCTGGCCGAGTTCCCAACGTTGGTCGCTGAGGCGGCACAAGAACTGTCACCCCATCTTGTGGCCTTCTGGCTGCGTGATTGCGCGGCTGATTTTCATTCCTGGTATAACGCCGAGCGTGTACTGGTCGATGATGCCTCGCTCAAGCTTGCCCGCCTGCGCCTGGCAGATGCGACCAGACAGGTGCTGGCAAATGGACTTGAGCTCATGGGCGTTTCTGCTCCAGAGCGGATGTAAGGATCAATATGGCCAAACATAAATCATCTGGTGGGGGCAGTACGCTCTATGGCGTGCTGGCCGGTCTGTTGATCGGCTTGATGGTCGCTGCTGCAGTGGCTTATTACGTTGTGAAGGCGCCTTCACCTTTCCTGGACAAGGCGAGCCGCTCGCCTGATGCCCCCAGTCCCAAAGATCCCAGCAATGCACCCGATCCGAATGCAGGCCTGGGCGGGCGTGATGTAGTGACCGGTGCGCCAGTGAATGCAGAGAGTGGTGCGCAAGTGCCGCCTGTGGCGCCGTCTGGCCAAACGCGACCGCCCGCGAGCCAGAGCGACGATCTTGGTGCGCTGATTGCGACCTTGAAACCGACTCCGCCCAACGCGCCTGTCCAGCGGATCGCGCCGCCCAAATCCGAAGCACGCAATGAAGCACCTGCTTCTACAGGCAATAGTCAGGTAAATTCAGGTGGACCGTATTATTTGCAAGTAGGTTCCTTCAAGGTTCTCGAAGATGCCGAAACCTTACGCGCAAGAATTATCCTGATGGGTATGCCGGTTGAGATTCAGCGTGCTGAAGTCAATGGCGTTCAGTTCAATCGGGTTCGTGTCGGGCCCTTTGCCCGAATCGACGATATGAATAAAACGCGCGCACGTCTAGGCGAAGAAAAAATACCAACGGCAGTTGTCAGGCAGTAAACACAATTGTTTTAATCATTCACGGATAGTGGAGCAATAATGAGCTTTATATCGATTCCTCGCGTTCTGGGTGTCATTGCGGCAGCAGCGGCAGTCTTTTTTTCACCTGCCGGACTGGCTCAGGGCGCGCCTGTAGCCAAAGCTAAATACATTGAAATTAATCCTGCCCAGCCGACCGAACCAGGAAAAATCGAGGTGCTGGAATTTTTTTCTTACGGCTGTACACATTGCGCAGTGCTCGAGCCGCTGATCGAAAAATGGACTAAAGGCTTGCCGGCCAATGTCGTGTTCAAGCCCGTGCCGATTGCATTCAATACCAGCATGAAACCTTTGCAGCAGCTGTATTATTCGCTCGAAGCAATGAATCGTCTGGATCTGCATCCTAAAGTATTCCTGGCCATTCACGAGGACAAAAAGAAACTCTTTAGCAAGTCAGATGTGATTGCCTGGGTCGCTGCGCAGGGTGTTGATCGTGCGAAATTTGAAGCGGTGTTTGATTCGTTTGGCGTGACCTCAAAATCAGTTCGGGCGGATCAGCTGGCAACCGCTTATAAAGTACAGGGTACACCTTCGCTCGGTGTTGGAGGTCGTTATCTCACCTCGCCATCCGAGGCGGGTGGCTATCAGGAAACGATTGATGTGGCAGCAGAACTTATTAAGCAGCTCAGTGCCAAATAAAAATGTTCAAGTGGGCGATACTCACACGCGGACAGGATGAATGAAGATGTGCGCCCCACTGGTTGGGGCGTTTTTTACTTCGCGCTCAGCATGCTGGCGTTCTGACAATCGTGAGCCTGCTCACATCAACAACACGGCATCCAAATCATGTTTGAATTTTTGTCTGATCCCAATACTCTCATTGCATTTTTTACTCTGGCAGCGCTTGAAATCGTCCTTGGTATCGACAATATAATTTTTATCACCATCCTCGCAAATCGTTTGCCTGAGGAGATGCGAGACCAGGTACGCCGATTCGGGCTGATGTTTGCATTGGTAACGCGGGTACTGTTGTTGCTGAGCCTGAGTTGGGTGATGGGGCTGACAGAGCCCTTGTTCACAGTCTTTTCTCAGGATCTCAGCGGCAGAGACTTAATACTATTGGTAGGAGGGTTGTTTTTGTTGTGGAAAGCCTCCAGGGAAATATTTCTTGAAGTTGAGGGACATGCACAAGAGCATGCCGCATCGGACAACGTCACGATGCCTGGTGCGCTTCATACCGCCAAACGAAAGGCATTCTGGGGGACTGTTGTACAGGTCGGCATTCTTGATATTGTATTTTCGCTTGATAGCGTGATTACCGCCGTTGGTCTCGTCGATGAGATCTCCATCATGATTGCAGCGGTGATTGCATCAATGGTCGTCATGCTCTTCGCGGCAAAGCCTATCGGAGAGTTTGTGCAGCGTCATCCTTCAATCAAGGTGCTTGCATTATCGTTTTTAACAATGATCGGAATGGTGCTTGTTGCTGAAAGTATGAATGTACATATCCCCAAAGGGTATGTGTATGTTGCGATGGGGTTTTCACTCGGGGTTGAGTTTTTGAATATCCGGGCGCGCTCCAAATCAAAGCCGTCCTGATCAAAGATCCTGGAGTGAAATCCAGGATCGCCGCCTGACAGGAAACATTATTTACTGTCAGGCACCTTGCATCAGATAAAAAGTAATAGTGTGAGCATATTTGTCGCGATAGGTTTTTGCTTCTTGTTGCTGTGGAGAATCCCAGAAGGCATGCGCTTGTTGGTAGCTATCAAACTCAATCAGGACACGGCGCCGTTCGTCAGAGGGGCCTGCTTTGATAGCGACATCACCGCCGCGCATGAGGAACTTTCCTCCAAAGGCGGCAACTGCCGCTGTTGATTTTGGCTGATAGTGTGTTTTGAAGTTTTCAGCATCGCGTACCACGAGCTCAACGTATACATAACCTTTGGGTGTCGACATTTTTAAGCCTTACGTATTCAGAAAAAAGGTGTAGTGAACTGTCTGGAATTAATGGTTGATTTTATCCAGGGCCTGCGCAAGGTCTTCGACCAGATCAATCGTGGACTCGAGACCGATGTGCAGTCGAATCAGCGCGTGCCCTTCGCTGCTCCAGTAGGCGTGTGAAGCGAGCACGCCGGGATCGACCCATTGCACAAGGCTTTCAAAGCCACCCCACGAAAAGCCGATACCAAATAATGTCAGTGCATTGACGAATTTTTTTGCGGCTTCGGGTGAACAGTTCAGTTCAACGGATACCATTCCGTTTGAGCCCGTGCAGTCACGCTGCCAGAGTCCAAAGCCTGCGTCTTTGTGCCATGCAGGATGAAAGATGCGTGCGACTTCTTTGCGTGAATCAAAAAACTTGCAGACTTCAAGGGCGTTGCGTGCGTGCTGTGCCATGCGAACGGCCATTGTTTTGACGCCACGCAGTGCTAGCCAGGCATCATCCGCACTGAGTGAATTTCCCATGGCGTACTGTGCAGAGTGGATGCGTGCGGCGATTTTTTCGTCTTTGACAATGACGGCGCCAAGCATGACATCAGAGTGACCCGCAATATATTTTGTTCCTGCAACGACAGAGACATCCGCACCAAGCGCAAGCGGGCGATAGATGTAACCCGACCCCCAGGTGTTATCCGAGACCAGAATCAATCCGTTGTCTTTAGCGACGGCAGCCAGGGCAATCATGTCGATCATTTCAAAAAGCAGTGAGCCGGGTGACTCTACGTAAACCACTTTTGTGTTTGGCTGAATCAGTGCTGCGACATCGTCGCGGCCGGGCGCAAAATACGTGACTTCAATACCAAGACCCTGCAAAAGTGCCCGATCAAGGTTGCGCACTGGTCCATATACGCAGTCGCCAACCAGCACGTGATCGCCAGTTTTAAGCAAACCAAGAAATGCAATATTAATGGCAGCCATGCCAGAGGGTGCGAGCACGCAATAGGTGCCACCTTCGAGTTCCATGAAGACCTCTTCGAGTGCACGATGCGTATCCATCCCCGAGCGACCGTAGGTGATCGAGCGTTCGCCCGCCGCACGTTTTGCAAACGCACGCTCAAGTGCTTCGAGATTTTCGAAGCGTACGGTGCTTGTGCGGATTGCAGGCAGACTGACAGGTGCCGTGCCGCTTTTTGGATCAAAGGGTGCGCTGCCAATATGCAGCAATTGAGTATCCAGGTGGTGCGTCGTCATGCCGGCCTCTTAAGTTTTTGTAAAGCGAATGATGCCATCTGCACATTCTTCGCGTGAAAGCTTTCCATCAAAATATAGTGCATGTAGATGGGCGATGGCTTCACCCATTGCAAAAGTTGTCTGGTGCAAGTCCAGTTTGCGTTTAAATAATACGGGCAAAATATCTGTCGTGGATTGTGGCGTGATGCAGGCCTCAAGTACTTCCTTTAAACGCTCTGCGTGATGCGCATGTTGCTGCGCAACGCGGGCATGCAGGCCCCTGAAAGGCCTGCCATGTGACGGTAGCACCAGGGTGTTGGCAGGCAGAGGTTTATAGGCGTCCAGTGAAGTCAGATAGGCAGGCAAAGGATTGCCCATCGGTTCGTAATCAAATACGCTCACGTTGGTTGAAATCCGTGGCAACACCATATCGCCCGAGATCAGCACGTTGTTGTTGGCACAGTAGAAGGACATGTGTTCCGGCGCATGTCCATATCCCACGATCGCCTGCCATACCTGTCCACCAATCTCGATGTGACTGCCATCAAAGATCCGGATGAATGTTTTGGGTACGCTTGGGACCATGCCAGAATAATAGGAAGACCGTGCGCGGATTTTTTCTTGTGACTCTGGATCGGTGAGTCCATGACGCATGAAGTGTTGCACGGCACTTTCGCCACCTGAGGCTCCGCCATCGGTCAACGCGGACCAGAGTCTGGCCACCATGTAATCGGTCATGCTCATTTGCAGAGGGACGCTCCAGCGGTCGCACAGCCAGTGTGCCAGGCCGACGTGATCAGGATGCATGTGCGTCACGATCACTCGCAAGACGGGCATGCCTTCGAGTTGTGTCTCGAATATTTTTTCCCACAGTACTTTGACTTCGTCACGGTGAATTCCGCAATCCACGATGGTCCAGCCTTCAACCCCGTCGATCCGGTCCCGGAGCAGCCATAAGTTGATATGGTCGAGCGCGAAAGGCAGCGGCATTCTGATCCAACGCACACCGGGTGCAAGCTCAATGGTGCTCCCGGGTTCGGGCAGGGTATCTCCATGAGGATAGGTGAGTTCGTGCTCTTGAGGATGCATTTTTTTGTCTTGCGGATTCATTCTTTTGTTGTCTCCAGACTTGACGGCGAGTTCAAGTCATCATAACGTTTACGTAAACGTCAATCTACTGGTTAATCATTCATTCACTAGTCTACTTGTTCAGACACATTCATTTCGCGCGATCGGCAAAGCTACACTCAATTATGGTTACTCAGACCTGGACTATTTCGGATTTATCCAAAGAGTTCGACATCACACCACGTACCATCCGCTTTTATGAAGATCAGGGCATCCTGAGTCCTGCGCGCGAAGGACGCAATCGCGTTTACGTCAGCCGTGACCGGACCCGTTTAAAGCTTGCCCTGCGAGGCAAGCGACTGGGCTTTCAGCTCTCGGAAATCCGTGATCTGATCGATATGTATGAAGGCCCGCGCGATACGACGCCGCAGCTCAAGCACTATTTGTCCGTCCTGCACAGGCAGCGCGAGACGCTTTTGCAACAAAGACGGGATCTCGAAGAAACATTGACTGAAATCACTCAACAGTTTTTACAATGCGAAGCACTGCTAAAAGCAAAAGAATGAATTGTTTCATAGGGTTAGCCCTATGTTCACTTTACGTTTACGTAAACGTAAACTAACAATATGGCGAAGGACGCCAGGCAAGTTCGCGTGCTGCGGTCTTGCATGCCAAGGAGATGAATATGCAGCTTCCAGGTTTGAATTTTGAATTAGGCGAAGACATCGACATGCTGCGCGATGCCGTGCGCCAGTTTGCACAGGCCGAAATTGCACCGCTTGCGGCGCAAACGGATCAGACGGATCAGTTCCCCATGCATCTCTGGAAAAAAATGGGTGACCTTGGTGTGATGGGCATGACCGTGAGTGAAGAATATGGTGGCACCAACATGGGCTATCTCGCGCACATGGTGGTGATGGAGGAAATCTCGCGCGCCAGTGCATCGATTGGCTTGTCCTATGGCGCGCATTCGAATCTGTGTATCAACCAGATTCACCGCAATGGCAGTGATGCACAAAAAAGAAAATATCTACCGAAACTATTGTCCGGCGATCACATCGGTGCGCTGGCAATGAGCGAGTCGGGCGCAGGTTCGGATGTCGTGAGCATGAAGTTGCGCGCCGATGCTGAGGGGTCGGGATATGTCCTCAACGGAACCAAAATGTGGATCACCAACGGTCCGGATGCCGATACGCTTGTGGTGTACGCAAAGACGGATCCTGAACACAATGCCCGCGGCGTCACGGCCTTTCTGGTAGAAAAAGGGATGCCTGGATTTAGTATTGCGCAAAAACTCGACAAGCTTGGCATGCGTGGCAGCCACACGGGAGAGCTTGTGTTTGAAAACTGCCACATCCCGGGCGATCATGTGCTTGGTGAGGTCAATGGCGGGGTAAAAGTGCTGATGAGCGGCCTGGATTATGAGCGTGCAGTGCTGGCCGGAGGACCGTTAGGCATTATGCAGGCAGTGATGGATCAGGTTGTGCCCTACATTCATGATCGTAAACAGTTTGGGCAGTCAATTGGGGAGTTTCAATTGATTCAGGGCAAGATTGCCGATATGTATACGACGCTACAGGCATGCCGGGCCTTTTGTTACACGGTAGGTAAAAACCTGGACCGGCTCGGCTCCCAGCATGTCAGGCAGGTCCGTAAAGATTGTGCCGCAGTGATTCTGTATTGTGCCGAAAAAGCAACCTGGATGGCCGGCGAAGGCATACAAATTTTTGGTGGCAATGGTTACATCAACGAATACCCACTTGGCAGATACTGGCGCGATGCCAAACTGTATGAAATTGGTGCAGGGACAAGTGAGATCCGTCGCATGCTGATCGGGCGTGAACTCTTTAACGAAACAATGTAAGCAGTTTGAACATATCCAACAGGCGGTAGACATGCCTCAGATTGAATCACGCATCAACACACGCTCGGCAGACTTTGCAGACAATGCGCGGGCAATGCAGGTACAGATCGATGATCTGCAAAAACAACTTGAGCGAACGGCGCTTGGAGGTTCTGAGGCCGCCCGTGCAAAACATGTGGCCCGTGGCAAGTTGTTGCCGCGGGACCGTGTCGAGCAACTGATTGATCCCGGGACTGCATTTCTTGAACTTTCTGGCTTGGCCGCGCATGGGATGTACAACAATGAGTCACCCAGCGCAGGCATCATTACAGGCATCGGTCGCGTATCTGGAACGGAATGTGTCATCGTCTGCAATGACGCAACAGTCAAGGGCGGTACGTATTATCCTTTGACGGTTAAAAAACATCTGCGCGCGCAAGAGATTGCAGAGCAAAATAATTTGCCTTGTATTTATCTGGTTGATTCGGGCGGAGCAAATTTGCCACAACAGGATGAGGTGTTTCCGGATCGGGACCACTTCGGGCGAATTTTTTACAACCAGGCAAACATGTCTGCGCGTGGCATTGCACAAATCGCAGTGGTCATGGGGTCCTGCACAGCAGGGGGTGCGTATGTTCCGGCGATGAGCGACGAGTCGATTATTGTGCGCCAACAGGGAACGATATTCCTTGGCGGACCTCCTCTTGTAAAAGCGGCAACAGGTGAGGTCGTGACGGCAGAGGATCTCGGCGGTGGAGATGTACATACTCGCTTGTCCGGTGTGGTGGATCATCTGGCGACAAGTGATTTGCATGCATTGAAACTTGCGCGCGATACCGTTGCAAGATTGAACAGAGAAAAGCCACACACGGTCGTTTTGCGTGATGTGGTCCCGCCGAAATATGATCCGCAGGAGATTAACGGCATTATTCCGGCCGATACACGCAAGCCCTACGACGTGCGTGAAATTATTGCGCGCATTGTCGATGGCTCGGAGTTTGATGAATTCAAGGCGAGATTTGGCACGACGCTGGTGACAGGGTTTGCGCATATCCATGGGATGCCGGTTGGCATCGTGGCCAACAATGGCATTCTGTTTTCAGAGTCTGCTCAGAAAGGTGCTCATTTCATCGAGTTGTGCGCACAGCGCAAGATCCCTCTGGTGTTCCTGCAAAACATTACAGGTTTCATGGTGGGCCGGAAATACGAAAATGAAGGCATTGCCAGGCATGGCGCCAAGATGGTCACCGCAGTGGCTACTGCCGCTGTTCCAAAATTCACCGTGTTGATTGGTGGCTCGTTTGGTGCAGGCAACTATGGCATGTGTGGACGCGGATTTTCGCCACGACTGCTCTTCATGTGGCCCAATGCGCGGATCTCCGTCATGGGTGGCGAACAGGCCGCAAGTGTGCTGGCAACCGTCAAGCGCGAAGGCATCGAGACGCGCGGGGGCAGCTGGACCGCAGAAGAAGAACAGGCATTTAAGACGCCGATACGTGAGCAGTATGAGCACGAAGGCCATCCCTATTACGCTACGGCCAGGCTGTGGGACGATGGTGTCATCACACCTGCAGATACCAGGCGGGTATTGGGCCTCGGATTATCAGCCGCACTGAATGCACCGATCGGTGACACACGCTTCGGCGTGTTTCGCATGTAGATATAAGCGAAAGGAAACCACATGATCACCACATTGCTGATTGCAAACCGCGGCGAAATTGCATGCCGTGTTGCGACAACTGCACGAAAGATGGGAATACGAACGATCGCAGTTTTTTCGGATGCGGATGCGGATTCAAAGCACGTTGCGTTGTGTGATGTGGCGATCCGCATCGGTGCAGCACCAGCACGTGATAGTTACCTGAAAGCCGATGTGATTTTGCAGGCTGCCATTGATAGTGGCGCGCAGGCGATTCACCCGGGCTATGGCTTCCTGTCGGAAAATACGGACTTTGCCCAAGCTTGCGCGCAGGCGGGTCTGATATTCGTGGGTCCGCCGGCTGCTGCGATCGCTGCAATGGGAAGTAAGTCGGCGGCGAAAACCTTGATGGCACAGGCCGGCGTACCACTGGTGCCTGGCTATCATGGCGACAATCAGGATCCGGTATTTTTGCATCAGCAGGCTGACCAAATTGGCTATCCTGTATTGATCAAAGCCAGTGCGGGCGGTGGCGGCAAAGGGATGCGGGTTGTCAGCAGTACGGAGGAATTTGATGAAGCACTGATTTCCTGCAAACGTGAATCTCTGTCGAGCTTCAGTGATGAGCGGGTGCTGCTTGAACGTTATCTGCAAAAGCCTCGTCATATTGAAATTCAGGTATTTGCAGATCAGCATGGCAACTGCGTGTATCTGTTTGAGCGTGACTGCTCGGTGCAGAGGCGGCATCAAAAAGTGATCGAAGAGGCGCCTGCACCTGACATGTCCCAAGAGCGCCGGCGTGCGATGGGTGACGCTGCGATTGCGGCTGCCCGTGCCGTCAAGTATGTCGGTGCCGGGACGGTGGAGTTTATCGTCGAGCCGGATGGCCGGTTCTATTTCATGGAAATGAATACACGCCTGCAGGTTGAGCATCCTGTGACCGAAATGATTACAGGCCTTGATCTGGTGGAGTGGCAGCTGCGTGTTGCTGCAGGCGAGCCGCTGCCATACGTGCAGGAGCAGTTGCAGTTTTGCGGGCATGCAATTGAAGCGCGCATCTATGCTGAAAATCCCGACACAGGATTTTTGCCGTCGGTTGGCACACTGGTGTATCTGGGGTTACCAGAACATGTGGCCTTTGCAAACGCAGAGGTTCGTGTCGATGGTGGTGTGCGTACGGGGGATGTGATTTCTCCATATTATGATCCGATGATTGCCAAGCTGATTGTGCGAGGCGCCACACGGGATGAAGCGCGAGCAAGGATGCTGCAGGCCCTGGCGCACACGCATGTTTCTGGGGTGCACACCAACGTTGCGTTTCTGAGTCGTTTGATGACGGACACGGCCTTTGCTGCGGGTGATCTGGATACTGGACTGATTGAGCGGCAACGTGCGACTTTATTGCCCCCCGTCCCTGCGGCACGCAAAGAAGCGCTGGCGCTGGCAACGGCAGCACTCCTGACCATCGAGGCGCAACAACAGACTTCTGATCCTTGGTCCATCACGGATGGTTGGCGCGTAACGGGACAATATCAGCGTGCGATCACTTGGTTAGATGGTGAGCAGGCACACCTGGTACGGCTGCATCAGCATATCGTGTCTGCTGATAGTCCGCTCAGGCAGATCGAAATTGATGAACAGTTTTATTCTGCACACTGGCGTGTGCATGAAAGTCCCCAGACGGATGTGTTGCATATGGATCTGAGTCTGGCCGGCATTCGTATAACAGGTCTCGTGGCGATGCGCGATGGTCGCTTTCAAGTGTTTGAGTCTGGTCAGTCAACCACGCTGATCCTGCGTGACCTGCTGGCACATTCTGCCGATCAGGAGCTGGAGCACGCTGGTGGGATGATTGCCCCGATGCCTGGCAAAATCATTGCCATCAATTTTGAAGCGGGTGCTTCGGTCAGGCGGGGACAGGCTTTGCTTGTAATGGAAGCGATGAAAATGGAGCATACGATCCACGCCGAAGCGGACGGAATCATCAAAGAAGTATTTTTTATGGTCGGTGATCAGGTCTCTGACGGGGCTGTTCTGGTTAGTCTGGAATAAGGTCATAAAAATAAATATGTGCGTAGTGATTGTCGGCAGGGCATTTTGGGCGTAGAGTAAAATCATATCGGGCAGTCATTGCCCCGATTTTTTAACAGGAGCCCGTTTAGATCATGTTTGATATTCTGGTTTACCTGTTCGAGAACTACTACACCCCTGAGGCCTGTCCTTCGGCCGAGGTGCTGGCCAAACGCCTCGCCGCAGCAGGGTTCGAGCACACAGACATTGATGATGCGCTGGGGTGGCTTGTCGGCTTGGCCGAGACCACCGAGCAGTGCGTTGGTCTGTCGCAGTCGCCCGGTAGTGGTACGCGTGTCTATGCCGATAGCGAACAACAGTTTCTGGGTGCAGGTCCGATTGGTTTCATCACGTTCCTCGAGGTTACGGGTGCTCTGTCGCCTGCGCTGCGAGAAATCGTGATTGACCGGGCGATGGCTACCGCTGATTCGCCGATGTCGCTGCAAAAGATCAAGATCATCGCCCTGATGGTGCTCTGGAGTCAGGAGTCTGAAGTCGATCATCTGATTCTCGAAGAATTGTTGCGCGACGACGAAGACCGCCTGCTGCATTGACAGGCGGGCGCAGCAGTGTCGTACATCGGTCGGTTTGCCCCTAGCCCGAGTGGTCCGTTGCACCTGGGCTCTGCAGTCACCGCGATCGCGAGTTATGCGGACGCGCGTGCCCAGGGCGGCTCCTGGCTGGTTCGTATGGAAGACCTTGATACGCCAAGGGTTGTTCATGGCGCGGCTGAGCTGATTCAGCAGCAGCTTCAGCTGCTTGGTATGCACTGGGATCGCGAGATTTTGTTCCAATCTGGCCGATTGTCTGTCTACCAGCAGGTATTTGACACTCTTTTGTCTCTAAATCTTGTTTATCCCTGTTCGTGCACGCGGCGCGAGATTTCAGATTCTGTTTTGCGCCTGCAGGGCCAGCCTGGCGACAACGAACGTCCTTACCCCGGAACATGCCGCCAGGGCTTGCAGAAAGGCCGCCAGGCGCTTTCCTGGCGTCTGCGTGTACCAGAGGGGGTCGTAAGCTTTAAAGACCGCTGGCTGGGCGATCAGAAGCAAAACGTCGCTCAGGCGGTCGGTGACTTTGTCCTCAGGCGTGCCGATGGGGTCTGGGCCTACCAGTTAGCCGTTGTGGTCGATGACGCCGCCAGCGCAGTGACACACATTGTCCGTGGCGAAGATCTGCTCAGTAGTACGGCCCGTCAGCAGCAACTGGCTCAAATGCTTGGATATACCAGTCCCGTGGTCATGCATGTCCCACTGGTACTGGATGCTGCGGGCTTGAAGCTATCTAAACAAAACGCAGCCGCCCCGCTTGATCTGTCACATCCTCTGGAGGTTTTGCAACAGAGCTGGCAGACTCTCGGTTTTGATCGTTTGCCGGTTTCAAATGTTGAAAATTTCTGGCAACTGGCACCCCGCGTTTGGGGACAACGCCACAGTCGTGCTAACTTGCACGGCATCAAGTAGTGCTCCGATGATCCGCGCCAGGCGAGTCTGATGTGTTGAGTCGGGCAGAATAACTTTGTTAAGAGCTGTCTCTGGATAAGAATGACTAAAACTTTGATCATTGCTGAGAAACCCTCTGTTGCACTCGATATTTCGCGTGCACTGGGTGGTTTTACTCGTGAAGGTGACTACTTTGAGAGCGAGCACTATGTGCTTTCTTCCAGTGTCGGCCATCTGTTGAGCCTGATTGCTCCGAACGATCCCGTCAAGGGCAAGTGGAGTTTTAACCATTTACCGGTGATTCCTCCCGCATTCGAGATTAACCCCTCTGACAAGAAAGCGAACGAGCGTCTCAAAATGCTGGTCAAACTGATCAAGCGCAAGGATGTCAGCGCTCTGATCAATGCCTGTGATGCCGGGCGTGAGGGTGAACTGATTTTTCGCTACATCCAGCAGTACTCGGGGGTGAGCAAACCAGTCCAGCGTTTGTGGCTGCAGTCAATGACGCAGGATGCGATTCGCGAAGCATTCAACAATCTGCGCTCGGACGACATGATGAAGCCCCTCGAAGCTGCCGCACGCTCGCGTGCCGAGGCGGACTGGCTGGTTGGAATCAACGGTACACGTGCCATGACGGCCTTCAACAGCAAGGATGGTGGGTTTTTCAAGACGCCAGTCGGGCGTGTGCAGACACCCACGTTGACCATCGTGGCCGAGCGCGAAGAAAAAATCCGTCATTTTGTTCCCCGTGATTACTGGGAAGTGCGCGCGACTTTCGTGGCTGCTGCGGGCCTGTATGAAGGCCGCTGGTTTGATCCAAAGTTTTCAAAGAACCCGGCAGACCCCGAACAGCGGGAATCGCGATTGTGGATTGAGGCAGCAGCTAAAAGTGTGGTTGCTGCATGCCGTGAACAGCCTGGTCAGGTCACTGAAGAATCCAAGCCCAAGACAGAAATATCGCCTGCGCTCTACGATCTGACTTCGTTGCAGCGTGAGGCGAACGGCCGGTTCGGTTTTTCTGCAAAGACCACGTTGTCACTTGCGCAAAGCCTGTACGAGCGTCACAAGGCATTGACTTATCCAAGAACGGATTCGCGTTATCTGCCTGAGGATTACATCAACACGGTCAAAGAAGCGATCGCCGGCATTGCACAAGGCCAGGGCGTGATTCGCGCGCTGGCGCCGCACGCAGCGACGATTACCAAAAATGGCTGGGTGAAACCCAACCGTCGTATTTTTGACAATAAAAAAGTATCAGATCACTTTGCAATCATTCCAACGCTGCAGATTCCAAAAGAACTGAGCGAGGCAGAAGCCAAGCTATACGACCTTGTGGTCAAGCGTTTTCTGGCGGTGTTTTTCCCGGCCGCCGAATACCGGATGACCACGCGGATTACGACGGTCCAGTCGCATCAGTTCAAAACGGAAGGCAAGGTTCTGGTGGCGCCCGGATGGCTTGCTGTCTACGGCCGTGAAATACAGGACGAAGATGCGACACTGATTGCTGTCGCCGAGGGTGAAACAGTGCGTACCGAGGATGTTGTGTCCGTCGGGCTCGCGACCCGGCCTCCTGCCCGGTATAACGAAGGCACGCTGTTGTCCGCAATGGAAGGCGCCGGCAAGCTCGTCGAGGACGAAGAGCTGCGCGAAGCGATGTCCGCCAACGGGCTGGGCACACCGGCCACACGTGCCTCGATTATTGAGGGGCTGATCAACGAAAGTTATCTGCGGCGCGAAGGGCGCGATCTCGTGCCGACGGCAAAGACACGACAGTTGATGACCTTGCTCAATGGTCTCGGAGTTAAGGAGCTGACTTCACCAGAGTTAACAGGTGAGTGGGAACACAAGCTCAAGCAGATTGAGCAGGGCGAACTGCAGCGCCAGGCATTTATGCAGGAAATCGCCCAGATGACACAAGTCATCGTCAAGCGTGCCAAGGAATATGATCGCGATACGGTGCCAGGTGACTATGCGACGCTCGCGACACCTTGTCCCAAGTGCGGTGGTGTGGTGAAAGAAAATTATCGCCGCTATGCCTGCACTGCATGTGACTTTTCGATTGGTAAACATCCTGGTGGCCGGACGTTTGAACCCGCCGAAGTTGAAACACTGATGATCGATAAACGCATTGGCCCAATGCAGGGATTCATCAGCAAAATGGGGCGTCCGTTTGCTGCGATCCTTAAGCTCGATCCCGATTGCAAGCTTGAGTTTGACTTTGGTCAGCGTGACGAAGAGTCCAATGAACCCGTGGATTTCTCCGGTCATACGCCACTGGGTGCTTGTCCTAAATGCGCAGCGCGCGTGTTTGAACACGGGATGAGCTATATCTGCGAAAAATCTGTCGGACCGGAACGCAATTGTGATTTCCGTTCGGGTAAAGTGATTTTGCAGCAAGAGATCAGTGCTGAGCAAATGGTCAAACTGCTGACCACGGGCAAAACGGATTTGCTGGAAGGTTTTGTTTCGAGCCGGACCAATCGCAAATTCAAGGCTTACTTGTCACGCGGCGCGGATGGTAAGGTGAGCTTTGAGTTTGAGGCGCGTCCGGAAAAGCCGGGAGGCAAGACTGCCGGACGGACTGGGGCTAAAACCGCAACCAAAACCGCTGCTAAAAAAGCGACAAAGACAGCGACGAAAACTGCCACTAAAACCGCAGCCAAAACTGCAACTAAGACTGCAACTAAGACTGCAAAAAAAACCGCAACTAAAACCGCGAAGAAACCTGCTGCAAAGAAGTCTGTTAAAAAAGTGGCAGCCAAAGCTGTAGATGCTGAGTAAGTTCAACCCAATGATCGCTGAGGTTTAATTGAGCGTACATGTTGAAGTTAAGCGCGTAACCGTTCCGCAACTGCGCGCATGCAAGGGTCAGCGCAAAATTGTTGCGCTGACGGCACATAACGTCTCGACGGCGCGCATCATTGATGACTATCTGGACTTTGTCCTGATTGGTGATTCGACGGCGATGGTGGCGTATGGACTACCCAACACCCTGAGCATCACGCTTGAACAAATGGGGCAACACACCGCTGCGGTCGTGCGGGGTACGCGCCATGCCTGTGTGGTTGCAGACATGCCTTTTGGCAGTTACCAGGAGTCTGTTGCCCAGGCCTTCCGAAGTGCGGCCTATCTCGTGGCTCAGGGCGCGGATGCGGTCAAGCTCGAAGGCGGTGCGGTCATGGCCGAGACAGTTCAATATCTGGTCAGCCGAGGCATTCCCGTCCTGGGACATGTAGGCTTGATGCCACAGCACGTCAACACCATGGGTGGATACCTCGCACAGGGCCGTACGCCGGAGTCTGCTGCACGGATTCTTGCTGATGCACAGGCCCTGGAACAGGCGGGAGCGTTTGGTGTCGTGCTCGAAGGCGTAGCAGAAGCGCTCGGCGCTGAAATCACAGAAAAAATTTCCATTCCTACCATTGGCATTGGCGCCTCTGTTTCATGCGATGGCCAGATCCTGGTGACGGAAGACATCCTTGGTCTGAGTGGCGAGCGTGTGCCAAAATTCGTCAAACGTTATGCCAATGTTGAAGAGGTCATGCGTCAGGCCGTGCAGCGCTATGCTGACGAAGTACGTGCCGGGAAATTCCCGGAGCCACAACATTGTTTTGCTGTAAAACCAACCTGATTTTGATTGAAACTGATGACGACAACTGAAAAGCCCTGGCACATTGTGCGGACCTCCAAAGTGCATGGAAATGGTGTGTTCGCGGCGCGCGCGATTCCCGTTGGTACCAAGATTATTGAGTATGGTGGCAAGACCATCAGTGCGAAGGAAGCGGATCGCCGTCATCCTACGAATCCTGATGATCCTTTTCATACTTTTTTCTTTTCACTCAGTTCTGGCAAAGTCATCGACGGCAATGATGAAGGAAATGAAGCGCGCTGGATCAATCACGCCTGTGCACCGAATTGCGAAAGTTCTGAAGGCAAGGGTGGCAAGCGTGTCTACATCATGGCCAAGCGCGACATCAAGCGCGGTGAAGAGCTGAATTACGATTATGGCTTGGCAATCGAGGGTGAAAAACTGACCAAAAAGGTCAAGGCTCAATACCTGTGCCGTTGTGGCGCAGAGACATGCCGTGGGACGATGCTGGCGATATCTGTCAAAAAGTCCGCAGCGAAAGCTAAAAAAGTTGCCGGTTGAATGTAGATCGTTGCCTGGATCAGACCGACGGCGTGGCAACGAGTTGCCACCAGGCAAATGCTAGGGCGCTCACGGCACCCACGGTCAGTATGGTCCTGAGCCTGAAGACCCAGCGCGGTACGAGACCCGGCACTTTGCGCATCAGCATATTATCGAGTAACCATTGAAGTGCCAGTCCCGACATCAGCATACGCAAGCCAATTTCTGGTGAGACAAGCGTGGCCGCCCAGCCGACGAGCGCGGGTATGACGCTCCAGACAAACATCGTATTGCGAGGAGCGCTTGCGGGAGCGTGCACGGCGAGGCCCCACCAGAGCGCACCGACAAAACTCAGAATCACCGCGCCATACATGACCAGGGTGACAATAGCCAGAACGGGCGTAAATCCTGTATCTATCACGGTCGAAAGTGCGAGTCCCCAGAAAGGCAGCAAGCCCAGCAGGCCTGGGATCAGGGCGCCGGGCGGGATTCGCGAAGGCAGTTGACCCAGTGCGTTCGGGTCTTTGGCAGCATCAAGCAGATCAGACATAAACTACATCTTACTAGATATAAAAAGCATGGACATGGAACTCAGACACATCGCGCTTACTGCTCTATGTCAGGATAGCTGGCTTGAAAAAGCGAGCCTGCTTGACCAGGTCCTGCCGGATACCAGCGTCGATACCGCCAGGACATTCGTGCCTTCGCTTGTTATCCCGGGTCGTCCTGTACTCAATATCGTGCCACCTGCAGAATTGAAACAGCGCACAGTGCACACCAGAGAAGGGCGTGCTGTCCTGATTCACGCACTGGCGCATATTGAGTTCAACGCAATCAACCTGGCGCTGGATGTCGTGTGGCGTTTTGCCGGGATGCCCGAAGTTTTTTATCGAGAGTGGATGATTGTCGCGCAAGAAGAATCGTTGCACTTTAATTTGTTGAATGTCCATCTGCAGTCGCTTGGCTACCAGTATGGAGACTTTCCTACCCATGATGGCTTGTGGGATATGGCCGAGCGAACCAAAGACGATCCTTTGGCACGTCTCGCGCTGGTGCCACGTACGCTGGAAGCGCGAGGGCTTGATGCCTCACCGCAGGTGCGTCACAAGCTGGCCAGCGGTGGCGATCCCAGGGGGGCTGCAATTATCGATATTATTTTGCGCGATGAAATTGGGCATGTGGCGGTTGGCAATTTTTGGTATCGCTGGTTGTGCACGCAACGCGGGCTTGATCCGGTTCGGACTTTCTCTGAACTGGCCCGTCAGTATTCGGCACCGGTATTAAAAGGACCTTTTAATTTTGAGGCCCGCCGTGCTGCAGGGTTTGAAGACGATGAGCTTAAAGCACTGGGTCAGCCTTATTGAGCGAGCAGCAACGTGCCCAAGGCGTCGATCATTCAAGGACGGCACATAAAAAATCCCTGGTTTGAACAAACCAGGGATGTGGACGCCTAGCCTGATGCGAAGTTATGCCGCTGCCTTGAGTTCCTGGGTCAGCTTGAGATGACGATTCACCGCGCTGAGCACTGCTTTGAACGAGGCCGTCACGATATCCCGGTCAATGCCCACACCAAAGCCTGTCGCGGCATCATCGATGCGCGATTCAACATAGCAGGCTGCGCGGGTATCCGTTCCGGTGCCTATCGCGTGCTCGTGATAATCCATGATGCGCACCGGGATACCCAGGCAATTCACAAAAGCCGAAATGGCACCGTCACCCGAGCCACTCAGGATGCGGCGCTTGCCGCCGACATCAAACTCTGCCTCGATCGTGAAGAGCTGACCCTCTCCTGCGCTCGGATTGCCGGTAATACTATGTTTGATCAGCCTCCAGGGTGCGGTTTGTGCCAGATACTCCGAATTGAATATGTCATAGACGGCGCTCGCAGTGACTTCGCTGCCGGTTTCGTCGGTGACACGTTGAATCGCACGACTGAATTCAATTTGCAGGCGACGTGGCAAAGCCAGTCCGTGTTCCTGTTCAAGCAGGTAGGAGACACCACCTTTGCCTGATTGACTGTTGACGCGAATGACTGCGTCGTAGCTGCGCCCCAGATCGGCAGGGTCAATCGGCAAATAAGGGACTTCCCAGATGGCATCTGCTTTTTGGATGGCGAAGCCTTTTTTGATTGCATCCTGATGCGAACCAGAAAAGGCAGTAAATACGAGATCCCCGGCATAAGGATGACGTGGATGGACGGGCAGCTGGTTGCAGTCTTCTACGCACCGGCGGACCTCATCGATATCAGAGAAGTCCAGGCCTGGATGAATGCCTTGTGTATAGAGATTCAGTGCAAGGGTGACGAGATCCACGTTGCCGGTCCGCTCGCCATTGCCAAACAGGCAGCCTTCGACCCGGTCGCCGCCAGCCATGATGCCGAGTTCAGCAGCGGCAACTGCCGTGCCGCGATCGTTGTGGGGATGCAGACTGATAATGATGCAATCACGCTTGTTCAGATTATTGTGCATGTACTCAATCTGGTCTGCATACATGTTGGGCGTAGTCGCCTCAATCGTTGCAGGCAAGTTGTAGATGATCTTTTTTTGAACGGTTGGCTTCCAGACCTCAGTGACTGCGTTGCAGACTTCTAGTGCAAAGTCCGGTTCGGTGGTGCTGAAGACTTCTGGGGAGTATTCATAGAACCAGTTGGTTTCTGGATGCCTGGCCATGCAGTCCATCACGCACTGCGTGCCTTCAATTGCCACCTGCTTGACTTCGGCGCGGTTCATATTGAAGACGATGCGGCGAAATCCCGGTGCGCAGGCGTTGTAGAGATGGATCATTGCCTGTTTGGCGCCTGCGGCAGCCTCTACCGTGCGCTCAATCAGTTCAGGGCGTGCCTGGGTCAGGGCAATGATGGTGACGTCGTCCGGGATGCGCTTTTCATCAACCAGGGCGCGAACAAAATCAAAGTCTGTCTGCGAGGCGGACGGAAAGCCGACTTCGATTTCTTTGAAGCCAATCTTGATCAGCATGTCAAAAAAACGGAGCTTGCGCTCAACACTCATGGGCTCGATCAGGGACTGGTTGCCGTCACGCAAGTCAGTACTCATCCATATTGGAGGATGGGTAATCCGCTTGCTGGGCCATGTACGCTCTGAAAAGTCACGTTCAAAGGGTTTGAACGGAATATATTTGGTGGCGGGGTTCTTAAGCATCATTTACCTCAATCTATTTTCATGACGACGTGAGTCTGTCGTGCCAGGGTCATTCCCTTGATGGTTCCAGTTTCTGACTGATGTCAGGACAATCATTTGGAAAGGGGAGAAACCGAGTGGCGGGTGGGGTTGCCGGACAGCCACGGACACTAGGCCCGGCAACCGATCGCTAGCAGTCGCGACAGCAGATCCGTTGACGCTGGACTGCCGCACACAATCCGTCCTGAACCACTCGGGGTCAGGCAAACGGCTGTACGGCAAAGACAAGATGCGGCAATGGGATTCATGGCTTCTAGTCGAACATATTTTTGTGACAAGCGCAAGTAAGAGAGCGTAGAGAAGGCTGTTTTCGTTGATAATTTGCACTAAATCAGTGCTTGAAATGCGAGCTGTACACTCTCAACATACATTTATGCCATTAAAGTTGGCTCACGGTATCTGGAGGGGCTCGCAGGGGTGGATTGTGTGTCAGACTTTGGCTGTGCAGCAAGATCGAGTTCAGCCTTCTGTGCGCGCGCAAGCGCCATTTTACGGACTCGGCCAATGCGAATCTGTTTAAGCGTCATTTGCAGGTTGCCGGTGGTGAGCGGGACTTCTTTGTCTTTCCAAACCCAGCGCAGTACGTCGAGTACCTCAGGACTAAGCGAGGCGCAGAGGCGCCTGAATATGTCCAGCGGTACGATTGCCGCCCTGCCACGTGCGAGACTGCTCTGCAGCCAGCTGCGCACGCCAGCAATGACGCATAATGAAAAGATCAGTACAACCACCCACCAGATATAAGGATTCATACGTGTCAGGAAATCGACAACCTGAGGTCCGAAGGCTTCAAATCCGTTGTAACGAACCGTTGCCCCTTTTTTGAGGGTCAAGCTGCAAGCCCAGAACCATAACGTCGCAACTACCGCTAGAATCGCCAGCCGCGTCATGATGCGTGGCAGTGCCAGCCGCAACAGAGTGTTGCGAAGCAACTTGGAGTCTTGACGTAGATTTTGAGTGCTGAATGTTTTCATCATGCAGAATATTGTACCTATGAGTCGTAACTTTCTCGAACTTCGTCATGGTCAGCATCTTGCGCTGACTCCTGCACTGCAGCAATCAATCAGATTGCTGCAGCTGTCGACGCTGGATCTTGAGGCTGAGCTGGCAAGTGCGCTGGCTGAAAACCCGTTGCTGGAGCAGGAGGGCGTCGGCCTGCAAGACCCCGCAATATCATCTCCCTTGGCCAGGCTAGGAGATGCGCCTGCAGCGGGCGTTCAGGAGTCCGCTTCGCAAGAGCCGTCCCAGAGCCCAGAGCAAGAGTCCGCAGCAACCTCCCTCGATTACGAGCCCAACCAGGAACGTGACAAGCTGGAGTTTTCTTCAGGCTCAGGGACTTCGCGCGATGACGAGTTTGCCGATCGTCCCGAGCCTGCGCGCCAGAGTAATCTGCGCGAGCATTTGCTTGAACAGCTTGGCACCACACGCTTGAGCGCACGAGACGCCGCTCTGGTTGAGCTGCTGATTGAAGAGCTGACGGATGATGGTTTACTGGCTTCTCCGCTGGAGGACATCGTCAGCTGGATGGATCCGGCACTTGAGCTTGAAGTCGATGATTTCCGTGTTGCGCTGCGGTTGTTGCAGTCTTTTGATCCTGCAGGGGTTGCCGCGCGTGATCTTGCAGAATGCCTGGATTTGCAATTGCAGTTCGCTGATGCACAGCGATTCCCTGAAATTCGCGATGACGCAGTATTAAAAGTGGCACGCAACCTGTGTCAGAACCATCTGGCCATGCTTGCGACTGGCAACATGTCGCGTTTGCGCGAGGCCTTGCAATGTGACGCAGAGATTTTGCGCCGAGCCCACGCACTGATACTCAGGTTGAATCCACGTCCCGGTAGCGGCTGGAATAAACCCGCTGCGGACTTCGCTGTGCCGGATGTGATTGTTCGAAAAACCAGGCAAGGCTGGGTCGCCTCATTGAATGATGCTGTTGTTCCACGCTTGCGCGTCAATGCCATGTATGCCGAAGCACTTGGCAGTCCGCGTTCGGGCGCGCACACGGCCTTGCAGGGACAGCTGCAGGAAGCGCGCTGGATGATTCGGAATGTCGCTCAGCGCTTTGATACGATTTTGCGGGTGTCTCAGGCAATCGTGGCACACCAGCAGTTGTTTTTTTCGAGAGGCTGGGAGGTTGTTCGCCCGTTGACACTGAAAGACATTGCCGCAGAACTTGGGATGCACGAGTCAACGATTTCACGCGCGACATCACAAAAATTCATGCTGACGCCTTTTGGCACGCTGGAGCTGAAGCGGTTTTTCAGCACCGGGCTGACAACAGAGGGTGGCGAGTCGACATCGGCGACGGCTGTGCAGACGCGGATTCAGGCATTGATCGCAGGTGAGGATCGCAAGAAACCTCTTTCGGATAGTCAGCTTGTCACGATGCTTGATCAGGACGGCATCACGATTGCACGACGTACGGTGGCTAAATATCGCGAGGTGTTAAGAATCCCCACGGCACCGTTGCGCAAGTCACAGGCGGGTGCAGGTTAGGCTTTTTTAAACCAGCCTGCGGATTAATTGCCGCCCGTCTGATCGAAACTGCGCGCCGGGCAGTCTGCAGTTTTGCCCCACGCATTATTCGGTGAACAGAATTTATTGCGTGCGTTTTGTACACAGCTGGGTCTCTGGAAAAAACCGACGCTATTGCATTGCTCAATGTCTTTTTTAAGCGCCTGTTGCCAGGCATAGGCCGCTGCGGCAGGCGATACGGCCGAGCTCACCATGACGGACTTGTTGTCCTGGGAGACGCCGGCTGCGCGCGTCACGCCAGCTTGTGCCGAAGAGTATGTTGGCGGCTCCTGGGTGGGATTGGCCACATCAAGCGTGGCAATGTCATGATTGCCCATGAGTAAGTCAGCACCGCCCGCAGCAAGCTCGTGATCCTGTCTTTCATAATTACCTTCTGCGTCGATTTTCATCGCATTGGGATCTGCGTCAAACTGCTCGGCGATTACAGTGGCAATCGTCCACTCAACAGGCGCACTTTCACGCGGTACGCCGAGCGTGCCGTCAATACGGGGCTGAGGGGGCTGGGCAGTAAAAGGTTTGCCATTGGAGTCCAGCGTTTGCTCTGTACTGCTTCTGGGGCTTGATGCCGAGGCAATTGAATCAGGCGCTCGGGCGACCAACCATTCGCCCAGTTGCAGGCCGCCTTGCCAGGAGGCAACGGCGGCAAGCAGCAGGAAAATAATCAGAACGCGCCAGGACATAGTGATCTCTGTAGGTCGTTGTAGTTAAACTTTGTCGGCAAATACCTGGCCGCCATGCTCGCGCATCGCGTGGAACCTGATCGCCGGGTAGCGCTCTTCGGCCACGCGCAGTTGTGCGGTCGATGTGACCAGAAAGGCCGGTGCTTCGACGACATCATAGGCGATATGCGAGGCATTGGCATCAATGAATTTGCTCAGTTCCTTGGGGTCTTCGGCAGTGATCCAGCGCGCCATGTTGTAGCGTGAAGGCATCAGGCGGGCTTCGGCTCCATACTCGGCTTGCAACCTGTGCGCAACGACCTCGAACTGAAGTTGCCCGACAGCGCCCAGCAGCAGGGCGCCGCCGGCAGCGATCGGTCTGAAAACCTGAATGGCGCCTTCTTCACCCAGCTGCATCAGGCCTGTACGCAATTGCTTTGTGCGCAGAGGATCTTTAACCTCGACCGCCTGGAACAGTTCGGGTGCAAAAAAAGGCAGACCTGTAAAGTGCAGGGACTCGCCTTCGGTCAGCACATCTCCCAGGTGCAGGATGCCATGGTTGGGGATGCCAATCACGTCACCTGCGTAGGCTTCGTCCACAAGTTCACGTCGTTGCGATAAAAAGGACACGACGTTATTCGGACGAATCTCTTTGCCGTTGCGTGAGACTTTTAAGCGCATGCCACGATCAAATTTGCCTGAGCTGACCCTGACAAAGGCAACGCGGTCACGGTGTGCGGGATCCATATTGGCCTGTACTTTAAACACCACGCCCGTGAATTTTGGTTCTTCGGGCTTGACGATACGCTCAAGCGCCTGACGGGAGCCAGGAGGTGGTGCTTCATCGACGAGCGCATCCAGAACTTCTTGTACACCAAAGTTATTGATTGCAGAGCCAAAGAACACAGGTGTTTGCTTGCCGGCTAAAAATTGTTCGCGATCAAACTCGGGCGCGGCAGCCTGAATCAGTTCGATTTCGCCTTTGGCCTGTTTAAAGGCATCAGGGAATCGTTTTGCAATTTCAGGATTATCCAGGCCATCAATAAAATCATCTTTACTGTCATCACGACGTTCTTGTCCAGAGCGGAACAGGCGCATGCGGTTGCGATGAATATCAAATACACCACCAAAGGCCTTGCCCATGCCGATCGGCCAGGAGAAGGGCACGGCATCCATGCCGATATGCGATTCAATTTCGGACAGCAACTCAAGAGGTTCGCGGACTTCACGATCCATTTTGTTGATAAAGGTGATGATGGGGGTATTGCGTGCGCGACAGACTTGCAGCAGGCGAATGGTTTGTGGTTCAACACCATTGGCGGCATCAATGACCATCAGTGCGGCATCCACCGCAGTCAATACGCGATAGGTGTCTTCGGAGAAATCCTGGTGTCCCGGGGTGTCGAGCAGGTTAATGACGCAATCGCGATACTCCATCTGCATGACGGAGGAGGCAACGGAAATTCCCCGTTGCTTTTCAATTTCCATCCAGTCGGAAGAGGCGTGACGCGACGCCTTGCGTGCCTTGACGCTGCCGGCGATCTGGATCGCACCCGCAAAAAGCAAAAGCTTTTCCGTGAGGGTGGTTTTGCCTGCATCAGGGTGAGAAATAATGGCGAACGTTCTGCGACGTGCGACTTCGGTGGAGATACTCATGGTTGCGCATTTTACAGGCTGGACGGGCCAGCCTGTGTCTCAAAAATTACTTGGAAAATAAGGCAGGGCGACGTGGACGGTTGGCACTGGGCGAACCCGCGCCAGCACTTGCACCTGGGCGAGCAGCCGGACGTGCGCCGCCACGGTTGTCACTGCGGCTGTCCGGACGGCCACCGGTACCTGTGCCAGTGCCGCTACGGACCGGACCGCCAGTGGCGTGTGCAGGACGTGCACTGTTCTGACCATCACGACGGGGTGCCTGGCCTGCGCTGCGCCCTGCACCTTGTCCAGAGCGGCCCGAACGACCTGCGCCTGCACCACCAGCGCCGGCTGGGCGTGCGTTGCGTTGCGGGCCACGGCTCAGACCATCGCGAAAGCCTGCTGCCCGTGCATCGTCATCCGCACCATGCGAGGAGGCAGGAGACGCAGTCCAGCCGGTTGGGGCGGGAAGCTGGGGAATCTGCTTCTTGATGATGCGCTCAATCGCTTTCAGATACTTGATCTCGCTTGAGTCAACCAGGGAGATGGCTGAGCCTGCTGCACCTGCACGACCGGTACGGCCAATGCGGTGAACATAGTCTTCGGGTACGTTGGGCAACTCAAAGTTAACAACCTGTGGCAACTGATCGATATCGATCCCGCGAGCCGCGATGTCGGTCGCGACCAGCACGGCGACTTTGCCGGTTTTAAATTCTGCCAGTGCGCGCGTGCGTGCGGCCTGACTCTTGTTGCCGTGAATGGCTGCAGCCGACAGGCCGTCTTTGACGAGCTTTTCTGCCAGACGGTTCGCGCCATGCTTGGTGCGTGTAAAGACAAGTACCTGGTGCCAGCCGCTTTCGCTGATCATGTGGCTCAGAATGTCACGTTTATGGGCCTGGTCAACGATATATACCGTTTGATCTACGCGCTCAGCCGTTGTGTTGCGTGCCGCCACGGAAACTTCAGTGGCATTGACCAGCACACCTTTGGAGAGTTCACGGATCTCGTCGGAGAACGTGGCTGAAAACAACAAGTTTTGACGTTTGCGTGGAAGCATCGCAAGAATCTTGCGGATGTCGCGGATAAAGCCCATGTCGAGCATGCGGTCGGCTTCGTCCAGGACCAGCACTTCAACGCCAGACAAATCGACGTTGCGCTGCTGGCAATGATCAAGCAAGCGACCGGGGGTTGCTACCAGGATATCAACGTTCTTGCGCAGGGCGTTGACCTGAGGGTTGATATTGACGCCACCAAAAATCACGAGAGAGGAAATCTTTGTGAACTGGCCGTAAGTTTTGACCGACTCTTCAACCTGCGCAGTCAGTTCGCGCGTGGGTGTCAGAATCAGTACGCGTGGGCGGCCAGGCTTGCGAACTTCAAGCGGATTGGCCAGCAGCATGTGCAGGATTGGGAGCGTAAAGCCGGCGGTTTTACCCGTACCGGTTTGTGCCGCAGCAAGCAAGTCACCACCAGCAAGTACACGCGGGATGGCTTGTGCCTGAATAGGGGTGGGGGTGGTATAGCCGACGTCGGCAATAGCACGCATAAGGGGTTCAGCCAACCCGAGGTCAGCAAAAGTAATCGAAGAAGACAAGAGAAGTGCTCCATCGTCATGCCGGCCAGCAAATTAAGCAGGCTCCAATCGGGGCAGACGAACAGGGAGTAAAAACGCCTTGGAGGCGGGCGCCCACAGAGTTGGGGCTTATCGAGGCACGAGGACTGGAACGTTGTGCCGTGGCAACAGTTTAACTCAGGAATGACTTGGGAGGTGAATTAAATTCTCTGCCCCTGTCGTCCCCGAAAGGCAAGAGGACGCAAGGAGGCGCAAGAACGTGATTTATGCCGCGTCCTGCAGCGGCACCAGGAAGTCGCGGCTGATACCGCTGCCGACCTCGTTGATTCGGCTTAAGAACTCAGTGAGGTAGTTGTGCAATCCAATTTCGAGTACTTCATTGATCGACAGGTCGCGCAATTCGGTAAACAGATTGACTGCCGCCATCTGCGTGTCGGCTGATTGAGCGTTGCGCACACGCGACAGCCTTTTGACGACTTCCTGCAAACAGGCCGACAGAGAGCGCGGCATACTGATGTTTAAAATCAGCAGCTGGGCGATGCGCTCGGGCGTGATGACGTCGCGATATACCTTGCGATAACTTTCAAAAGCGGAGACCGAACGCAGGATCGCTGCCCAGTAATAAAATTCATCAACTGGGTCGGTGGCCTCATCGCGTGATTCAGCTGCGGCAAGGAATTTGACGTCTAGCAATCTTGCCGTGTTGTCCGCGCGTTCAAGAAAAGAGCCGAGCTGGATAAAGTCATAGACCTCACCTCGCATCATCGTGCCTGCGTGTACGCCACGTGTCAGATGCGAACGGAATTTCACCCATTCAAAAAACTCTGCGGGTGATTGTTCCGCGCGGCCTTTGCTGACCATGCGTTGTGCTTCAAGCCAGGTGGTGTTGATCGTTTCCCACAGCTCGGTGGTGATTGAGCCACGCACTGCCCGTGCATTTTCACGTGCCCCTTGCAGGCAGCGCATGATTGAAGAAGGGTTGTCCATATCGCGCGACATAAAGGCGATGACTTCTGCGGGAGTGACGTTCGCATGGCGGGCGTTGTAGTCCTGTGTCAGCTCAGAAATTTCAAGCATCGCGCGCCAGCCACTTTCAATGGTTTTTTCTGACTGTGGCAAAAGTGACATCTGATAATTTACATCCAGCATGCGTGATGTATTTTCGGCACGCTCTGTGTAGCGCGCCATCCAATACAAGTGATCTGCAGTTCTTGATAGCATGTGCGTTCGCCTTAATGTTCCAGGATCCAGGTGTCTTTGGTGCCGCCACCTTGTGATGAGTTGACCACCAGTGAGCCTTCCTTGAGTGCAACGCGGGTGAGTCCGCCCGGTACCATGCGCACATGTTCGCCAGACAGGACGAAAGGTCTCAGATCGATATGGCGTGGCGCGATGCCTGCATCAACATAGGTCGGACATGTTGACAGCGCGAGCGTGGGCTGTGCAATGTAGTTATTCGGGTTTGCCAGCACACGCGCCTGGAACGCTTGAACCTCGGCTTTGGTCGAAGCCGGACCCACCAGCATGCCGTAGCCCCCCGCGCCGTGAACCTCCTTGACCACCAGTTTGTCCATGTTCTGGATGACATAGTCCAGCTCATCAGGCTTGCGGCACATGAACGTCGGGACGTTCGCAATGAGCGGTTCTTCACTCAGATAAAAACGGATCATGTCGGGGACGTAGGGGTAAATGGACTTGTCATCTGCGACCCCGGTGCCGATGGCGTTGCAGATCGCAACGTTGCCGGCGCGATAGGCACGCAGCAGGCCTTTGGGCCCAAGGGTCGAGTCGTCGCGAAAGACTTCCGGGTCGAGAAAGTCATCGTCGACACGGCGATAAATGACATCAATGCGTCTGGGGCCTTGCGTGGTGCGCATAAAGACCACGTCGTCCTGTACAAAAAGGTCCTGGCCTTCGACAAGCTCGACTCCCATTTGCTGTGCGAGAAAGGCATGTTCAAAATATGCCGAGTTATACATGCCTGGTGTGAGCACCACAACGTTGGGTTGGCGCGCCGATGAGGGTGTGGCGTGACGCAGGGATTCCAGCAGCAGGTCGGGGTAGTGCTCGACAGGTTCGACCCGGTGTTTTGCAAAGAGCTCCGGGAACAGGCGCATCATCATCTTGCGATTTTCGAGCATGTATGACACGCCTGACGGAACGCGCAAATTGTCTTCAAGGACAAAGAATGCTCCGGTATCTGCGCCGTGGTTGGCGCGCACGATATCAATCCCTGCAATGTGCGCGTAGATGCCCAGCGGCACATCGACGCCCTGCATCTGAGGCCGGTATTGTGCATTGTTCAGGACCTGTTCGCGGGGAACGATCCCGGCCTTCAGAATGTGCTGATCATGATAGACATCATGTAAAAACATATTCAGGGCTTGGACGCGCTGCTTGAGGCCGCGTTCGAGCGCGGACCACTCATGGGCAGGAAAAATGCGCGGCACGATATCAAAAGGGATCGTGCGTTCGGTGCCATCCGTATCGCCATAGACTGCAAAAGTAATGCCGACTCTGCGGAAAATCAGCTCAGCTTCTTCGCGACGTGCTTTGAGCATCTGTTCGGGTTGCTGTGCGAGCCACTCGGCAAACCCAGCGTAGTGCGGCCTTGGGCTGTGGCCAGAGTCAATGCCCTGCATCGCAGACAAACTGTGGTCGACCATTTCGTCGAAAGCAATACTTTTCATGGACTGTGTTTGTTGCATCAGATCACCCGTTACTTTCACGTAATCAAAAAGCACTATGTGCGTAATTGCACAAAAACGACTATTGGTAGGCTATAAACATAGTTACAGCAAAGCAAAATCCATGCCACGCATATGGATACTGTACATCCCGCCTCATTCTGGCATAGTTATTGCTTAAAAAGAACCATGGCTATCAATCTCGCACTCCATCACGTCACGACGTATCGCTACGATCAATTGATTAATCTGGGGCCCCAGGTGATTAAGCTGAGGCCTGCGCCACACTGTCGCACGCGCATCCTTTCCTATGCCTTGCGCGTCACGCCGGCTCTGCACTTTATGAACTGGCAACAGGATCCGTTTTCGAATTATCTTGCGCGCGTGGTCTTTCCTGACAAGACACGGGAGTTTCAGGTCACGGTTGATCTGGTGGCAGAGATGTCGGTCTATAACCCCTTTGACTTCTTTCTGGAGCCAGAGGCACAAGAGTTTCCGTTTAAGTATTCTCCAGAGCTGGTGGCTGATCTTGCACCATATCTGCGCACCACAGAGCCTGGTCCGAAACTTTCGACCTTTCTGAAGAATATCCCGCGCCGCAAGCGTCGCAGCATTGATTTTCTGGTTGAAATCAATAGCCGGGCCCATCGGCAAGTGTCCTACACGATCCGGATGGAACCAGGCGTACAGACCCCCGAGGAAACCTTGACGCTCGGTTCTGGCTCATGCCGGGATTCTGCCTGGTTATTGGTGCATGCCTTGCGCCAGTATGGGCTGGCCGCCCGCTTTGTTTCGGGCTATCTGATACAGCTCAAGCCTGATGTTGAGGCGGTGGATGGTCCGACAGGTGCTGAGACAGACTTTACCGATTTACATGCCTGGTGCGAGGTGTATTTGCCGGGAGCAGGCTGGGTCGGCCTGGATCCGACTTCGGGCTTGCTGGCTGGTGAAGGACATATTCCGATTGCATGTACGCCCGAGCCTTCGTCAGCTGCGCCCATTTCTGGTGCACTGGATGAGTGCGAAGTTGAATTTATGCACCAAATGTCAGTTGGCCGGGTGTATGAGTCGCCACGAGTGACTAAACCATACGAAGCACAACAGTGGAGCGATATTGATCAGCTTGGGCATCAGGTTGATGCACAACTGACGGCGCAGGACGTACGGTTGACCATGGGAGGTGAACCAACCTTTGTCAGCGCACTGGATCGTGACGGAGATGAGTGGAATACCGAAGCAATGGGCCCCACCAAGCGTGGTCTTGGTTGCGAGCTCTTGCAGAAATTGCAGGATCGTTATGCAAAAGGCGGGTTTTTACATTTTGGGCAGGGCAAGTGGTATCCGGGCGAACAGCTGCCTCGCTGGTCTCTGTCGGCCTACTGGCGACGCGACGGCCAGCCTTGCTGGAATAATCCCGCCCTGTTTGCAGATGAGCGCGAAGAGCATCATTACACGGCGGCAGATGCGCAGGCTTTTGTTCATCGGCTCGCCCAGAATCTGGGCGTTGGTTCTGAGTTTATCCAGAGCGGTTACGAGGATACTTTTTACTATCTGTGGCGTGAACGCACCCTGCCCGTCAACGTGGACCCTTTTGACTCCAGGCTGGATGACGAGCTTGAGCGGGCACGCTTGCGCCGTGTCTTTGAATATAAGCTGGACAGCGTCGTGGGGTATGCCTTGCCGTTGCTGTCTGATGAAAAGGCTGCAAAAGACGGGCCACGGTGGCGCTCTGGCCCCTGGTTCTTGCGCGACGATCGCATGTACCTGATTCCAGGGGACTCGGCGATGGGTTACCGTTTGCCACTGGACTCTTTGCCCTGGGTGTCAAAAAAAGACTATCCGTATCAGATCGATGTTGATCCATTTGCACCCCAGACTACGCTGGTCAGTACCACGGCACTGCGCATGCAGAGTCCGCCAGCGGCCTTGGACACGACATCACCTGAGTGTGTGACGCCGCCCAAAAAGTTTGAGTCGGCCGCGAAACTGACCCGTACCGCCTTGTGCGTTGAAGTGCGTAATCCGCACCGCGCCAACGGACCGAAACTTGAGTTTTCGTCGCCAGAAAGCACGATGCTCTACGTGTTTATGCCTCCGCTCAAGCAGCTTGACGATTATCTGGCCTTGCTTGCCGCCGTTGAGGATACGGCCACTGCTCTCGATGTTCAGATCGTGATCGAAGGATATCCACCACCTCGTGATGCGCGCCTGACGGTTTTGCAGGTGACACCAGATCCTGGTGTCATTGAGGTCAATATTCATCCCGCGAGCAGCTGGAATGAATTGGTGCAGAACACGGAATTTTTATACCAGGCGGCGCACGAAACGCGCCTGAGCACAGAAAAATTCATGATGGACGGCCGCCACACCGGAACGGGAGGGGGCAATCACTTTGTCATGGGAGCGGCCAGCCCGATTGACAGTCCATTTTTACGACGGCCGGATGTGCTGGCGAGTTTGTTGACGTTTTGGCACAATCACCCCGCCATGTCCTATCTGTTTTCGGGATTGTTTATTGGTCCGACCAGTCAGTCGCCCCGGGTCGATGAAGCACGCAACGATCAGATCTATGAGCTGGAAATTGCCCTGCAGGAAATCGATCGCCAGATGTTGGCTGAAGGCAGTTGCGCACCCTGGATGATTGATCGTGCCTTGCGCAATATTCTGATTGACGTGACGGGCAATACCCATCGTTCAGAATTCAGTATTGACAAGCTGTACTCGCCTGACGGACCAACGGGTCGCCTGGGACTGCTGGAGTTGCGTGGTTTTGAAATGCCGCCGCACCCGCATATGAGTCTGGTGCAGCAGTTGCTGATTCGTGCACTGGTCGCCTGGTTCTGGAAAACGCCATACCGCCCCAAGGGCAAGACGCGGCTGACACGCTGGGGCACGCAACTGCATGACCGTTTTATGCTGCCGACGTTTATTAAAATGGATTTTGAAGATGTCATTGCGGAACTGAACCGTGCGGGCTTTGCCTTTGACTCGAGCTGGTTTGCCCCGCATTTTGAATTCAGGTTCCCGCTGATTGGACAGACAGAAATTCGAGGCATGCAGCTTTCTTTACGGGCTGCGCTTGAACCGTGGCACGTCATGGGCGAGGAGGGCGGTGGTGGTGGCATGGTCCGGTATGTCGACTCTTCGGTTGAGCGTATTGAGCTTAAGGTCTCAGGCTATACAGACAATCGCTATGCTTTGGCAATCAATGGCGTGGCTCCTACTCTGCAGCCGACCGGCATTGAGGGAGAGTATCTGATCGGGGTGCGGTATCGTGCCTGGAATCCACCCTCGGCCCTGCATCCTACGATTGATGTGCATGCACCACTGACGTTTGATGTGGTCGATAACTGGTTGTCGCGCTCGCTTGGTGGCTGTCGTTACCACGTCGTTCACCCTGGCGGATTGAGTTACGACACGCTACCGGTCAACTCGTTTGAGGCAGAAAGCCGACGCCTGGCCAGATTTTTCAGGCTGGAACATACACCGGGTGATATGCAGTTGGAGCTCGCTCCCCCTAGCCCTGAATTTCCCTTTACACTTGATATGCGCCGTAATTAACCTTTTTTTGACTAGGCCCATGTCGTCTGATTCAACCTCGATGCCCGACCCTGTGCGGAGCCCTGACACACAGCTGGAATCGCTGCTTGAACACGTGCGTCAGCTGACGGCTGCGACCAAGCTTGGTCATTATGATGAACTGCGTGATGCAAAGGGTGAGTTGCGTCAGGCATGGCAGACCTTCTTTTCGTATCTTGGCGAAACTGGCTTGCAGGACTTGCCTGCAAATAGCGAAACGATCAATCGCCTGATTTTGCAAAACGGAATTACCTATAACGTTTATGCGGACGAGCAGGACCAGGTCCGGCCCTGGTCGCTCAATACATTACCTCTGTTGATTGGTCCGGCTGAGTGGCGCAACATTGCCAGCAGTTTGCAGCAACGTGCCAAGCTTCTCAATGCCATTCTGCAGGATGTGTATGGCAAACAGTCGCTGATCCACGGCGGTTATCTGCCTGCAGCACTGGTGCTGGGCAATCCGGGTTACCTGCGGTCGATGCAGGGTGTGCAGCCACTGGGTGGCATCTATCTGCATGTGGTTGCTTTCGATATCGCCCGGGGGCCTGATAGCCGCTGGTGGGTCATCGGTCAGCGCACGCAGACACCTTCCGGCCTGGGCTATGTGCTCGAAAACAGGCTGATTATTTCGCGCATGTTTCCTGAAGCCTATCGCGAGATGAGGGTGCAGCACATTGCCTCTAGCTATAAGCGCCTGCTGGATTCCATGACCGTGACTGCGGCTACGATTGCCAAAGGCACACCCAGGTTCGCCTTGCTCACGCCAGGTCCGTATAACGAAACATATTTTGAGCATGCCTATCTGGCGCGCTATCTGGGTCTGCCTCTGGTTGAGGGGGCGGATCTCACGGTGCGTGATGACAAGCTCTATCTCAAAACCATGCATGGCTTGCAGCAGATCCACGGTCTGCTGCGCCGGCTGGATGATGATTTTTGTGATCCACTCGAGTTACGTGCGGATTCCAGTCTCGGAATACCTGGCTTGCTGCAGGCCGTGCGTGCAGGCAATGTTGTGATGGCCAACGCGCTCGGGACGAGTTTTCTGGAGTCGCCCGCTGTTCAGGGTTTCTTGCCTGCGATGTCAGAGCATTTGTTGGGTGAACCCTTGAAAATGCCTTCACTGAACACGTGGTGGTGTGGTGAAGCAGCGGCCTGGCAGGATATTTCGCCAGACTTGAACACCCAGGTGATCAAGCCGACCTATGCGACGAGTGCGAGAATGAATTTTGAGCCGGTGATCGGCAGCTTGTTGTCACCAGAGGAAATGCAGGCCTGGCGTGACCGCATGGATATGCAGCCAGATATTTATACGACACAAAGCTATTTACCTTTTTCCCAGGCGCCGACCTGGCAGGACGAGGGCATTGCGCCCCGCACCGCCATGTTAAGAGTCTATGCCGTGTCCAATGGCAAGGGCGAGTGGGAGCTTCTGCAAGGAGGCATGACACGCATTGCCTCGGTGGATCCGCACATCGTGTCGCTCCAGAGTGGAGGCAGTACGCTTGATACGTGGGTGATGACGGATCATGCGGTCGACACCTATTCAATGCTGCCGAGCCGCGAAAAAATTCCCCGCTGGACGGCAACCGAACAGCTGGTATCCAGCCGTTCGGCAGAAAACTTATTCTGGCTTGGCCGATACACGGAAAGATGCGAGTCTATGGTGCGTCTGGCAAAGGAAGCACTTGTCCTGGTCACGACCAATCAGCAGGATAGTTTGCCAGCGTTGAACGAGGCCATGAGTGCCCTGGGCGAAATGCATGGCCTGATCCCTGCTGGCACACCGAGCCTGACGGCATCTGCCGTGGTCTTTGGACGCACGCTGATTAGTCAGCTGACACAAAAAGATGTCAAAGGGTTGACTGATAATATTGATGCGCTTGAATTTTCATTAAAAGCCGTGCGCGATCGTCTGCCAGTCGAACATGCCGAAATCGCGCAGGCGATGAAAAAAATGCTGAGCCCGCCAGTTTCCAGGCGTGCCGTAGTCAGTGACTCCGCCGCTGTAGATGGCAAGATCCGTCGTGCACGTTCCGCGCGCGTGTCGCAGCGCTCGGCGATCGATATGATTGAAGTCCTGGACTCCATCGGCGTGCAACTGGTCGCACTGGTGGGTTTTCAGTCTGACAGGATGACGCGTGATCTGGGATGGCACATGCTGACAGTCGGGCGACTGACTGAGCGCCTGATCAGTCTGAGTGGCATCCTGACCGCGTTCTTTTCTTATGCCGCCGTCTATACACCGCGCGGCTTTGAAACTTTGCTGGTTCTGTTCGATAGTTCAATTACGTACCGCACACGTTATCAGAGGCAACAGGATATTCCGGCCCTGATGGATCTGCTGGTCACCGACGCCACCAACCCCCGTTCGTTTGGTTGCATTCTTCAGGCGCTCAAGTCTGAGATCGCACATTTACCGAATGGCGAGGCCTTGCTTGTCGGGATGCCAGCGTTTGATCAGGAAGAAGACTTGGTGCTCAAACAAGTCGAAATGGTCCGTGCGGCAGGTGCCTTTGGTGCACAACTCTCTGACGAAATCAGCCGCAGATTTTTTGCGCATGCGGTCGAGAGGCATTTCGCATCATGATGCAATCCCAATCCCAATCCCAATCCCAATCTGCATCTGCATCTGCATCTGAATCACAGTCGCAGACACAGTCGCAGACACAGACACAGACACAGACACAGACACAGACACAAATTCAGGTTGAGCATGAAACGCTATATACCTACCAGACAGATGTTGAGCTGGCGCATCATCTTGCTTACCTCAGGCCACTGACTTCGGACTGGCAGCGTGTGTTGTCATCCAAAGTAGAGATTCATCCAACACCCAGCAATCAGTCTGAGAGCAAAGATGCTTTCGGCAATGTGCGTAGTTTTTTCACGCTGGATACACCGCACACCAAACTGATCGTGCGTTCGTTGTCAACGGTCGCACTGCGAGACCGTTACGCCAAGTTTGACATGGCAACTGCGCCTGAATGGGAAGATGTGCGGGAGGCGTTGTCCTACGCGCTTGATCGGGCGTACTTGCCCGCTTCGGAGTTTGCTTTTCCGAGCCCCTATGTGCCGCGTTTGAAAGAGTTGCGCGACTATGCTTTGGAGTCTTTTACGCCGCGCCGAAGTATTGCGCTGGCCAGCCAGGACCTGTGCACCCGGATTCATCGTGATTTCAAGTATGCCTCCGGCGCGACCGAAGTGCACACGCCGATTCTTGAAGCCTTCACTAATCGTGCGGGGGTCTGTCAGGACTTTTCACATATTCTGATTGGTTGTCTGCGCGCGCTCGGTTTAAGTGCGCAGTATGTCAGCGGATACTTGCTGACTAAACCTCTGCCAGGGCAAATCAAGTTGCGGGGAGCAGATGCCTCACATGCCTGGGTGGCCGTCTATTGTCCGACTGCGCCCGGCTATTGGCTTGAGCTTGATCCGACCAACGATGTGGTGGCTGGGCCCGGTCACGTTCGATTGGCAATCGGCCGTGATTTTGGTGATGTATCTCCACTGCGCGGAGTGATCCGCGGAGGTGGAGAACATGTCCTGAAAATCGCAGTCACTGCCGAAGAAATCGAACAGCCCGCGGGCTGATCAACGCGTTACTTGACGACGTTAAACAGCGGTTCGCCGCGATGCCAGTGTTTAAGATTCTGAATAAACATTTGCGACATGCGCTGCAAAATTCCATCAGAAAATCCCGCGGTGTGCGGCGTGGCAATGACGTTGGGCATATCCCAGAGGGGCGACTCGGCAGGTAACGGCTCCTGGGCGAACACATCCAGATAGGCTCCCGCCAGACGGCCGTTGTTCAGGGCATCAATCATGGCAGGCTCGTCGATGACTGCTCCACGCGAGATATTAATAATGTGCGCGGAGGGCTTCATCAGTGCCATGGCTGTTGCACTGACCAACTGAGTCGTTTGTGTGGTCAGTGGACATGCAAGCACAAGCCAGTCGGTTTCCGGCAGGATGGCTTTGAAGTCCGTAAAAGAAACAACACGTGCGCCTTCGATCAGTGACGCTGCTGACTGGCGGACAACGATGGTATTTAAACCGATCGCGGTGAGCCAGGCACCGAGTTTCTGCCCGATCGGACCCCAGCCAACAATCGTCGCGGTCTGCCCTTCGAGATCGGGTGGCAACCCGGTTTTGAAGAAGGGTGCCCATACATGCGCGCGTTGTGCGACAGCCAGTTGTGGAAAGCGACGCGACAGCGATAGCAGGCCTGTCAGGGCAGTTTGTGCGACCAGACTCGCACTCGCACCCGATGAGGTGGTGAGTGTGACACCCCGCGCAATCAGATCCAGGAAAATTTGTCGGTCGGCGCCAGCAGAGTGCACATGCAACCACTTCAGGTCTTTAGAGGCTTTCAGTGCATCATAAAAATACTGGGTGTCAGGCAGGATATTCTGTTTGGTTGAATTGCCGGTGATCTCGCGCGAGACAAAGCAAAGATCTGCGTCGGCAGTGCCAGCGTGAATTTCCTGGGCGCTCACCTGGCGGTATCCATTGATGCCAAAGATTTCCGTCAGCTGAGGGGCCAGTTCTTTTGCCGTGGTCTCAGATAATAAAATGCGTGGGGTCAGACCAATGTTGCTCATCTTGCACTCGCTCCAGAATCAATCACGACTTTTTTCCATTTGATATATTCCTGCTGGATGAAATTTTTGAAATCTGCGGGTGATCCCCCTACAGGGTCTGCACCTTCGGCAATAAAACGGGCCTCCAGTTTGACCATGGCTGCCGCGGTTGCCACATTGAGTTTGTCAATAATGGGCTGAGGTGTTCCTCTTGGCGCGAGCATGCCGAACCAGGAGCCTGCAGCAAACCCGGGGTAACCGCTTGCCGCAACGGTCGGGACATCTGGCAGGGAACGTGACCGGTTAGGACTGCTGACGACAAGCGCACGCAATTTACCAGCCTTGATTTGAGCGATGACTGAGGGGATGGTCGCAAACATGAAATCAATGCGGCCTGCCAGCATGTCATTGAGTGCTTCTGCACCCTTGTAGGGAATGTGTTGCGCCTCGACGCCCATGCGGTCCATCAGCATGAAGCTAGAAAGATGTGCCGAGGTGCCCACGCCAGTCGAACCATAGTTCAGGGTGCCTGCCGGCTTGGCTTTGGCGAAAGCGACGAAATCGGCAAACGTCCGGATCGGCGAATCAGGATGCACAACCAGAACATTTGGCACATCAGCAATCAGAATGACGGGAACTAACTCAGTGAGAGGATCGTATTTCAGGTTTTTAAACAGTGTCGGATTGATTGCCATGGGTCCGACAGACGCAACGGTCAGTGTGTAGCCATCTGGTGCAGAACGTGCGACCTGCTCATTGCCAATGTTGCCGCCCGAACCGGGTTTGTTTTCAATAATAAATGGCTGCTTGAACTGTTCGGCAAGGTACTGGCTCACGCTGCGAGCGATGACATCTGTGGTGCCGCCCGCGGTAAAGGATACAACGACCTTTACCGGCTTGGCGGGATAGTCATCAATCGATTGTGCGAACGACGAGCCATGCGGCACCAGGCTAGTGACGAGCGCAATCAGCACAAAGAGGTTGCGATAGATGGTATGCAAGCGGCCCAGCACGACAGCTTGTGATGAACAAAGATTCATGAATATCAGTTTCATGATGCCCATCCATAGAGAATGGCCGGGTTGTCGACAAGTACTTTTTGCAGATCTCTGGGTGCTGGCAACCAGCGTTCCAGTAAGTTCACCAGGTTTCCATCATCTGGCATATCGGCGGGGTCGAAATAGTTAATGTGTGGCCAGTCTGTTCCCCAGACGATACGTTCGATGTTTGCCTGGATGAGTTTACGCGCGAGCGCATCTACATCGTGGTACGGATTGCCTTGTGTCGTGACACGGTCAGCGCCTGAGATTTTGGTCCAGGCAGTGCCTTCTGCGAGCATGCGTGCGAGCGCATCAATGCCTGCGTGATCTGCGCCAAGTGCCGTACTCATTCGACCCATATGGTCGATCACAAGCGGCAAGCCAAGTTTAAGCAGATGAGGTGCCATCTCAGGGATGTCGGGCGCATGGATCCAGACTTGCAGGTGCCAGCCTCGTGCTTTGAGACGGGGGGCGAGCTTTTCGATTACGTCCAGGCCGACGCCGTTTTTATAGACGGCCTGGCCATTGCGTTTGAAGAGGTTGACACGTACACCACGCATACCAAGTTGCGACCAGTCATCAAGCTCTTTCTCTGTTACGTCTGGGTCTGGCACTGCCACACCACGCAAGCGCGTTGGATATTGTCGCAGCGCTTCGAGTACTGAACCATTGTCCTGACCACATGCGCTACCTGTTACCAGCACGCCGCGCTCAAAGCCGATCTGGTCCAGGTGTGTCACAAAATCTTTGCCGGTCTGTGCGTCCGGCGTATAGCTGCGTTCCTCGGATAAGGGGAACGCATCATAAGGACCAAAAGTGTGCGCATGGCTGTCGCAGGCATGCGCGGGGATCTTGAGTGTGATCGGAGCGATGTTGTGAAGTGGAGCCAGACAGGGACGTGTCATATTTAATCAGCCTTGAGTTTGCCGGATGCTGCGAGCACTTTGGCTTGTGCTTCTTCTGATTGAAGCATGTTGGTAAAAATGTCTGAGTTGCCAGGGCGGGCAATACTGCCAATTTTGAGCAACTGTTCTTTGACTTGCTCGTCCTGCAAGACGCTGTTGAGCGCAGCATGCAGGGCTTGCAACGTGGCAGGTGGTGTCTTGGCTGGTGCCAGCAATCCTGTGGTGGTGCTGACGTCAAGCGCCAGCAAGCCAGCCTCCCTTGTTCCGGGAGCTTCGGGCAAAAGCGGATCACGTGCGTTTGATAGGACAGTCAGTGCTGCGGCCCGGCCCGACTTGATGTTGTTGATCGAGCTTGAAAGCTGATCCAGCAATACGTCGACCTGACCACCCAGCAAATCAATAATGGCGGGACCCGAGCCCTTGTAAGCGACAACGTTCATATCCAGTCCGGCAACAGATTGCAATTGCATGATGGCGATGTGATTGGTCGTGCCAATACCGGAGTGGGCAATGCTGACTTTGCCTGGATGGCTCTTAACGTAGGCAAGAAACTCAGCCATGGTTTTAAATTTTGGATTGTCTGCCTTGATGACCAGAACTTGAGATGTCGAGGCGATCAGACCGACGCTTGCAAAGCTATTGATGTCATAGGTCGTCGGAGCCATTTTGGGTAACACCACAATTGCATTGGGTGTGCTCACGAGCAGGGTGGAGCCATCGGGCTCTGCGCGTGCGACTTCTGATGCCCCGATCGCTCCTCCCGCACCTGCCTTGTTCTGGACGACAACAGGTTGGCCGAGAAGTTTTGCCATCGGTGGGGCAATGATGCGCGCCACGAGGTCAAGGTTGCCGCCCGCCGCGAACGGTACGATCATGGTGATGGGTTTTGCGGGGATCTGTGCCATGCCGGATGTAGCTACGAATGCAGCAGCCATACCGAATACATACAGAAAGTTTCTGCGGATCATGTTGTCTCCAAAGTCGAGCAAAGGTGCTGTTCCGGTCAGGCCCCCGTAAACAGGCCTGCCCTGACAGGGTTCTTAGTTTTTATAAGAGGGGTCTGTGCGATCCAGCTTGCGCAACAGTGCTGGCCATTCCATCACGCCGTATGGACGACGTGTGCCAGGCTGATAATTGTTCCAGGTTTCTTCAAGTACTTTTTCAGAAACGGCGGCAAGCGGGCTGTTGCATGCCATGGTTCCTAGCTGTGCACGACAGGATAGCTCCAGGCGGTGCATCCAGTTGAACGCTTCGCCGATTGTGCGACCCACGGTGAGCGCGCCATGATTGCGCAGAATCATGGCTTCGCCAGTCCCCAGGTCGTTGACCAGTGACTCTTGCTCGGCCTCATCCAGAACGACGCCCTGGTAGTCGTGGTAACTGATTTTTAAAAATCGCATGGCGGTCTGGGTCAGTGGCAACAGGCCGCATTCCAGTGAGGAAACCGCCATGGATGCCCAGCTGTGGGTGTGAATGACGCAACTAACGTCTGGACGTGCATGATGGACAGCACTGTGAATCACTGCACCTGCCTTGTTCACGCCATAGTTCAGCTCACCAAAGTCCGGTTTTGTGAGGATGTTGCCCTCGTGATCGACTTTAAGCAGACTGGAGGCAGTAATTTCTTCATACATCATGCCGTAGGCATTGATGAGGTAGGTGCCTTCTTCCCCGGGTACGCGTGCCGAAATATGGTTCGCCATCATGTCAGCCATGCCATATATTTCAACCAGGCGATAACAGGCTGCGAGATCGACCCGTGCCTGCCATTCGGCATCCGATACTTTGCCCTTGAGGGATGAAATTTTTAATACGCCTTCAGTCATGATTGTTTCCTCGTATGTCTATTTATAATTGTTGCGTGTTCTGGGGGGAGCGTGCACAGTGGGGGCGATCACAACATAAGCATTGATCGCCAAAGTCGCGGTATGCTTAGTTCCAAATAAAGTTCTGCGTGTAAGCGGATAATAGTGAATCGTATCTTATAGTGCTACACATTGTTCTGCGTCAAGGGATAGAAGTTCATGAAGATTTTGGCAACGGTTGTCGTGGCATTGCTCCTGGCGGGATGCCAAGGCAGTCCGGCTTACTATCACCACGATGTGCAAAAGCATGTAGTTGTGCTGGACAAGCGCGAGGTCAGTGTCCTGCCGCTCGGTCATGACCAGTGGGAGGCCTTTGGTGGCAAAGAAGGCGGCCTGTTCAGCACGGATCTAGATAAACAGAAAAACCGTCAGATCAAAGCCATAGAAACCGTATCTGGTTGTGTGGTGATCTCTTCGCTGTATCCCGCCGATCATCAGCAAGACAAGCTGCTTTTGCGTGCAATGGTCGACTGCAAGCAAAAGCCAGGCATGTAAGGATGGTTGTTCGGCCGGGCAGGCAGGTCTGATGCTCAGGTCTGCTTGCCGACTCCTGTGCCGGCTTTCACCATCCGCGCCATCCGTTGATCGTCCTCCGATAGCGCCTGCTGCGCAAGCCCGTTCTCGACGCCTTCACGATCGCTGACTGGGCGATTCTGGCTGACCTTCCATTTTGCTTCGATACGTGTGATGGTGAATTCAACAGCCACAATCGCACTCAGCATTTTTTCGATATAGTCAGCAGGGGCGTCTGACATGCGCCAGGGGCTTGCACGTCTGTCTTCCATTGTGCCTGTAAGGTCTGCAACAATGCGCCGCTTGAGCGGCTCATCATGCGATGCGTGCAGGTGACCGTATACGTGCACCATCGCATAGTTGTAGGTTGGTACGACCAGGTGAGTCTCTTTTTTAGAGGGGTACCAGTTTGGTGTGATGTAAGCGCTGGGTCCCTGGAAAATCAATAGAGAGTCTGCTGTGGGGTCTGTATCCTGCCAGACGGGATTGGCGCGGGCAACGTGGCCGATCAGCTTGCTGCCAATCGCCATGCCACTCTCGAGCAAAAAGGGAATGTGATTTGCGACAATCTGATCGTCGGTGCGCGTCACCAGAGCAGCCAGGGGAAAGTTCTCAATTAACTCAGCGATTGCACCTGCATCATGCTGCTCGAAATGTTTGGGGTTGTACACCTGGTTTCTCCTGGTAATGCAGGTCATTCAATTCAAAAATGCACGCGCCACAAACAGGACAGACCCATTCGTGTACTTTATGCACTGCAAATATAACGCTTAGGATTAAAAAGGTGTGTCATTGCGCGAACTGGCACGCTATTTGCTAGACTCGATCTGTCGGGAGTCAGATCGATATCAGCCAGACAGACTGAACCACCTCAGATTCACGCAGCTCAGAATCACCTGCAAATTGGTACGTTACGTTAAAAACGCATTAGTACTTCCTTAAATATTCCGGCAGACTCCAAAGAACATGATGACGATTTCCTCGCTAAAAACGTCTGTAGTGCATCCTGATCTGGGTACGACCGCAGACGCCTGTCCGCTCGGTCTGGTTGAGGCCAGTCGCGCAATCCAGAGTGGCATACTTTCTGCTTCGGATTACTTGATGCAGTGCGTGCATCGCGCCGATGCACTCGAACCTGGTCTGCATGCTTTTGTTTCACGTGCGCCATCAGAGGCATTGCTGGCGCAACTTGAGCACTCAGATGGTGCGCTGTCAGGCATCCCGGTCGGCATTAAAGATTTAATTGCTACGGCAGAGTTGCCCACGACCTGTGGTTCGGCAATTTATGTTGACCAGATGTTGTCGGAGGATGCTCCAATCGTCACGCGTATCAGACAGCTTGGTGGCGCAATCTTTGGCAAGACTGTTACGACAGAGTTTGCCTGGCGCGGACCGGGACCGACCGTTAACCCGTCAAATCCTGCGCACACTCCGGGTGGCTCCTCCAGCGGTTCGGCAGCTGCCGTTGCAGCGGGCATTCTGCCGCTAGCCCTGGGTACCCAGACGGTCGGGTCTGTGATCCGTCCTGCGGCGTATTGCGGCATTGTTGGATTCAAGGCGAGTTTTGGAGCCGTGCCACGTGCACAGACATTTCCATTTGCCGCTTCGCTTGACCATGTGGGATTCCTGACACGCTCGGTCGATGATGCAGCCTTTGCTTTTAATTTGCTTCGCAATCGTACGGCTGCTGAACCTGACAGTATCGTGTTGCCACCCGTACCGATGAATCTTGATGGCGGACTTGGCACGATGTCGCCTCCTCGTCTGGCGATGTTACGCACGCCATTTGACGACAGGGTGACGCACGGGCAACAGCAGGCCATGCAGACGACTATTCAAACGTTACGTGCTGCAGGCGCGGTCGTTGATGAGTTTTCCTTGCCCGATGAATACTGGACCGGTGTAGATGCCATGTTCTGTCTGCTTGAGGCGGAAGGTGCTGCGGTACATGCGGAGCATGTCCGGCTATTTCCTGAACGTGTCACACATCACATTAAAGACTTAGTCACGAATGGACGTTTGCGTGGTGCGATGGATTATCTGTTTGCCCGCGCACTGCAGCATAAGTTGCGATATGCCCTGAAAGATACGCTCAAAAATTATGACGCTATTCTGACTGTGCCCGCCACCGGCGAGGCACCAGAAGGGTTGTCTTCAACCGGTGATCCGATCTTTTGTGCGCTCTGGAGTTTTTTGGGCGCGCCTGCCCTGACCCTTCCTGTCGCGCGCACGGACAAGGGCTTGTCCCTGGGCGTGCAACTCGTGGCGCCTTATCTGCAGGACGCCCATCTGTTGCGCACAGGCAAATGGGTTCAGACCCTAGTCTGAGGATTGTCCCTCGCGCACAGCATCACCGTAGGGTGACATGATCTCGGTACAACCCGTGTTCATGTCACCTTCACGCATCACCCCAGCTGGGCAGGCAAAGGCATAAGGATAGGGGTTTCTTCTTGCCTGGACGACCGGCATGACTTGACCGAGCGCAGATACGATATCCGGGGTGAGGGTGCGATCTGCGATGACGTTGTTGCCACCACTGACATCAATGCGCGGCTGATTAAATGCTTGTTCAAGATTCAAGCCATGGTCCATGATGAAAGAGCTGAGCTGCATGACCGAACCAAGAATCTTGCGACCACCTGAGGCGCCAATTGCAAAGGTGCGCCCAGTATCATCTTCTCCAATAACCGGACAGTAATTGGCTAGGCAGCGCTTGTTCGGTGCGAGAGAGTTTGCCTTGCCTGGTTCTGGGTCAAACCACATGATGCCGTTGTTGAGCAGCAGGCCTGTTGAAGGGGACACTACGCGCGAGCCAAAAATGGACAGCAACGTCTGGGTGACCGAACACATGTTGCCATGACGATCAACGATACTGAAATGCGTCGTGCAGCCCGGAGCTTTGGGGGACTCGTGATCGCCCATATTCTCAAAACGTAATTTGAAGGCAGCCTGGAGCGCGCGTGCAAATCCAGCATAGGTGGCAGCTCCCGGACTTCCTTTGGTGGGGCTGAGCTCTCTGGCTAGTAATTCAAGTGCTTTGCCAAAAGTTGGGCCTCCAGTCAGGCCCGGCGTGGCAAAGACACGACCACCGCGATAGTCGATGGTTAACGGATCAACCATTTCAGCCTGATAATTTGCCAGGTCTTCGAGGCTTAAGCAGCCGCCTTTTGCACGCACGTCGCGTACCAACGCCTGAGCGACATCACCTGCGTAAAAAGTTTCTGGTCCGGACTCTGCGATTTGTAATAGTGTTTGTGCAAATGCTTTTTGATTCAGATGACGATCATTAAGTGCTGTCCAGTCGCCCGCAATGGGCCACTGGCCGTCTTCGAGAAATAAGGCGGCACAGTCCGGATCCCTGGCGAGCACGCGTGCATTGGCTCCAATCACGAGCGAGGTGTACCAGTCGACGATGAGCCCTTCGTCGGCCAGCTTGGCCGCGGGCATCACAAGGTCGCGCCAGGGCATGCGCCCGAAATGTTTGTGTGCAAGCCCCATGCCTGATACGACACCTGGCACTGCAACCGCAGTGGCTCCCATCACGTTGCGATCCTCGATGACCGCAGGCCAGGGGAATAAATCTGAAGACTTGCCTGAGCCACTCAAGGGGTAATCAGCCGGGTTCAGTTCGCGGGGTGAGCGACAACCAAAATTTACAACCTGTGCACGTGCCTCTTTGGCGCGCCACACCACCATTGCACCTCCAGCGGTGGGGCCACTCATCCAGGGTTCAACGACGCCGAGCGCAAAGGATGTTGCAACGGCAGCATCGACGGCATCGCCGCCCGCTTCGAGCACGGCGGCGCCTACTTCGGCAGCACGACGGTGCTGGGCTGCAACGACACCGCCCCGGGTGGCAATGACTTCTTTACGAACAATTTGTGAATTTGAAAAATTATCGATCATGTTGAGTCCTTACGTAGCGCACGACATCCGCGTGCGTGGCAAACCAGACGCCTGGCAGACTGCGCATATGGCGTATCAGTTCTTCGAGAATCCACAGGCGCGAGCGGTAGCCAATGATGTGCGGATGCATGGTCAGCTGGAACAGCCCGCCCTCTGCATAGGCCGCATCAAATTCCCGCTTGAAAATATCGAAGACTGCGGTAGGTGCCGTATGAGGGCGCAGACCTGTGAATCGATTCATGTTGAAGTACACCGCGTCGTCACGAATCCATTCAACAGGTAATTCGATCACCCCGGTACTTTCGCCATTGAGCAGCAGCTCATAGCAATCCACGTCAGCCATCAGGGACGAGTCATAAATCAAACCCATTTCTTTTGTGAGTGCAAGGGTGTTTGGGCTGAAATC
>CANCOC010000006.1 GCA_947379755.1 Alcaligenaceae bacterium | reverse complement strand
CGCCAGATCCTTATCCGCCAGACGACGCAAATAACGCAGCATGTCCGTCTCTGACTGGATACTGGAAAAAATCGGATGACTGAGAATCGGACCTTTGCGTAAAACCGGGACAGTAATGCCCGGCAAGACGTCTGAAGCATCAAACAATGCAGTCAAGGCAGGCACCGGTTTGGCCATGACATCTGCAAACAATCCAATCAGTTGCGCAAGATCTTTTGACGTCACCGTCTCATCCAGCGAAATAGCCACGTGCCCGGCATCGACCTGACGCAGATTGATCTCTGCATGGCGGGCAGCCTGCATCAGAGGCGTGGTGAATGCCTGCGTTTCGATCAGGAGCGTATCAAAATAGGTCTCGTTGAGCACTTTGACGCCCACAGCAGTGAGGGCACGGCGCAAACCAGCAGTAGCAAGGTGGACCCGACGCGCGATGGCTTCGATTCCTTTTGGACCGTGCCAGAGAGCATACATACTGGACATCACAGCGAGCAACACCTGCGCGGTACAAATATTCGAGGTCGCTTTTTCGCGACGGATATGCTGTTCGCGGGTCTGCAGCGCGAGCCGCAACGCCGGATTACCCTGCGCATCCTTCGACACCCCGACCAACCGGCCGGGCATGCTGCGCTTGAAGGCATCCTTGCAGGACATGAAGCCTGCGTGCGGGCCGCCAAAACCGAAAGGCACACCAAATCGCTGCGCTGAGCCGATCGCAATGTCGGCTCCCCAATGACCAGGAGGCTCAAGCAATGCCAGCGCCAGCAAATCCGTCGCGCAGGCGACCAAACCACCTTGTGCATGGACTTGCTCTGTCAGGGCACGATAGTCGCACACAGCCCCTAAGGACTGAGGATATTGCACGAGCAAACCAAAACACTCAGGCACACCTTTTGACTCATCGCCAATCACGACTTCGATATCCAGGCCATCAGCCCGGGTACGAATCACTTCGATCGTCTGAGGATGACAAAACTGTGAAACAAAAAATACTTTGCTTTTTACCTGCGTGGCACGCCGCGCCAGTGTCATCGCCTCGGCTGCCGCAGTACCCTCATCTAGCAGGGAGGCATTGGCAATATCGAGTCCGGTCAGATCAGCAACCATCGTCTGGTAATTCAGAATGGCTTCGAGCCGACCTTGTGAAATCTCAGGTTGATAAGGCGTGTACGCCGTGTACCAGGCTGGGTTTTCAAGAATATTACGCAAAATGACATTGGGCGTATGCGTGCCGTAGTAGCCCTGGCCAATGTAGTTACGAAACACTTTATTGGCGCTCGCCAGGGTCTTCATTTCAGCCAGGACGTCTGCCTCGGCGCGCGGACCAGGCAAGTCAAGTTCGCGCTTCATTCGTATGTTGGCGGGTACGACTTCCTGCATCAGCACCTCAAGACTGCTCGCACCGACCGCTGCAAGCATTGCAGACTGATCAGCGAGTCCAGGCCCAATATGGCGCGGGATGAAGTCGTGCGAGGTATCAAGTGCTGGGGCGATCAATGTATGTGCCTGAGGAGTTGCCGACATGCTTGCGTCCTGTGAGTGAGACATGTTTGGATTGACTTAACTTGCGTCAGCAACGGTCTGATAGGCGGCAGCGTCGAGCAAACCATCTACATCAGCAGCGTTATCTGGCTTGATCTTGAAAATCCAGGTGCCGTAAGGGTCGGCATTGATCATATCTGGTGCATCGGTCAGCGCCTCATTAAAGGCGACGACTTCACCGGCAACGGGAGCGTAGATATCCGATGCAGCCTTGACGGACTCCACCACTCCTGCATTGGCGCCGGCAGCGAGTCTGGCACCAACGTGCACGTCACCCACAAACACCAGGTCACCCAGCTGATCCTGGGCGGGACCGGTAATACCAACGATCATCACATCGCCGTCTGCTTTGATCCACTCGTGTGTACTGGCGTATTTACGGTCGCTAGGGATGCTCATGAAAAGTCTCCTGAAAATTAGTTGAATTAAATAATGGTTATAAAGTATGCGTCACAGCCTGACCCTGACGCACAAACGGGAGCTTGCAAACTTCGGCTGGCACCCACTTGCCGCGAATATCGATTTCTACCGCATCGCCAGGCAACACACCCAGCGGCAAACGCCCAAAGCCAATTGAAAATCCGAGTGTGGGAGACATCGTACCGCTCGTAACCTCTCCCATCCCTTTACTGGTACGCACAGCCATGTGCGCGCGCATGACACCTCGATCAAGCAATTTAAGTCCGGTAAACGTGCGGGGATCTGAAAATTTTTCGATTGCCTCACGTCCGATGAACGCCCTGGCAGAGTCTTTGAGGGAAACGGTCCAAGTCAATCCGGCCTGATTCGGATGTATGAATTCGTCCATATCCTGGCCATAGAGATTCATGCCCGCTTCGAGCCTGAGCGTATCGCGCGCACCCAGGCCACAAGGCTGCACCTGTTGTGCGACCAGATCATTCCAGAGGGTTTGAACCTGGTCAGCAGGCACGACAACCTCAAAGCCGTCTTCTCCCGTATAGCCGGTACGCGCAACCATCACGTCAGCAGACAGCGCCACAGCAGAAAAGGGAATCAGGGATTCAGTGGCTGCACGCCATTCTGGACGCGCGGCCCAGACCTTCGCACGAGCCTGCGGCCCTTGCACAGCGACCATAGCGAGGTCAGTCCGGGGCGTCACCGTGACAGCATACTGACTGGCCGCGACCACCCGCTGCATCCAGGCGATGTCTTTTTGCGCCGTCCCGGCGTTGACCACCACACGCCACTGGGTAGGCGTAAAAAAATAAATAATCAGATCATCGATCACGCCGCCTTGTGGATTCAGCATGCAGGAATACAGGGCACGTCCAGGTTGCGTCAGTCTGGAGACATCATTGGCCACCAGTTTGCGCAGAAATGCTGTCGCATCAGCACCGGATACATCCACATTGAGCATATGTGAGACATCAAATATGCCGGCATCGCGGCGCACAGCATGATGTTCTTCGATCTGCGAACCATAGTTGACTGGCATTTCCCAGCCGCCAAAGTCAACCATGCGTGCGCCAGCCGCAATATGGACAGCCGCAAGCGGGGTACGTTTCAAGGTAGCAGACATGTGTAAAGCTCCGGCAAGGATCAAGTGAAAGGCGGCATGTACAACAACGCATTCATGCCTGAGGCATATGCGCTGGAAAACATTCATCCGCCCCTCTGTCCTTTTGCCTGAGAGTTGCCCCGCAACGAGTCGGGTGTGCACCTTCGGCGCCCGTCCTGGCCTTGGCTGGCCGCGGGTCTCTCCAGAGTGTTGTGCCGAGCGCAGGCTTGGTGCCTGCAGTCAGTGCACATTGCGGTATGGGGGGCCTGAGCGATTCTGGGCGAATTGCGCCTTCGGCGGCAAACTGAAATCCGTTTACTCTCTCCCGCAACGTGCGGTCACAGCAGTTGCAGCATACCGCGAAACCACATGTTGTTACAACCCGCTTACAGACTACGTCCGCATGCCGCACCTGACGCCCAGGCCCACTGAAAGTTATAACCACCCAGCCAGCCTGTCACGTCCACCGTCTCGCCAATGAAGTGTAGCCCTGGCACTGCTTTGGCCTGCATGCTGCGCTGATCCAGCCCGCGTGTATCGACGCCACCACGCATGACTTCGGCCTTTTTGTAACCCTCAGTGCCGCTGGGGGTCAGCTGCCAGGCATGAATCCTTTCACCGAGCTCAATCAATTGACGATCCGGCATGTCGGCAAGACGCTTGACGGCATCCTCACCCAGCCAGCGCTCAGCCAGGCGCTTGGGCCACAAGGTCCCGAGCAGGGTGCCGAGCTGTTGACGATTACCAGACTTGGCCTCGATCAGCGCCTGAGACATATTCTGTCCTGGTGCCAGATCAAGCGAGATAGGCTGACCGGGCTGCCAGTAACTTGAAATCTGCAAAATTCCCGGACCCGACAACCCGCGATGAGTAAACAGCACATCTTCGAGGAAGGCCTGACTGTTCCGGCCTTCGCCTGTGGACACATCCGCCTCGAGCGCCAAACCAGCCAGATCGATGAAATCTGCCCATCCTGAGGCATCAAACGTCAAGGGAACAAGTGCAGGTCTGGGTTCAATCACTTTCAGGCCAAACTGCCGGGCAACTTTTAAACCATAATCGGTCGCACCCAGTTGTGGGATTGCCAGGCCACCGGTGGCAACCACCAGATTCGTGGCCTGCAGGGCGCCTTCACTGGTGGCGAGCCTGAAGCCTGCCTGCGCACCATCCTCTATACGGGCGATGTCCTGGACGGTGCAAGGCATACGCCATTGCACACCACCCAGATCGCACTCTGCACGTAACAAGCGAATAATTTCTTCGCTGCTGTGGTCACAAAAAAGTTGACCACGATGCTTTTCGTGCCAGGCGATGCCGTACCGGTTGACCAGCCCAATGAAGTCTTCGGGCGTAAAACCTGCCAGCGCGGACTTTGCAAAGTGCGGATTGGCTGAAATAAAATTTTCAGGCGCGACACGACGATTGGTAAAGTTGCACCGCCCACCACCAGAGATCCTGATTTTTTCAGCCAGCAATTTTGCGTGATCAATCAATACCACCCGGCGGCCACGCTGCGCGGCAACTGCGGCACACATCATGCCGGCCGCGCCTGCTCCAATCACCGCGACATCAAATTGCTGCATGATGCGCGATCAAGTGTTGAACGACGGGTCTGGACATCATTCTTCGATCAGGCAATCTACGTAGTAACGCTTGTCGCCTTCAGGAGTGATCTCATCGGCCAGGCCATGAATGTAGGTTTCAAACCCGGGGAACTTTTCGTTAAAGGAGCGTGCAAACTGCAGATACTGCACAATCGTTTTATTAAAGCGTTCGCCTGGAATCAACAGCGGAATACCTGGTGGATAAGGCGTCAGCAGCACGCCAGTTACCCGGCCTTCGAGCTGATCGATCGACACACGCTCAACTTCGCGGTGCGCCATTCTGGCAAAGGCATCTGACGGCTTGAGTGCCGGCACCATGTCACTGAGATACATCTCGGTGGTCAGACGCGCCACATCATGTTTGCGATATTCTGCATGAATCATCTGGCAAAGATCTTTCAAGCCCATTTTTTCGTAACGACGATGGACCTTACAGAAGTCAGGCAGGATGCGCCACAATGGCAGGTTGCGATCGTAATCATCCTTGAACTGCTGCAAGGAAGTCAGCATGGTATTCCAGCGGCCCTTGGTAATGCCGATGGTAAACATGATGAAGAAAGAATACAGCCCGGTCTTTTCAACCACTACGCCATGCTCTGTCAAGAACTTGGATACCAGCGCGGCAGGCACGCCCGTCTCGTCAAAACTGCCCGACATATCCAGACCTGGCGTAACAATTGTTGCCTTGATCGGATCGAGCATGTTGAAGCCCTCGGCAAGATCGCCAAAGCCGTGCCAGTGATCATTGGATTTCAAGACCCAGTCTGACTGCTGACCTACACCTTGCGTCACCAGATGATCCGGACCCCAGACCGTAAACCACCAGTCATCATCGCCGTATTCCAGATCAACTTTGCGCATGGCGCGACGGAAATCAAGTGCCTCGCGGATGCTTTCTTCGACCAGCGCTGTTCCGCCTGGGGCCTCCATCATCGCAGCCGCCACATCGCACGAAGCAATGATGGCGTACTGTGGCGAGGTAGACGTATGCATCAGATACGCCTCATTGAAAATATTGCGGTCCAGCTTACGTGTTTCAGGTTCTTGAACAATAATTTGCGATGCCTGAGAGATGCCGGCAAGCAATTTGTGAGTGGAGTGCGTAGCAAACACCATGGACTTGGAGCTGCGTGGACGGTTGGGTCCGATCGCATGCATATCCTGATAAAACTCATGGAAGGCCGCGTGCGGCAACCAGGCCTCATCAAAGTGCAAGGTATCAATCGTATCGCCCAGCTTTTCCTTGATCATCTCAACGTTGTAAATCACGCCATCGTAGGTACTTTGGGTGAGTGTCAGAATGCGAGGCTTTTTGTCCTTGATCTTGCGTGCAAAAGGATTGGCATCGATTTTCTTCTGGATGCTTTCAAGTTCGAATTCAGCCAGCGGAATCGGACCGATGATACCCATATGGTTACGTGTCGGACGCAGGAAAATCGGAATCGCGCCCGTCATCGTGATGGCGTGCAGAATAGACTTGTGACAGTTGCGATCAACCACCACGATGTCATCTGCAGCGACGTTGGCATGCCACACGACCTTGTTCGAGGTGGACGTGCCATTGGTGATGAAATAGCAGTGATCTGCGTGAAAAATGCGGGCAGCATTGAGCTCAGACTCGGCTATCGGGCCCGTATGGTCCAGCAATTGGCCCAGTTCATCGACCGCATTGCAGACGTCGGCACGCAACATGTTTTCACCAAAAAACTGGTGGAACATTTGCCCGACCGGGCTCTTGAGGAACGCTACGCCCCCTGAGTGTCCTGGGCAATGCCAGGAGTAGGAACCGTCCTGTGCATATTTGACCAGTTCACGGAAAAACGGTGGCGGCAAACTATCGACATAACTGCGCGCTTCGCGAATGATGTGGCGCGCGACGAATTCCGGAGTGTCTTCAAACATGTGAATGAAACCATGCAACTCACGCAGAATGTCGTTCGGAATATGTTCTGAGGTGCGCGTCTCGCCGTACAGATAAATTGGTATATCTGCATTACGGAAACGCAGCTCACCAATGAAGGTACGGAGATTTTTAATCGCCCCCGCAACGTCTTCGGGTGAGTCCACATCGAATTCTTCGTCATCGATCGACAGGATGAAGGCACTTGCGCGACTTTGCTGCTGAGCAAAAGAGCTTAGGTCACCATAGCTCGTGACCCCGATGACTTCCATGCCTTCAGCTTCAATGGCAGAGGCAAGCGCTCGCACACCCAGGCCAGAGGCATTCTCTGAACGGTAGTCTTCGTCGATGATAAAAATAGGAAAACGAAATTTCATGCGAAAGACTCCGCAAACAATCTAGGGGGTGAAAATCGAGCAACTATAGAGCCCGAATACGCAATTTTGATGACAACAGGCCAATGGCTCAGGTACGCGGCAGCGTCACGCCCTGCTGACCCTGATACTTGCCGCCACGATCCTTGTAGGATGTTGAGCAGACCTCATCACTTTCAAAAAATAGCATCTGAGCACAACCTTCACCCGCGTAAATTTTGGCAGGCAAGGGGGTCGTATTCGAAAACTCCAGGGTCACGTGACCCTCCCACTCGGGTTCAAGCGGGGTCACGTTGACGATAATGCCGCAACGGGCATAGGTGCTCTTGCCCAGGCAAATGGTCAGTACGCTGCGTGGAATGCGGAAATACTCAACCGTGCGCGCCAGCGCAAAGGAGTTGGGTGGAATGATGCAGATGTCACCCTTAAAATCGACAAAAGATTTTTCATCAAAATTCTTGGGATCAACAATCGTTGAGTTAATGTTGGTAAAGATTTTGAATTCGTTGGCGCAGCGCACGTCATAGCCATAACTGCTGGTGCCATAGCTGACAATCTTGCCCGATGCGTTCGAACGCACCTGACCCGGTTCAAAGGGTTCAATCATGCCTTGCGCTTGCGCTACGCGGCGAATCCAGTTGTCGCTTTTAATGCTCATGGCCTGAAGCCTCTAAATTCAATATCAAGAGCGCGAATTTTACCCCTCTCAGGAGTTCGCGCGATCAAGAGCGGCAACAGATGGCCGCCGAGCATAAAAAATACCCGGATTTCCGGATATTTTTTCCTGTTCAAGGGTGCCCGTTGCTGCTTAAAGACCCTGCCTCAGGTCCTTTTGACCGAAATCACACCAAACTTGTCGCTCAGATCACGCGGCAAGGTCGCGACCTTGCCTGCAAGTTTCAGGGCAATCTCTCTGTAAAGGCGGGCGGCTTCGCTTTCGGGGTCCGAGACGACGGTTGGCGTGCCGGCGTCAGCCTGCTCGCGAATCGACATCGCCAGCGGCAGGCTGCCTAGCCAGCCAACCTTGTAGTCCTCGGACATTTTTTTGCCGCCGCCCTGACCAAAGATATGTTCGGCATGTCCACAGTTTGTACAGATATGGATCGCCATGTTCTCAATAATGCCCAAAATCGGCACCCCAACTTTTTCAAACATGCGCAGACCTTTACGCGCGTCGAGCAAGGCAATGTCCTGGGGAGTGGTCACGATCACTGCGCCCGCAACCGGTACTTTTTGCGCCAGCGTCAGTGCGATATCACCCGTACCTGGTGGCATATCCACGATCAGGTAGTCCAGATTGTCCCAATTGGTCTGACGTAGCAACTGTTCAAGTGCCTGCGTGACCATCGGACCGCGCCAGATGGCAGGTGAGTCTTCCTTGATGAGAAAACCGATCGAATTGACCTGAATACCAAAACCGACAACTGGCGACATGGTCTTGCCGTCCGCACTGTCGGGACGCTCGGATACACCCAGCAGGGTGGGCATGCTGGGGCCATAGATATCAGCATCCAAAATCCCTACGCGCGCACCTTCTGCCTGCAGAGCCAGGGCAAGATTGACGGCCGTAGTGCTTTTGCCAACACCACCCTTGCCTGAAGCGACGGCAATAATATTACGCACACCAGGCACCAGTGCAACACCGGGTTGCACCGCATGCGCTACGATTTTTGATGAAACACTGACCGTTGCCTCGGTTGCACCTGCATCCTTGAGCGCTGTCTGGATCCGGGTCGTCAATGCCTGAAATTGAGACTGCGCAGGATAACCAAGCACCACGTCGAGTACGACGCGCGTGCCGGACACCTGAATTTGCGTGTCTTTGACCACGGAACTGATTGAAACGCCTGTATTCGGGTCAATCAGGGTTTCCAGCGTCTTGCGCACGTCTGCTAGCGTTACACTCATTTCATATTCCTGTTGTGACTGATAATCCTGGCTTTTACGGGCCAGGTAACTAGAGATAACCACTTTGATTCAACGTATCGTACGCGCAGTGATTTTCGGACTGCTTGCCCTGGTTGGCCTGGCGATGGCGGTCATTTTTACAATTTCGACCGTATTGGCGATTTTGGTACTCGTGGTCGCCTCTGCGATCCGTGGCAAACCATTCGCGATGAAAGAATACTGGATGACGCGCCAGTCGCGTCGCAAAGCCGTACAGGAAAAAGGTTCTTTACGGCCCGCCGACGTGACAGATGTCGAGTCCCGGGATATCCGTTAGCGCGCTTTGCAATAGACAGCCACCCGACCACGCATGACGAAAATGAAGACTGCCACCGCTCCCCGTACCGTCTCCCTTTCAGAGCTGTTTAAGGGCTTTGCGACCATCGGGGTACTGGGATTTGGTGGAGTAGCAGTGATGGCTCGCCACGTCATTGTTGAAAAATATCAGTGGCTTAGCGAAAAAGAATACGCAACCGTACTCGGCATGGGGCAAGTCCTGCCTGGTGCAAACGTAGTCAACGCTTCCGTGATCATCGGTGACCGCTTTCAAGGGGTCAGGGGTTCGCTGGTCAGCGTTCTGGGGATCATGCTTTTCCCGGTTCTGATCCTGATGGCGCTCGCGATGCTCTACAACAGGTTTTCTGATCTTCCCGCGGTCAGCATTGCCCTGACGGGGGCAGGTGCCGCCGCCGCAGGCATGGTCATCGCCACCGGCCTCAAAATGGCCATCAAACTTAAGCCCGGCATTGCTGGATGGCTCATCATTGGTCTGGCAATTGCAAGCGTCCTGGTCCTGCGCTGGCCATTGGTCTATGTGGTGCTGATTCTTGTGCCCGTCGCCGTCATGCTCACCATACTGGTAAGAAAAAAATGATCGAAACCGGCATTCTCGGTCAGCTGGCGCGAACCTTTTCAATGATTTCGCTGATTGCGATTGGTGGAATGAATGCAGTCCTGCCTGCGCTGCGTCACCAGGTGGTGGACGTATTGCTGTGGATGGATGACGCCACCTTTATGCAGCTCTTTGCCGTCACACAAATTACACCGGGTCCGAACGTAGTGATTGTGAGCCTGGTGGGCTGGCAAGTTGCAGGCTTGCCGGGATTGCTTGTGGCAACATTCTCCATGTTGCTGCCGGCCTGCCTGCTGGCCTTTACGGTCGGGCGCCTGACCAGCAAGGTCGCCGGCACGGCTGGATTCAGACTGGCTCAGGACGCACTGGTGCCTGTCGCAATTGGCCTGATTCTGGCAGGCGGTCTAGACCTCGCAATTGCCGCCTATCGTGGGTGGATGACCCCCCTGCTGATTGCCGCCAATGTGGCCTTTGTGCTGTTTACCCGGCTCAATCCGGTCTGGGCACTGATTGCCAGCGCAGGGATCGCACTGGGTGCACATTATTCCGGGCTGTTCCCTCTGGTTTAAAATGCAGGGCTTGATTCCACCGTCCGGCCTTGCACATGTCCCGAACTATCTTTGTTACGACCGCCCTGCCCTATGCCAATGGTTCTTTCCATATTGGCCACATCATGGAATACATCCAGGCCGATATCTGGGTGCGCGCGATGCGCATGGCGGGGCATACCGTACATTTTGTCGGCGCCGATGATACGCATGGTGCCCCCATCATGCTCAAGGCCGAGTCCGAGGGCATTACGCCCCAGGCGCTGGTTGCACGCTATGGTGCAGAGCGCCCACAGTATCTCCATGGCTTTCATGTTGAGTTTGATCACTGGCATTCGACAGACTCACCAGAAAACGTCGCCTTGTCGCAAGATATCTATCGCCACCTGCGCGAGGCCAATCTGATTGAAACCAAGCAGATTGAGCAGTTTTACGATCCAGTCAAAGGCATGTTCCTGGCAGACCGTTACATCAAGGGCGAATGTCCAAAATGTCACGCCAAAGATCAGTACGGCGACTCCTGCGAAGTCTGCGGCGCGGTGTATGCGCCGACTGAACTCATTGAACCGTATTCAGCGCTGACACAAGCCAAACCCATTCTGAAGACTTCAGAACACTTTTTCTTCAAACTCTCTGATCCGCGCTGCGTGGAGTTCCTCCAGGCCTGGACTACGGGCGAAAATCCCCAGGGCAACAAACGTCTGCAGGCTGAAGTCCTCGCCAAGACCCGCGAATGGCTCGGACACGGCAAAGAGGGCGATGCAGTCAATCTGGGTGACTGGGATATTTCTCGCGACGCCCCCTATTTCGGCATTGAAATCCCTGATGCGCCCGGTAAATATTTTTATGTCTGGCTCGATGCTCCGGTCGGATACCTGGCCTCGCTCAAAGCCTATTGCAACAAAATCGGCATTGATTTCGATACCCTGCTGGATCCGCAAGGCACAACCGAGCAAGTGCACTTTATCGGCAAAGACATCGTCTACTTCCATGCTTTGTTCTGGCCAGCCATGCTGAAATTTGCCGGTCGCAAAACACCTGACCAGCTCAATGTCCATGGCTTCATTACCGTGAGCGGTGAAAAAATGTCCAAAAGTCGCGGCACCGGCATATCACCGCTGCGCTACCTTGAGCTGGGCATGAATGCGGAATGGATGCGCTATTACATCGCGGCCAAACTCAATGCACGTGTCGAGGACATTGACTTTAATCCCGATGATTTCATTGCACGCGTCAATAGCGACCTGGTGGGCAAGTACATCAACATCGCCAGCCGTGCTGCGAACTTCATCAGTAAATACTTTGATGGAGCGCTGAGTTTTACCGGCGACCAGGCAAGCTTGTCCTCACACTGGGCGCAAATTGCCGAACGCGTGCGTACCGATATCGAGGCACGTGAGTATGGGCGCGCCATTCGCGAGATCATGGCGCAAGCCGATCTGATCAACCAGGCCTTCGACGCTGCCCAACCCTGGCTCGTTGCAAAAGGCCTGCTCGAAACAGACACCGAAAAACGCGCACTCCTGCAAGACATCTGCTCAACCGCCCTGGCTGGTTTTAAAGCACTCTCTGTCATGCTTGCACCGATTCTGCCAACGCTGGCACACCGTGTTGCGACAGAACTGTTCGGCCTGGACCGTCACTTTATCTGGGGGGATGCCGCCCAGCTGCCGACCCGCATCAATCCTTTCAAGCACCTGATGCAGCGCGTTGAGCCTGCAATGCTCGATGCACTGTTTGAGCCGCCTGCAGCGCTTGCCGCAGCTGTTGTCCCCGCACGCATTCCTGGTGGCGAACCATTAGCGCCAACCATTTCGATCGATGACTTTGTCAAAGTGGACTTGCGCGTGGCGCGCATCGTCAATTGCGAACATGTTGAAGGCTCAACCAAGCTGTTACGTCTGACACTCGATGTGGGCGAAGGCCGTCATCGCAACGTGTTTTCAGGCATCAAGGCGGTTTATCAGCCTGAGCAGCTCATTGGCAGAATGACCGTGATGGTCGCCAACCTGGCCCCGCGCAAGATGAAGTTTGGCGTATCAGAGGGCATGGTGCTCGCAGCCAGTCACGCCGATGACAAAGCCGATGCAGGGATTTACTTACTGGATCCGTCAGCAGGCGCGCAGCCTGGCATGCGCATTCACTGAGCCCATAAGGGGCGCGCTCTGGCGCGCCCTGGCACCTGGATCAACCTGAATCCGATTCCTGGCAACGACAGACGTGTCAGACTGGTTGAGGTTTTAACTGCGGATCAAGCGTCTCGCGCTCATCAAAGACAAAGCAGTTGCCTTCAAAATCCGAGGCATCTGTCTCTTCGAAATATTTCAGAATCCCGCCATTGAGCTGATAGATGTGTTCCACACCAGCTTCAGCCATGTAGATTGCAGCTTTTTCGCACCGGATGCCGCCAGTACAAAAACTGACGACCGTTTTGCCGACCAGCTCATCCTTGTGCGCCAGCACAGCTCCCGGGAAATCAGTGAACTTGGTAATGTGCCAGTTGATGGCGTTGCGAAAGGTGCCTGCCTGTACTTCAAAATCATTGCGCGTATCGAGCATCACAACAGGACGACCGTTGTCATCCTGCCCTTGCGCCAGCCAGCGTGCGCAGGTTTTGGCATCGACGCCAGGCGCGCGGCCGGCTTCAGGACGAATCGTCGGGTGATTCATACGAATGATTTCTGCTTTGACTTTGACCAGCATGCGCTTGAAGGGCACGTCCTCGGACAAGCTGAATTTGACCTCAATCTCAGTGAAAGCCGGGTCTTCGCGCAGCCAGTTTAAAAATGCATCGATACAGACCTGGGTACCAGCCAAAAAGATATTGATTCCTTCTGGCGTCAGGATCACTTTGCCCTTGAGTGCACAGGCCTCGGCCCGCGCCAGCATCACCTCGCGACGCTCATCGAGGCGATCAAGTGCAACAAACTTATAGGCAGCAATATTGATAATTTGAGTCATGGGGCGCATTGTTCGTCGTAAACGCAGCATGTTGTATGAAAAACTGGAGCGGGTGATGGGAATCGAACCCACGCTTGAGGCTTGGGAAGCCGCCGTTCTGCCATTGAACTACACCCGCATGCTGAACGCTCAGGCAGCATTATACGAGATGAGCGCAACCCTGAACGACCGGGCTTGAGCCCGACCTGCTAGAACCACTACAATGCGGGCTATGGAAATCGTTTTGAATGGTCAGCCCATGTCGCTGACTGCACCTATATCTGTGGCCCAACTGGTTGAACAACTGGGGTTCCTTGGCAAACGCATCGCGGTCGAACGCAATGGCGAAATCGTGCCAAAGAGCCAATACTCCACCTGTGATCTCGCATGCGCAGATCGACTTGAAATCGTTGTCGCAGTAGGCGGTGGCTAAATGCAAAACCAACATATCAAAAGTTTCGTCAATCGCCGCAGCCACATTACCCAGGGCCAGCAAGAAGCCCTGGATACATGGCTCGCAAAATGGTCGGTTCCCTACGCACCCAAACTGCTAGATATTCCCGAGGCATTCGGTCGTGTTGCACCCACCATTCTAGAAATCGGCTTTGGCATGGGCGAGACGACGGAACAGATCGCAATCGCTCGCACGGGAGATAATTTTCTTGGTGTTGAGGTCTTTAATGCAGGCGTAGGCGCCTTGCTCAAGCGTATCGAAGGCTCTGGCCTCAATAACATCCGGATTATCCAGCACGATGCCGTTGAGGTGATGCGTGACATGATCGCCCCCGAAAGCCTGGCGGGAGTCCATATTTACTTCCCCGATCCCTGGCCCAAAACCCGCCATCACAAGCGGCGCCTGATCCAGTCACCCCTGATTACCCTGCTGTCGAGCCGTATGGCGCCTGGCAGTTATATTCATTGTGCGACCGACTGGGAACACTATGCACATCAAATGCTCGACGTACTCAGTGCCGAACCCAGCCTGCAAAACACCTGCGAAGGCTTTGCACCCCGCCCCGACTTTCGTCCACTGACCAAGTTTGAAAACCGTGGGCTACGGCTGGGTCATGGCGTCTGGGATATCATTTTCAAGAAACGCTAAACCGGCATATCAGAGCCTCAGCGTCCAGCAACGCTGAGAGACTCATCACGCGTTAACCACCAAACCCACCCAGCTTGCCCAGGCCTTTCATGCCGCCCATGGCGCGCATCATTTTGGCCATTCCGCCTTTTTTCATCTGTTTCATCATGCCCTGCATCTGCTCAAACTGATTGAGCATGCGATTGACTTCCTGAACTGGAACGCCTGCACCTGTTGCAATCCGGCGTTTGCGTGAAGCTTTCAGCAGATCGGGCTTTGACCGCTCGAGTGGCGTCATTGAATTGAGTATGCCTTCAGTTCGACGCAATTGCTTTTCGGCCTGACCACCTTGCAACTGACCGGCGGCCTGAGCGAATTGAGCTGGCAGTTTTTCAAGCAAAGAGCCCATATCGCCCATTTTTTTGACCTGCTGCAGCTGATCCCGAAAATCATTCAAATCAAACTTGTCACCTGATTTGATTTTGGCTGCAAGCTTTTGGGCTTCGGCCATATCGATATTTTTGTGCGCCTGCTCGACCAGCGACACAATATCGCCCATGCCGAGCACACGCTGGGCCATACGCTCTGGGTGAAAAGGCTCCAGTCCGTCGAGTTTTTCGGAGATACCAACAAACTTTAGCGGCTTTCCCGTGACATGACGCACCGACAGAGCGGCTCCCCCTCGTGCATCGCCATCCAGCTTGGTCAGCACCACACCAGTCAGGGGCAATGCCTCACCAAACGCCTTGGCGGTGTTAACGGCATCCTGGCCTTGCATCGCATCGACCACAAACAAGGTCTCAATAGGATTGAGCAAGTCATGCAACGCGCGAATTTCTCGCATCATGGCTTCATCAATACCGAGACGGCCTGCCGTATCGACAATCAACACATCAAAATGATGGCGCTTGGCGTAGTCGAGGGCAAAGCGGGCAATGTCCTCGGGCTTTTGTGTCTCATCGGAAGGGATCCACTCAACACCGACCTGGGCTGCGACAGTTTTGAGCTGTTCAATTGCAGCGGGCCGGTACACGTCGGCACTGACGACCGCGACTTTTTTCTTGCCCGTCTTGCGACCATGCTGAACGTGTCCGCCTTCGGACAGCCAGCGTGCGAGCTTACCGGTGGTGGTGGTTTTACCCGCTCCCTGCAGGCCTGCCATCAGGATAATGGCAGGTGGCTGCATCGCAAGAGAAAGCTCGCTGGCATCAGGGCCAAGATCGCCTCCCATCAGCGAGGTCAGCTCACTGTGCACAACGCCAACCAGTGCCTGACCAGGCGAAAGGCTGCCAGCGACCTCTTCACCGAGTGCTTTTTCTTTAACGCGCGCAACAAAGTCACGGACGACAGGCAGAGACACGTCGGCCTCAAGGAGCGCCAGGCGCACCTCGCGCAGCATGTCCTGGGTATTGGCTTCTGTCAGGCGCGCTTCGCCACGGATAGTCTTGACGACGCGGGAAAGACGTTGGGTGAGGTTTTCAAGCATGGTTGCAGTTTCGCTTTACACTAGTCATATGTCTACAGGCATTGTATTTCACTCTCTCGCTGCGCTGGCATATTCCTGCCTGGCACTCACTCTCTGGCGTGCGCTCGCGTCCGGCCAACCTGCCATTCAAGCTGGCAGGCTGGTACGGCTGGGCGTGCTGGTTGCCCTCGTGTTGCATGGTATCGCCCTGCAACAGTCGATTTTGCGCGACGAACACCTGCATTTAAGCTGGTCCCTGGCACTTTCTGCTGCGGTATGGCTAGGGATGATCGTGTTCTGGCTCGAAAGCCTGATTATCAGGATTGATGGGTTGCAGCTGCTGCTCTTGCCTGCCGGTGCCATTGCATGCCTGTTAGCCGCAATATTTCCCAGTACACAGCTTATCGCCCATGCAGCGGACACCTCTCTCAGGGTGCACCTGCTCATCGCTCTGGCCGCCTATGGCCTGATTACTGTTGCTGCCTTGCAAGCCCTGCTGATGTCTGCTCTGGATCGACGGCTGCACTTTCCAAGTGAATCTGCTCAGACCAAACAAGGTCTCCTGTCTGTTGCGGGTCGATTGCTAGATGCCCAGCCGCCATTATTGGCCCAGGAACAACTGCTATTCCGTGTAATCTGGGTCGCCTTTGGCGCCTTGACCCTGGCTGTCGCCTCCGGTTCGCTCATTTCGCTGGCGGCAACTGGCAAATGGCTGCCGTTTGATCACAAAACCATTTTTACACTACTGTCGTGGCTCACTTTCGGTGTGCTGCTGGCAGGCCGCCATATACGAGGCTGGCGTGGACGCATTGCGTTGCGCTATACCCTCGTGGGGTTTGCCTTTATTGTGCTGGCGTACACCGGCAGTCGCTTCGTGGTTGAAGTCATTCTTCAGAGAGTCTGATATGGGTAAAGCACTTTTTTGGGTCGCAATTTTCGTTGGATCACTCCTGGTGACCCGTCTGCTGGCACGTAAAGCCGCACAAAGAGGACTCGAGGCCGGGCAATCAGGCACAAACAGCCCCTTTGCCTCCCGAAAACCTGCAGCCCTCCGGAGCTCTGAGCAGATGGTGCGCTGCGAACAGTGCGGCGTGCACCTGCCAGTATCAGAGGCAATTCGCACGGGTTCCCATATATGGTGCAGCCAGGAGCATGCAAAGCTCGGTGTCAAGTCGGGCACATGATGCTGTTAGATGCACATGGCTGGTTGCAACCCGCAGCTGGTGTGCACCTCAAACCATCCCCAAATTTCAATGAACGGCCCATTAGCGATGATATCAGTCTGCTCGTCATTCACAACATCAGCCTGCCGCCGGGTCAGTTTGGCACACCATATATTTGTGATCTCTTCCTGAACCAGATTGATCTCGGCGCAGATCCATGGTTTTCATGTCTGGAAGGACTGAAGGTTTCTGCACATTTCCTGATTGACAGGCAGGGTGAGGTCACGCAATTTGTGTCCTGTGATGCACGCGCCTGGCATGCTGGCGTTTCAATATTTAATGGCCGTGAACAGTGCAATGACTTTTCAATTGGTATTGAGCTGGAGGGCACAGACACCGATCCCTATACCGATATGCAATACGAAACCCTTCAAACGCTGACGCTGTGCCTGCGCCAGCACTACCCACTGTGTGCGGTGCGCGGGCATTGCGATATTGCGCCGGGCCGCAAGACCGATCCAGGCGCCTCCTTTGACTGGGACAGATATGGAGCAAACGCTGCACAGTCCGGGGACGACTGGGGCAATCGGCAGGCAAAAAAATAACGCACAGATGTGCGTTATTTTTTAGTGGGCGATGATCAGCTCAGGAGGAGCTGATTGACCCGTTTAACAAAGGCGCTTGGATCTGGCAGCTGCGAGCCATCGGCCAGCATCGCTTGCTCAAACAACAGCGAGGCCCAATCACCAAAGGTCTCGTCCGAAGCCGCCTGCACACGCGCAACCAGCGGATGTTCAGGGTTAATCTCGAGTGCGGGCAAGACGTTGGGTGCTTCCTGACCAGCGGCCTTGAGCATGCGCATCAGATGCGGACTCAGGTCGTTCTCTCCAACCACTACGCATGACGGAGAATCCACCAGACGCGCAGTCACGCGCACCTCTTTGACCCGGTCCTTGAGACTTTCCTGCAAGCGATCAACCAAAGGTTTAAATTGCTCAGCGACCTCGGTCTGATGCTTTTTTTCAGCATCATCAGCCAAGGCCTCAAGATCCAGGCCACCCTTGGCAACTGAAACCATCTGCTTGCCATCAAACTCGCGCAAATGCGACAACATCCACTCGTCCACACGATCCCACATCACCAGCACTTCAATGCCTTTCTTGCGGAAAATCTCAAGATGGGGACTGTTCTTGCCGCCGATATAGTTGTCAGCCGTGACGTAATAAATCTTGTCCTGACCTTCTTTCATACGGCTCACATAATCAGCCAGCGAGACAACCTGCGCATCAGACTCATCTTTTGTCGAGGCAAAACGCAGCAGCTTGGCAATGCGTTCAAGATTAGCCGAATCTTCGCCAGTGCCTTCTTTCAGCACCTGACCAAATTCAGTCCAGAACGTTGCGTAGTCTTCTTTGCGATTTTCTGCGAGATCCTCAAGCAGACTCAGAATGCGCTTGGCAGAACCGTCGCGGATCACCTTGACATCACGGCTTTCCTGCAGAATTTCTCGTGACACGTTCAGAGGCAAATCAGCAGAATCAATCACACCGCGCACAAAGCGCAAATAGGACGGCAGCAACTGCTCTGCATCATCCATGATGAAGACACGCTTGACGTAGAGTTTTACGCCACGGCGTGCATCACGATCCCACATATCAAACGGTGCATGCTTGGGAATGAACAGCAACTGCGTGTATTCACTACGGCCTTCAACCCGATTATGCGTCCAGGCAAGCGGGTCATCAAAGTCGTGTGAAACATGCTTGTAGAACTCACGATACTGCTCGTCCGTAATATCAGATTTATTACGCGTCCAGAGTGCGTTGGCCTGGTTGACGGCCTCCCACTCATCGGTTTTTTTCTGCTCCGAGGCGTCCTTGTCCCATTCTTCCTTACGCATTTCAACGGGCAAGGAAATATGATCGGAATAACGTCGCAGGATTTCGCGCAGTTTATAGCCATTCAGGAAGTCATCTTCGTCCGCACGCAAATGCAGGGTGACTTCGCTGCCGCGGGTCGCTTTTTCGGCACTTGCAATTGTGAATTCGCCCTCGCCGTTGGACTCCCAGATCACGCCCTGATCTGCCGAGGCTCCAGCACGACGCGTGCGAACCGTCACTTTGTCGGCCACGATAAACGACGAATAAAAGCCCACACCAAACTGACCAATCAACTGCGCATCTTTTTGTTTGTCGCCAGTCAGCTTCGAAAAGAACTCTTTTGTGCCTGAGCGTGCAATCGTACCCAGATTTGTGACAGCTTCGTCACGCGACATGCCGATACCATTGTCAGAAATCGTAATGGTGCGAGCGTCCTTGTCAAAATCAACACGCACGCGCAACTCACCCTCGCCTTCAAGCAAGTCAGGCTGATCGATGGATTCAAATCGCAATTTGTCGCATGCATCTGATGCATTGGAGACCAGCTCGCGCAAGAAAATCTCTTTGTTGCTATAGAGCGAGTGGATCATCAAGTGCATCAGTTGCTTGACCTCGGCCTGAAAGCCAAGGGTTTGGGATGCATCCCCGGAAGAAGTCGTCTGAGTCATAGTGTTCGCAAAAAAGGTTATCTGAAGGGCGAAATAGCAATGCTCATGCTATTGCATTACGCATTGATCTGCAGACTATCTGGGGTGAAAAACAAAAATTTCAAGACGCACTATAATGTTGTTCTTCCTGCTAGAGCAGTTATTGCTCTGTCCCCCGTGCCCGGGTGGTGAAATTGGTAGACGCAGGGGACTCAAAATCCCCCGCCGCAAGGCGTGCCGGTTCGATTCCGGCCCCGGGCACCATCTTTAAATCCTTGATTCTCAAGGATAAATTCAAAAAACAGCCATTCAACCCCTCAATCTTGGGCAGATTTGTTCGTGACACAAAAGTTGGATTCGGCGAGTAAATAAACGTTACGCAGCCCGCGACTTACTTTTTACTGCAGCCCGATACCTGGGGCGGTGTCTCGTACAGTGCGTGCAAAAAACCCACTGATCTGAGTGAAAATCAACCTAGCGCCCCAGCCACGCGCAATGCTTCAATCTCGTGATGATCAAGCCCGAGCATTTCGCGCAGCACATCGTCCGTATGCTCACCTAACGTTGGCGATGGCGTGCGCACAGCACCAGGCGTTGCGGAAAGGCGTACAGGCACACCAACAACCTTTACTTTACCTGCATGCGGATGATCCATCTCGACAATAGAACCACGTGCTTTGACTTGCGGATGCTCCACTACCTGGGCAATATTATTGATTGCTCCAACGGGAATACCAGCGTTAACCAATACAGCTTCCCAGTCTTCGTAATTACGCGTCAGAAAAACCTCCTGAAGCTTGTCGATCAATGCGCTTCGATTAGCGTTGCGGTTGCTATTGTTATTAAATCGGGGATCGTTCGTTAATTCAGGACATCCAATCGCAGGACAAAATTCTTTCCATAGTTTGTCACTCCCAACGGCAAGCGCCAGATCGAGCGTTTTTGTGCGAAAGGTCTGGTAAGGCAATAACGCCTTATAGGCTGTACCCAGGGGGCCAGGAATCTCTCCCGTCGCAAAGTAGTTGCCGATTGCAACACTATGCAAAGACAACTGACCTTCCATCATTGATACATCGACAGACTGACCAACGCCCGTAGTTTCTCTTGCGCGCAGCGCGACCATAATGCCAAATGCTGCATTCATTCCTGCGGTTAAGTCGGCGATTGATACCCCGGCCCGAGATCCATGTCCTTGAGCATCGCCAGTTACGCTGATCATGCCACTTTCAGCTTGCACAATCAGATCAAGAGCGGGACGGTTTCGATAGGGGCCATCTTGACCAAAACCTGAGATTGAACAGTAAACAATGCCTGGATTACGCTGACGTACCGTTTCATAATCGAGTCCCAGGCGCTCAAGCGTGCCGACTCGGAAATTTTCCAGAATGACATCTGCGCTTTCCACCATGCGCAAAAATATTTCTTTGCCACTGGGATTTTTAAGATCAAGCACGACACCTTTCTTATTACGATGAAGGCTAACGAAGTAGTCCGTCTCACCGCCCGGTAGTGGCGTCCCCCAAGCCCGCGCAATGTCACCATGTCCAGGGGGCTCGATCTTGATAACGTTTGCTCCGTAATCGGCCAGCATCGCGGAGCAGTATGGGCCTGCAAGTGCGTGGCTCAGGTCAAGTACAGTGAGTCCTTCTAGCGGCAGTTTCATTATTTCTCTTTTTTAATTTTAACGATCACCAACCCGTTTTTTTCTAGGGCTCATTAAACAACTTATCTTTAGAGGCAATAATAATTGCTTGATTAAGCTTTTCAATGATACCGGATGGGGTACCAACTGGTGCGACGATGCCGTACCACACCCACACGCTGACGAAATCCTTTCAGGATTGTACGAGAGCTGCTGGTTCAGAAGAGGGTTCACATATTTATTTCGCGCTCCGCCCAAGGCGATATTCGAATTCCAATTACGTTATTGCATGATCAAAAAAATGGGAAATGATCGTGGCATTGACAGAGTTCCTCAAGTCAAAAAGAGGCCCTTCAATTTTGTTACCTGATCTAGACAAACGGCGCACTTAAATTCTCGGTAGCCATCACTTGCTGCGTCGCGGGTCGTGCCAAGACGCGCTGCAGGTAGGGACCGAGTTGCGCATAAGCACGCGCAGGTCGAGTACTGAAGTTGCGGGTCCAGCGGCACAAAGTGAACACATAGCAATCCAGTGCCGAGAAGGTTTCGCCCAGGAACCACTCGCCCCCGTGACGCGCAAGTTCGGCGTCGAGTTGATCCAGTAAGCCCCCGATTTTTACCTGTGCCTGGTCCCTGACCTGGGCGGCACCGACAACGTTGCCTTCATGAACCCAACGGGTGGGATAAAAATACACAAGCAGCGTGGATTGCAGTGTGTTGGTCAACCATATCAGCCACTTATAGAACTGGGCACGCTCGACACTACCAAATGCTGGTGCCAGACCCGCCAGAGCATGGGTGTCGCAAAGGTGCAGACAAATAGCCGCGGTTTCGTATAGCACCAACTTTCCATCCGTCAAGACAGGTAGCAGACCGTTGGGGTTTAAGCGCAGGTAGGCCGGCGCTTGATGGGCATCACTGGCGCGGTCTACCAGAACCAGCTCAAAAGGAACGCTCATTTCTTGTAGCAGCAGATGAGGAATCATACTGGCGGTACTGGGGTAATAGTGCAGTTGAATCATTGGCTTCCAGCAAGAAATTTGGCATTCATTTGGCACTCACTGACCAACGCTCACATCATCTTGATTGTCTGTCAGTAGATAGCTGGGCACGTGGGGCACGAAATACGTCGGACAGGTTTTGGCAAGGGCGCGTTTTTGGAGTATCGACTGAAATATGCACTCACTACATCAATATCGACAGCACCCAGGTCCTGCAAGTTCTTTCCATCTTTGAACACACCAAAATTATCTCCACCATCCTCAGACAAGAAGGCAAGGCTGACCACTCGATATATTTTTTTCAAATCTATTGGTTCGTGGTTCGCGCCGATGCGGACAGATTCAACTAATACTAGGTCACCTTTGCCCGCAGGTTTGCCAGGACCTCGCGTAACATCCCATGTATAAGAAAGCGTAGCGCTAGGTTGCAGCAACCTGCCACACATGTTGATTTTATTTATTGTAAGTGGCTTGTCCCTACAGTTTTGCTGCTCCCACTGCTGCTCAAGCATTCTAATAATCTGCTCTCCCGTCAGGTCGGTGTAAAACAAGTTGTTCCCAAACGGAAGAATGCTGAATAAATCATCATACGTAACTGGTCCCGCCCGATTTAAGCCTGAACGCACCCCGCCTGGATTAATCACTGCAATATCTGCATGAAATTCCCTGGGAACGCTGGCTAAAAACGCGTCAGCAATGACATCACCAATCAGGTGTTCAGCATTATTGTTACGAACGTTTGAGCCTTCAATATCAATCGCTGGAAGCGCTGTCGCTGTGTAACCAAGGATCACAGCACTTTTCTGTTTAGACAGGTCATCGTAAAACTGAACCTCAGCATCAATTTCCTTATCCTTAGTCAACATCCGGTATCCTCTTGGGACATCCTTATTCTGGTCTGTAATGACAGGAATGCTGTTTGCGGACTTTGAGATCACGCCCTTGCCTGGTACGACACTCAGGTCTATATCAGTGACTACATTGCCATAATAATTTGCCTGCGTCAGCAGTACCCCGGTTTTCCGATCGTGGCACACATACTCTCTATGTGTATGTGCACTGACAACAACATCAACATTTTTGAGAGCGTTGACGATCGGCAAAATTTCACCCGCGAGTGCAGGGCAGCTCTTATCATTGATGGTGACTGCTGAAGTGCTCCCCCCTTGATGAATGAGCACCACTACTGCATCGACACCCTCTTCCTTGAGTTTGACCACCTGAGAATTAATGACCTCGGCTTCATCAAGAAACGTTAACCCTCCAGCGCCACGCGTGGCTTCAGGCGCACCTTTCAAAGTGATGCCAATGAAGCCAACTGTCGCATCACCAAATTTTTTGGTGTATGTCGCCGGAAAGAGTCTTTTTCCGGTGTCATCATTAATCACGTTTGCAGCCAGCAATTTATATTGCGCACCCTGGAATGCACCGTTTTTAATGCAGGTCTCACTGCCGATCACTTTGCCAGGTGCGCACCCTCCATTTTGCAAGCGCAAAACCTCTGCCTTTCCCTTATCAAATTCATGATTTCCGACGGCACTGACTTCCAGCCCAATCTGACTCAGGACACTGACCGTTGCCTCGTCCTGCGTAAACGCAGAAATAAATGGAGATCCTCCAACGAGATCGCCCGCAGCAACAACAATGGAATTTGAATTTTGCTCTTTAAGCTGTTTTACAAGCGTTGCAAGATATGCAACACCCCCAACTTTCACTTGAGCGATTTCACCAGGTCTATCTGGATTGCTTAAAAATAATTCGGCATTATCCGAGCGTTTTAAATAACCATGAAAATCGTTGAATGCAATGATTTTCACATTGACTGGGGCTTCACTTTTACGCGAGGTATTGTTTGCAGTACAACCAGCTAATGCACTGATCATGAGCAACAGCACAGGCCAACTTATTTTTTTATAATTTTTCATTCGCTTTTTTTAACGATAAACTTTTTAATTTCAAGCCGATGGAAAATGCATCGCACCAATGATATACACATTTTGGAAGCAGCGTACCTTGCCTTACTTGAGAGCACATAGTTGCCGCTGTCCAGATCGCCCGGGCCGGGCCTTTAGCAGATATTATGTAGCCATCGCACACCCTACAACGCGTTGACGAGCGCTTCAATGAAAATCAGATCTTTCAACACCAACGACATTGATGCGGTCATCACGCTATGGAATGACTGTGGACTGACACGCTCCTGGAACAACCCTCGCCTGGATATTCAACGCAAACTTGCTGTAAATCCTGAGTGGTTTGTGGTTGGTGAGGTCAATCACGAAATAGTGGCCTGCGCAATGTTTGGCTATGAAGGTCACAGAGGCTGGGTCAACTATTTAGCAGTTGCTCCTCTGCACCAGCGACGTGGTTACGCCAAACAACTCATGCAACATGGTGAGGACCTGCTACTGGCTGCGGGATGCCCAAAGCTAAGCTTGCAGGTTCGCACCACAAATACTCAGGCCGTGGGGTTTTACGAGGCCTTAGGGTACCAAATCGATGCCGCTGTCAGTATGGGAAAGAGACTGATCAGCGACGAATAAACACATGACTACCCTACTTGCCTAAAATCATGCATCATCCCGCAAAAGTCAGCCTCCCGGATATACACTAACTAGTCATTGCCTGGCTGAGCCCCCTTCCTGAACGGTTGGATGCACTGCCCATTACCTCATCGCGTTTGGAGAAATATAACAATGGACGAAAACCGCATGAATTCCAACAAACTTGCATCAGTAGAACAGCGAATTGATGCGATCCAGTCTGTGTTGCAGGCACGGGGCCTGGAGCCTGACGTCGCGATCGAAAAAGCATTTCACCTAGCCGAAGAAGATTGGATACCACGCAATGGTGCCCGGATCATCGCCAGGGCATGGACTGATCCAGCCTATCGACAGCGCCTTCTGACAAATGGTAAAGCTGCGGCTGCCGAGCTGGGTTTCGACATGCCGCCGCATCATCGCTATCTTGTCGCACTTGAAAACACGCCGAACCTGCACAACGTGATTGTTTGCACGCTCTGTTCTTGCACGGCCTTTTCGATTATCGGACTGCCGCCTGATTGGTATAAAGATCTGGAATATAGGGCGCGTGTTGTCAGGGAGTCCCGCACAGTACTAAAAGAAATGGGGCTGGACTTGCCTGCGACCATCGAAATCAAAGTCTGGGATACCACCACTGATACCCGCTACATGGTCGTACCCAACCAACCGCCCGAGACAATCGGCTGGCCAGAGGATAAGCTTGTGGATATCATCACTAAAGAATCTATGATCGGCGTTGCACGCCTGATGGGGAACTGAGCCATGGACGGTCTACATGATATGGGCGGACGCCAGGGATTTGGCGTCATCCGCTATGCGCCCAATGCGTCAGTATTTCACGCGGAATGGGAAAGAAGAGCAAATGCTCTTTACGGTCTGGCCGTTCGTCACGGCATATTCAACATGGACGAATATCGTCATGCCATTGAGCGCATGTCGCCATACCATTACATGTCAGCAAGTTATTACGAGCGCACTCTGACCAGCCTCGCAACATTGCTCGTCGAAAAGGGAGTCACTACCCGGGAAGAACTTGAAAAACTCGCTCATGGATACTTTCCCCTGGCAGGCCCGAGTGCTGCGGGACGCAGCAACAAGCCTGACCGGGAACAGTTCAAGCCAGGTGACCGTGTGCGCGTACGGAATGAATTCTTTGCAGGACACATCCGCATGCCCGCATATATTCGCGGCAAGCAAGGTGTCGTGATACGAGAAACACCTGCATATCCATTACCTGACGCACATGCACACGGTATTGAAGCTGAGGACGAGCCAACCTTCGATGTCGCCTTTCGCACCGAAGACCTGTGGCCCAATGCCTCGGACTCTGCGCTTGTGCACGTCGGCGTCTTCCAGAGCTACTTGCAGCGCGAGGACTAAACGCGTCGTGCTACAGCAGGGCATGCTGTAGCACGACGTGCACGATAGAGCACTCAGGAATGGCCTGACGTGCGGGGCATCAATCAAGTTCAGTCCCTGTCCTTGATTGATTCGGCCAACTTAACAAACCCCTTCAGATAATCAAGCTCGGCATCGGTTTGACGAAAGCCTAAAAATATCTGTTTTGCAATTCCAGAGCGACCAAGCTTGAGAGCAGTAATAGGCAATTTATTTGCATACTCATTGACGAGCCATCGTGGCAAGGCTGCCACCCCCCTCCCGCTCGCAACCATCTGCAACATAATGTCTGTCGTTTCGATCACTTTGTGACGTTTGGGTGCCTGACCTGCAGGTAACAAAAACTGGTTGTAAATATCGAGTCGTTCAATTTCTACTGGATAAGTGATCAGAACCTGATCCGCCAGATGTTTTGGCATAACGTATTGTTTGTTTGCAAGCGGATGAGATTGACTGACCACCAGGATTTGTTCGTAATCAAAAACAGGTGCAAACACTAAACCCGAGCGATACAAGGGATCTGGTGTCACCAATAAATCAATCTCATGTCCAAACAAAGCGCCGATTCCACCAAACTGGAATTTTTGTTTGACATCCACATCAACATCGGGCCAATTAGCCAGGTAAGGTGACACGACCTTCAGAAGCCATTGGTAGCAGGGGTGGCACTCCATTCCGACACGCAGCGTTCCTCGTTGACCCAGAGCAAACTGTTTCATGCGCTCTTCTGCGTACTCAAATTGTGGGAGCAATCGGTTTGACAGTGTCAGTAAATATTGGCCCGCTTGTGTCAAGCGCATTCGCCTGCCTTCACGCGACCAGATTGCCACACCCAAATGCTGTTCAATTTTTTTGATCGTGTGACTTAATGCTGATTGCGTTAGGCACAAAGCATCTGCTGCTGCGGTCACGGATCCGCTACGCTCGACCTCTCTTATAACAGCCAGGTGTGTTCGATCAATCATAAGGGCTTGATTTCTAAAAATATAAAGCATGAATAAATCTAATAGATTTATGAAATCATATCATTTGTATTCATGTATTGAAGGCCATACGATGTCGCATCATTTACTTTTTATGAGCAACATCACAAATGGTTACGACACACAATCTGGGTTTTCCACGGATAGGATCAAAACGCGAACTTAAGTTTGCATTAGAAGACTACTGGAAGCAACAAACGCCCCGCGAGAATCTTTTTACGACAGGCGCTGAATTACGTAAACGTCACTGGCACCACCAGTCAAATTTAGACTATGTTCCAGTAGGCGATTTTTCTTTTTACGACCAAGTGCTGGATATGAGTTTTACGCTAGGTCATATCCCTGATCGCGTGCGTCACGCAGATGCTGATGAACTTGACCAATATTTCCGTATTGCACGCGGCCGCTCAGTAAACGGCCACGACTGCAGCTGTGTACGCGCTGGAGAAATGACGAAGTGGTTTGACACCAACTATCACTACATCGTGCCAGAATTCAGTGCCAACACAACTTTTGCACTCAATCCGGAAAGATTACTCGCACAGATTGAAGAAGCACAAAAAGCAGGATTCAAAGCTAAGCCCGTATTGATTGGACCGCTGACGTACCTGTGGTTAGGTAAATCAAAAGATGGCTCCGACAAGTTAGATCTGTTACCAAAACTACTCAAAGAATATGCAGCTTTACTTGAATTGCTAGGATCAAAGAAGCTTGAATGGGTGCAGATAGACGAACCTGTTTTGGTCACTGATTTGACGCAACAATGGAAGGACGCATTGAGTGAAGCCTATCAAACACTTGCAAACTGCCCACTAAAAATCCTGCTAGCAACCTACTTCGGTCGGCTGCAGGATAACCTCTCGCTCATTTGCTCATTGCCGGTTGATGGCTTGCATCTGGACGCGATTTCGGCGCGCAATGAAGTCAAAACCGTAGTGAAAGAATGGCCTGCCAACCGGATCCTTTCCTTAGGTGTCATCAGTGGTCGCAATATATGGAAGACAAATTTGCATGCCACTCTGGCATGGTTAGAACCCATTCATAGAGAACTGGGTGACCGCTTATGGATAGCTCCATCGTGCTCACTGCTACACGTGCCTGTTGATTTGGTAAACGAGCACAAACTTGACTCTGAAATATTGTCTTGGCTGTCATTTGCGGTACAGAAGCTAGACGAGCTGAACATTTTGGCAATTGCACTGAATAAAGGGCGGGTCGCAGTCCAGGAAACACTAGTCTCAAACTTTGCTGCCGTAGACAAAAGACTTAAATCCAGACGTGTCAATAACCCCACAGTGAAGACTAACCTGGGAAAGATAAATGAAGCAATGGGTAAGAGACAAAGCGCATACCATGCACGCTCTGGATTACAAGCTGCGAAATTAAATTTGCCGGCATATCCTACGACTACGATCGGCTCATTCCCGCAAACTACGGCGTTACGACTCGCACGCAGTCAGTTTAAAAGTGGCGATATCGATGAAGCCTCCTATGTCCAGATCATACAAAATGAAATTAGCTATTGCGTTGAACAACAAGAACAGCTTGGCTTTGATGTTTTTGTACATGGTGAAGCCGAGCGCAATGATATGGTCGAATATTTTGGAGAACAACTTGACGGCTATGCCTTTAGCCAAAACGGCTGGGTACAGTCTTACGGATCGCGTTGTGTCAAACCACCAATACTCTATGGCGATATCAGCCGACCTCGTGCGATGACCGTGCAATGGACAACATTCGCTCAGTCACTGACGCATAAGCCAATGAAGGGCATGCTGACAGGCCCCGTGACGATTCTCAACTGGTCTTTCGTGCGTGACGATCAGCCTCGTTCGCTATCTTGCTACCAGCTGGCACTCGCGATTCGTGAAGAAGTACTCGACCTGGAAAATGCGGGAGTTCAGATTATTCAGATTGATGAGGCGGCGCTTAGAGAAGGCTTACCTTTGCGCAAGTCAGAATGGCGCGAATATCTCACTTGGGCTATAGAGTCTTTTCGCATCACAGCAAATGGCGTGCGGGATGAAACACAGATTCATACACATATGTGCTATTCGGAGTTTAATGACATCATCGCATCTATTGCCGATATGGATGCAGACGTCATTACTATTGAAACTTCACGCTCTGACATGGAGCTACTCGATGCGTTCGATGACTTCAACTATCCGAACGAGATTGGACCAGGCGTGTACGACATCCACTCGCCCAACACTCCGACGCAAGAACATATGGTTCAATTAATGAGACAAGCGGCTGAGCGTATTCCATCAGAAAGACTGTGGGTCAATCCAGATTGTGGACTCAAAACGCGTCAATGGTCAGAAGTCATTCCTGCATTGACGAATATGATTTCGGCCGCCAAAACACTACGCGCTCAACGCACGAGCTAAATAATCTACCGTGTGCGGCCCGAGGCTGATTCAAGCCGCACACATCGCTCAACTCAATCATCACCAATTTTGCTTCTTACCATCCACCCAGGTTTCATTAACCTTGATGTTGGCAATTTGCTCTGGTTCTGTTTTACGCGGATTTTTATCCAGGATCACAAAATCTGCCAACTTACCGATTTCTAAACTTCCAATCTTGTCATCCGACATCATTTGGTATGCCGCATCAATTGTGACCGCCCGAATCGCATCATCTACGGACACGCGCTCACCGGCACCGAGTACTTTTTGAGGAGGAAGCTGCCACAAGCGTGTGGCGCCCTGAGAGATGTATCTCAAGGGACCATAAGGCGAAACAGGAGAGTCACTATGATAAGTAAACCGCGCCCCTTCTTTCTTAAAGGAAGCAGACGGGTCAATGCGATCCGCCCTGTCTGACCCCACGATATGATCATGAAAAGCTTCACCCCAGTAGTCAACGTGTCCAATCGTAAATCCTGGAACAACACCCAACAGTTTGGCTTTTTTCACCTGGTCAGACGTATTGATTGTGAAATGCTCAATTCGTAGTCTGCGAGATTCTGGATGAGCATTGCCGGCCAGTAATTTTGAATAATTACTGAGTGTCTGGTCAATGGCCCGACTACCATTCGCATGGATAGAAATCTGCCAGCCCTGATCAAAGTAAGGTTTGATTAAATTGAAAAGTTCTTCATCTTTGTAATCAAGTTCGCCCCGTTCTTTCGTTCCGATTGGATAAACATAGGGTTCATTTAACGCAGCAGTTAATCCCTGAGTTGAACCATCAGAAAGAAATTTTACACCGACAAAACGTAAACGGTCGTCGCCATCATTGGGTGCAAGAGCATTAAATCCCTGAGGGATGGCAGGTCCATACAGATAAGCTCGAATACGGATCGGCAAACCTTCACTTGCTGTCAGGCCTTTAAATAGCTTGAGCTCGTTTTCGAGACCCAGATTTGCTCCCAGGGTAATTTCTGCAGACGTCGTGATACCTTTTGCAGCCATCTTCCTGGTAGTTTTTTGCATTGCCTGGACGAGCTCAGCTTCAGTAGGGGCTGGCATCTTTGCCTGAAATGGCAAATAAGTTGGCGGCTCAATCAGCTTGCCAGTGAGTTTGCCCTGTGCATCTTTGACATAGATACCACCACCGGGAGGATTAGGTGTCTGATCGGTCACACCAGCGAGCGCGAGTGCCTTGTGATTCACATAAGCAATATGACCCGATTGATTAATAATGAAAATGGGAACATCAGTAGATACTTTGTCCAGAATATCGGCATTTAATTCATCCATAAATGGAGAGGTTCTGGAAGGATCCACTCCAAAGCCAGCTAGCCACCCACCAGCCGGCAGCGTCTTGAGCTGCATCTTCAGTTTTTGGCTGATCGTTTCGACTGTGTCATACGGCAACGTAAAGTTAGAAAGGTCGAGCCACAAACCTTCTACCATCGAAGTCAGCACAATATGCACATGAGGCTCTACGAAACCAGGCATAAGCGTCTGTCCATGCAAGTCGACCACCCTTGTATCTTGAGCGAGCCATTTTTTTTTGATATCTGTTTCAGAACCGACTGCGACAATCTTTCCATTCTGAACGGCGAGTGCCTGAACTTCTTCATTTTTGGCATTCACCGTCACGATGGGGCCACCCAGGAAAATCGTATCTGCTGCTGCAAAAAGCAAACCGCTTTGAACATACAACACAATGAAAATGAATGAATTTAATATACGCATCGCGCACTCCTTAAGCCTGGGCAGGGATATTTGATTGATAGATTTGATTCTGAATGCTTTCTGGAAGTGGCTGACTTTCTGCAGCAGGAATCATGACTTCAATATAAGAAGCGCCATCATGTTTATTGGCTCTCTCGATCGCAGCATCAAGTTCGGCAACCGTATGCACTCTGACACTCAACCATTCAGTACAACCCATCGCTGCAGGAATTTGAGAGTAGTTCCATTTTGCCAAATCGTCATAGCTAGGACCTTGTTCACTTAAAACAATCTCCACACCAAAAGCACCATTATTCAAAACAAAGATAATCGGCTTGACACCATAGCGGCCCATGACCCCAATTTCATTTGCGGTTAACTGATGAGAGCCATCTCCTGTCACCAGAATCGTGCGTCCTTTTTTGTTCGCCATACAAATACCTGATGCCGCAGGGGTTGCCCAGCCAATGGAGCCCCACAAAGTCTGCGTCTGGAATCCGACTCCATCGGGGAGCCACATCGGCGTTGAATGGATCGTGCACGTCCCCGTCTCCACAACAAGTACATCCCCAGACTTCAGCATCTCTTGCAAGCGAGGATAAAAATTGACGGATGCAGTGGGATCACTTGCGATTCCCTTCATTGGCATTACTGAAAGTGTTGAATTGAAATCCTGTGCTGGAACAGCACCAACACGTGCTGTCAAACCAGTCAGCATGTCTTCAAGCATCACTCCGGTAAAAATAGTGCTCCCTAATCTGACGAAGTTATCCCCTAGCGTAATCATTTTTAACGGGGAAATATCGTCCGTCCAGAATGTTGTGTTGAAATCTTCAAAAACAATGCCTCCGATATCTAAAATCAGGTCAGCATCCTCAACCACGCCCTTCAAATCCTTTGGACTTGACCATGCCCCGCTGTAGATTCCAAGGTAATTCGGATGAGACTCTGAAATAACGCCTTTATCCATCGGCGTCGTTGCATATGGCATCTTGGTTTGAGCCAGAAGTGCTAACAAGGCATGCGTCAAACCATAATTGGCGACCAGATACGCAGGTAAGGCGACGATGCTTTTGGCACGCTGGATCTTGCTCACTACAAAATCAAGTGCCGCGTCTAGAGATGCGGGATCGCTCAGGGCTCTTTTAATTTTTCCTAATGGCACACCTTTAACCGGGGTGCCTATGACCGGCATTTTGGCCATATCCATCGGCACCGTAATGTAGGCTGGTGCACTGAGTCGCAATGCCTCTCGAATCACGCGCTCCATTTCGTCAATGACATTATCAGGAGTCAAATAGGCCGAGACACAACAGGCCGCTGCTGACAAATGTTGAAAGTTATTAAACACTCCATCACCCAACGTATGATGGGTAATCAGACCCCGCTTCTGGATTTGAGTACTCGGAGCACCCACAATATGAAAGACGGGAAGGCGCTGCGCTCGAGCGCCCATCACACCATTGAGGGCACTTAATTCACCTACGCCATAGGTGGTTGAGAGAATGGATACTCCATTTACCCGCGCATAACCATCTGCAGCATAGGCAGCATTCAATTCATTGGCACAAACAATCCACTGCAGCCGGTCGCAAGCTTCAATGGCATCGTCAAAGGGGAACGCGTAGTCACCTGGCACACCAAACACACGATCAACACCTAAATCAGCCAACCTGTTTACAACATATTCAGCAACGGTAGGCATGCGTATTGTCATTGATAATCTCGAAAAGTTTTAAATCTGTATTGGAGGGATGACTTGCTTTATGCGCGTATTATTGCCAGTGCGGCCCAACCCAAACCCACGCGCCACCCCGATTGACCCAGTGGCCATGCACCCACCTGCCGTACCGCGGTCCACGAGAAATATAGGCTCCCGGAACCCAGATGTACTGCCAGCCATTCCAGCGCCAGTGACCTGGGCGCCAGATCACTGGCCGTCCGGGAGGGATGGGTGGAATCACCTCATATCTCAGTTCTGGCACGGGCCGATATGTCTGCGCACCCGCGCTATCATTGACGAGCGAAATGACAACCGCAGTAAACGCCAGGCTTGCGGTCATAAATTTTCTACGCGACATGGCGGCCTTCCTTTGCATATAAACCGATATGATGGAATTTATCATGCGCCCGACGGTTGTAAGCACGGCAAACTCAAGCAGGAATGCCTTTCATTCGCATCAGCCAAATAAACAGAATGGATCAGAATCGTCAAATATGAAAATATCATTCAACCTGGCTGTTGCGTTGTTGTTGGCCGGCAGTGCACAGGCAGCAAGTTTTGATTGTGCCAAGGCACAGTCCAGGATGGAGCGCGCAATTTGCAACTCTGCACAGCTGTCGACACTCGATGATGCGCTGACAGGCGCCTTTCAGTTAGCCAAAGGGCGGCTCTCGCCAAATGCAGCAAAAATATTCACGGCAGGACAAGTGTCATGGCTGCGCTTTACCTCCAGCTATTGCTTTATTGATGACAACGCTGCGTTGGCAACGCACGTTCAATCCAGTCAGTGTCTACTCGATGCCTACACACAACGCATCACAGAGATTGAATCGACAGGTCAAATGATTGCAAACTTCAAATCATTCGTTGTGATTGACGACGCAATCAAAGTGACGCCTTCAGAGCAAGCTGTGTATACGGTTCAACGCTCATATATTCAGCTCGATCTCGACACGGCCAGCACACAAAAACTCAACGCGTACCTGGCATTTAAAGAAAAGATCAAAATTGAAGATACACGCGGCTCTGAATCATATACCGTCAGCCTGAAACATCCGGCAACAGATTGGATGTACAAAGAAATCCGGACGGACAACATGACGGGACCGTACCCCAGCACCTACCAATCTTGTGGCCTGTATTCACTGCGCATGAGCCGACCCGTCCTGATTGGAGATGTTTTCGCCGGCGACGCCTGGCAACGAATTGCTCAGTCTATTGCTCAGTATCATTTCGTTGCACTGGCAAAGAAAGAAAAGGATTTCACGCTCGATATGGTATCTGGCTACGAACAATTTTCCCTCAGTGCCGAGAAGGAATTCCCCTATTGCTTTGATAAAACCGGAATAACAGTGGAAGGTTTTCTGCCACACGTCGTTCAGGTATTCGATGGAGTTGTCATACCGTGGAAGTCGATGTCCGAGGGACTTACACCTTATGCTCGCCAACAACTACAGGAATTTTCACTGAGTAAATAATTCTCTTTCCTGATACCCGTCTGCATCAGGATGACAAGCGACCGAGCGACCGTCGCAGAAATCGAGACCGCTTTGCGATCAATCTGCATATTCCATTAAGTTAATAATTTTTAATCATAAGATATATTTTATATACATAGTTGCAGAAGTTAATATTTTTCAATAAGTTACGAAAAATTTTAATATTCAACTACACGCACGCCTGTGCGCGATTGCAATGAAAAATGACAACCCCTATTTACATTTTTATACCCTTTCCCAAGAAATTGACAAAGCTTATGGGATGGATACAACCGAAGTTCGCGTGCTGAATCTCATTACAGCAAGCTATTTTGTACGAAAAAAAATCAACATTTCGACCATCATTGCGCATAAAGAAATTGCCTCGCCCGCATCGATTCATGCTGCGATCAAAAAATTAATCAAAAAGAAAATGCTCGTCATGACCTTCAATGAAGATGACGAACGGGTTAAATATCCTGAGCCAAGCGAGATGGCGCTGGCGCGTCTGAAAAAACTAAACAAATTTTTTTAGTTTCTCGTGAAGGCTTTTTTTTAAAAAGGCGGCCCACGGGATACCCGTCCTGAACTGAGCGCACGCATTTCATTGCATCGGAAAACCTCTGACCATTGCAGCGATCTTCTTCTCAAAGGCAGTGAACCGTTGATCGAGCAGTTGAATTTGTACAGCCTGATCTGCCTGCGTCAAAAAAGAGTAGCGTATGCTGTTGTACACAGTTTGTTTGAGCACGGCATAAGACGGCTGATACCGGCTCATAAAAAGAAAATACTCATGACTGATGCTGCTACGCGACACACCCTCATCATCCGTTGAGATCACAATCGGAACCCCATGCTGCATGTAAATAGTCACCGGGTGTGCGGAGCCCTCGACTCCTGCAATCAATGCATTGCTAGATAAATTAATCTCGACTGCAACTTTTTTTTGCTTCATTTTCATTAAAAGCCGATCCGCGTCTGACTCATAAGCAATATCGAGACCATGACCAATGCGCCGGGCGCCAGCAATATCAACTGCCTCCCGAATATGATGACGCAGACCCTCGGGCGGCACCATACCAAGAGAAAGTTCACCAGCATGCAACGCCAGATTCAAGCCAGGGAACTTACCTTTCAGATAACGAAGCATTCTCATGTGCAGCCGATAGTCGCGCATCGCAATGGCGTTATTTTCTGCACCTACAATATTCATACCGACTAACTTATCTGTTTTTTGAGCTGCGTTAAAGCCAGCATACATACTGGAAAAGACCGCGGAGGGACGATCATTTCGCATGACATAGGCCTGTGTCCTCAACATGAACTCAGGTCCATCCAGACCGTCAGTTGCCTTGTCGATTGACGCGGCATAGGAGAGAATTGATCGCTGGAATTCTGTATCATTTTCCATGCGGGTCCATGCGACGTCCAGTTCTGCATCGATGTCTGCTTCACGATCGAGTGGGCTTAATCGATCTAACGCAGTATCCAGCGCAGTGGGCTGCGCGCTCGGGGCGCGTATCAGCATGGTCTCAATATATTGCAAGCCTTCATCCATTGCCCTTTGCTTCAGTATCAGCAAACCATCCTTGTGATCGGCCTCGGAAATAGTGGTGAAATACTCAAAGGTTTTAAAAAACTGCTGGTCTGGTGGCAGCGTTTCATGGGAATGGTTGCTATAGTCCTTATCGGACCAACGCATGAGCAACTGGCGATAAAAGGCCTCATCAGCACGCACCTGTGCAGCGGGTAAGCAATCTGCACCAATCGGTGGTGGCACACTGAACTCTACCTTGTAGTTTGTCCGGTCAATACACAACCCTTTTGCCTCAACCCAGTCGAGATATGTTTCGGCATACAGTGCACCGGAATAATGATGATGAATATCTCCTCCTTTGGGTAACAGGTTTGCGAATAAATTTAATTGAGCGAGTCTGGGTATTGCAGAAAATCCCTTTCCAATGATCGTGACATAGTAATTTTGTGTCACTGCATAATCAGATTGATTCGCAACGTATGTTTGAGCACAGGTGACGTGTGAAAAAAATATCGTCAGTAATACAGTACAAAAAAACAAAACAGGCTGCTTCAAATTGCTCATATTGATAATACTCATGTTTGTATGCTTGCAACTCAACTTCACATCAGTGGTGTGTCGATCAAAAATCATGAATAAACTTTTCTTGCTCGGATGTTTCAACAGTACCGGGCCTATTCTGACGAATTAGACCAATCGCATCTTCTGGCGTCATTCCTGAAGCTTTCAGCAGTGTCGCTGCCATCATTCCCGAGCGCCCCATGCCTGCAGCACAATGAAGCAGCACACGTTCGTTTTTACGCAATTGATCCAGCAATCCACCGAGTAATCCACGCCACTGTAAGAGGACTTTGCCGTTCGGAACGCCGTAATCAGTGATGGGGAGATGAAGCCATTGGATTGCACGTGAGTGAACAAGTGACGGCAACGCACCCGCCCCAAGTCTGTCAAGCTCCTGATCATCAATCAGCGTGACAAGAGTCTTGACGCCGACAGTCACCATCGCGTCCAGATCACTGGCCAGATCTCTTTGCCAGAGGCGCCCTCTTGTATCAACCTTGTTTCGGCCTGGACAATGCGTGAGTCCAATCTCTCCGCCTATGGGGCTCGATACAAAATCCATATGCAAGGGCCCGCAAAGAAAGGGGCTTAAATCGGGCACTGGCGTATTCGGATGGGCAGGTAGGTGCATCAGTTTTATACCTTTACTCTTTGTTGAGCAGTAGCGTCAATAGTGCTGCCACTGCGCGTGTAGGCTGTTTGCTCTTGCGTGTAATGATTTTAAATTCGGTGTCATAGCTAAATGTCTCAGGCATGACTGCACGCAATGTATCGTTGAATGTCCCGCTTAGCGCATAATGGTCCGGCAAGTAACCCAGGTAATTGCCTGTTAGAAGCAAAATCGCAATACCTTCCAGGCTCTGCGCTATGGCGCAGGAGTGCATGGAGACATGCTGTTGCACAACCTGAGACTCTCGCAGGTATCCTCTGGTGACGTAATCCCGACCGACCAGATCAGAAAGCTGGACGGGTTTGCCTGAATGAAAGACCGCATGCGTGGACCCGGCATATAGCGAAACCCTTTCTTTGTATAAAGAGAACTGATCAATACCAGGGTTTGTGATGTGAAAAGGGCCGATCGCAATATCTAGCTTTTCATCCAACACTGCACGTTCAAGTTCGAATGGTTTATCAATATCAATATTGATTTCGAGATCCCGACTTTGGCTCTTGAGTTTTTCAAGCGCGTGGACCACGTTGCAATTCTTGTCTGTCGTCGTATTGTCGACGATCCCGATTCTCAGATGTCCCGAAATCCTGTCGTTGACAGCACTGACTTCAGAGCGAAACTCTTCGAGCGAGACCAACAGTCGATTGCATGCTGCCAGCACAACCTGGCCTTCACTTGTCAATCGAAATCCCTTGCGCCCTCGTTCGCACAACCTCAGACCTAATGAAGCCTCAAGCGCGGCAAGGTGTGCGCTGATCGCAGGAAGATTGATATTTAGGGCGGTTTCAGCAGCCGTCAGTCCGCCACAGTCTGCGACTTGTTTGAATAACTTCAAGCGCTTTAAGTCAATATTTCTGAGCATTGACTGACATCCGGAAATGAAAGTTGGAAAAACTGATAAGTGAACTTCGTGAAATGTGTATTTTTGTTTACATGATCCTTCAGTAGGATCAAACAATCACGAGATGGTAACAGCCGTCATCAGCATCTAATCACTATTTTTCAAGAGCGAACATGAATCTCGAAAATAAATTCCTGCCAGTCACTGGCACCGTGCTCCCCAGGTTTGCCGGGATCGCGACGTTCATGCGCCTGCCTTATCTTGAAATGGATAATCCACTGATTGAGCAGGTGGATATTGGTCTAGCGGGCATTCCCTGGGATGGAGGCACAACCAACCGAGCAGGCGCCAGGCATGGGCCTAGGCAGATTCGTGACCTGTCGACTCTGGCACGCAATGTCAATCGCGCCTCAGGCATCAGCCCTTTTGAGCTATGCCGGTGCGCCGACCTAGGGGACGCACCAGTCAACCCAGTTGATCTTGTAGACACATTAATGCGAATTGAAGCATTTTTTAAAATTTTCAAGGAAAAAAATATTATTCCGCTTGTGGCAGGAGGAGATCACCTTGTGACGCTGCCCGTGATGCGTGCCATTGCAAAAGAAGGTCCTGTTGGCATGATTCATTTTGATGCACACACAGATACCTGGGATCGGTACTTTGGCCACAGCAAATACACCCATGGCACACCCTTCAGACGTGCAATTGAAGAAGGGCTGCTAGACCCTCACCGAACGATTCAGATCGGAATCAGAGGTGCGCTATACAACGACAGTGAAAATAACTGGGGGATCGAGCAAGGCATTCGCGTCGTTGATATCGATGAATACCACCGTCTGGGTGTTCAAGGCGTACTCAAGCTTGCAAGAGAAGTAGTTGGAGATGGCCCCACTTATGTCAGTTTTGACGTTGATTTTCTGGATCCTGTGTATGCACCGGGAACGGGCACGCCCGAAATTGGCGGCGCGACAACATATGAAGCACAACAACTGATCAGAGGCTTACAGGGTCTCAATCTGATCGGCGGTGACGTAGTGGAGGTCTCCCCTCCATTTGATCCCACAGGCAATACCGCACTTGTTGGCATGACCATGATGTTTGAAATTTTATGCGTGCTTGCTGATGCGCGCAAGCGGCATGGAAATTGCTTTAAATAAATATTGACATCACACGCGATCTCGCCGATCAATCGTTATCTACCCACTGCAAAGGAACATAATGCATCCAAGTAAAGTCACACACCTTGTCTCGTGCCTGTTAACGGGTTTCGCCCTGACAATATCCGCAGCACTGGCATACGCAGGTGAGCTGACGATTTACAGCTCGGTTGAAGGTGACAACCTGAAAGACTTTTCGGCAAGGTTTGCAAAGGCGCATCCGGAAATCAAGGTGAGCTGGGTCAGGGACTCAACAGGTGTCATACAGGCCAGGGCGGTTGCCGAAAAGGAGAACCCGAGAAACGATGTGTTCTTTGGTCATGCGGCGACCAATATGCTAGCGCTCGATGCAATGAATCTGTTCATGCCCTATGCCCCAAAAGGGCTCGAGCAGCTTGATGCGCGTTATCGCGATCCACGTAGCCCGCCAACGTGGACAGGATTATGGGGATTTGCTTCTGCAATATGCTTCAACACCATTGAGGCAAAAAAGAAAAACATTCCCAAACCTGAGCATTGGTCTGACCTCGCACAGCCGGCCTACAAAGGGCAAATCACGATGCCAAATCCAGCATCTTCCGGCACAGGATTTTTAAACGTATCTGGCTGGCTGCAAATGTGGGGTCCTGAGAAAGCCTGGGCATTCATGGATCAACTAGACCAGAATATGGCCTCATATTCTCACTCGGGCTCTAAACCCTGCGAACAGGTTGCAACGGGCGAATATGTCGTAGGGATTTCTCTGCCCTGGCGCGCTGCAACCTTGAAAACAATGGGTGCGCCGATTGAAATCATCATTCCTGAAGAAGGTGTCGGCTGGGAAATGCAAGCGGTCGCAATCATGAAAGCGACCAAAAATCCAGACGATGCAAAAACCTTTGTGGACTGGGCCGTTTCAGAAGCAGCCATGGACGCATACGCAAAACGGGCGGAAGTTGTTGCGTTCCCAGTCAAGTCTCAATCTGCAGAAAATCTTCCGCCTGAGCTGGCTAGCAGAATGATTAAAAATGATTTTGCTTGGGCCGCAAACAATCACCCTTCGATCATCAGTGAATGGCGCAAACGCTATGACGTCAAAACAGAACCGAAGAAATAAGTCATGCCAGTCAATACAGCGCTCACAGCGACTCCGATCAAACAGAGCATACGGCCTGCTTATCTTGAAGTCCGCAACCTAACCAAGAGTTATGGACGCACCTCAGTACTTAAAGATGTCTCATTCACAATTGATGAGGGCGAGTTTGTCTGTTTTCTCGGCCCGTCTGGGTGCGGTAAAACAACGCTACTGCTCTGCCTTGCAGGACTGGAGCACCCATCGTCTGGAGACATGATTAAAAAAGGGGAAGGCATCAACGATCTGCCTCCATCAAAAAGAGACGTTGGTATCGTTTTTCAGTCCTACGCCTTGTTTCCCAACCTGGATGTGGTGAGCAATATTGGTTTTGGGTTGGTGAATCAAAATAAACCGAAAAAATTTGTGCAGGAGGCTGCCACTAAGCTGATCAGTCTACTTTCACTTTCGGGGCATGAAAAAAAATTCCCAAGTCAGCTCTCTGGTGGTCAACAACAGCGCGTGGCGCTTGCCAGGGCGTTGGCCGTATCCCCTTCATTGCTACTGCTCGACGAGCCCTTGTCAGCACTGGATGCCCAAGTTAGAACACGTTTGCGAACCGAGATTCGCGATCTGCAAATCAGGCTGGGCATTACAACCATCATGGTGACCCACGACCAGGAAGAGGCACAAATCCTTTCTGACAAAATCATTCTGATGAATCAAGGCAGAATTGAGCAGATTGGTACACCCTGGGAGATTTACAACCAGCCACGCACGCCCTTTGTCGCCGACTTTATCGGGGTGAGCAATTTATTAACGGGCCACATCCTCGACACGAATCATATCGAGGTGTCCGGCCTGAGCATCCAGTGCCCTGAGCATACGTTTGCAAACGGGCAAGCGATCACTGCACTCATCAGGCCAGAAGACATTGTCCTGAGCGCCGTTAGGCGCCCCCATGTGGCAAACGCATCATCTGAAGTCAAGTGTGACCGTCTCGCGACGATTACCAAGGTTGAGTATCTTGGCGCAATTGTGCGCCTGGAACTCAATCTTGCCCAAACGCTTCTCCTGAAAGTTGATGTTTCCAAAAAGGCATTCTCTGTGCACCAACTTGCAATGGGCCAGCAATTTGAGGCGACCATTCCGGCAGAACATATTCAGCTTTTTGCGTCATGAGTGTGCTCAGTCTGCAATCTGCCTCGCCCACCTCGCCACCGAAAGACAGGAGTGATCGCTGGCTGAGCGTCGTGTTGCTGACCTATTGCTTCGCTGCTGTGTTGACCATTGTCCTGCCAATCGGAATTCTGGTGTTGAGAAGTTTACGTGACACAAAGGGACAGTTCGTCGGACTCGCGAACTATTCCATTTATTTCAGTACACAAACACTGTTCTCTTCTTTTTTTAACAGTCTGTTTGTTGCCGGGATGACGAGTTTGATCGTCATCCCGCTCGCTTTTTTATATGCCTATGGCTTAACTAGAAGCCGTATGCATTGCAAGGGATTTTTCAAGGGAATTGCTTTCGTCCCCCTGCTCATCCCCGGCATCCTCAAAGCCATCGCTCTGATCTATCTGTTCGGCAATCAGGGGCTATTCAAAGATTATCTCTTCGGGCATTCAATCTATGGCCCTCTGGGAATGATTGTTGCATCTGTGGTGTGGACCTTTCCACATGCGGCCCTGATCATGCTGACGGCGATGATGCATGCTGACCAGCGTCTTTATCATGCTGCCGAAATTCTTCATGCGAGTCAAACCCGTACCTTCCTGACGGTGACGTGGCCCACCTGCCGCTACGGCGTGATTACAGCCTTTCTCGTCGTATTCATCAGTGTGTTTACTGACTTTGGAATCGCCAAGGTCATTGGTGGTGACTTTAATATTCTCGCTACAGATATTTACAAAGAGGTTGTGGGTCTGCAAAATTTTGAAATGGGTGCCGTGATCTCTGTGGTGCTCATGATCCCGGCAATCCTCGTGTTTGCATTAGAGCGTATGGTTGCAAACAGACAAAGCTCTCAACTCACGGCACGCTCTGTTCCATATCAGCCCAAGCCGTCTTGCCCACGTGATACGTTTTATTTCCTATTTTGCTCCCTCATCGCGCTCTGCATACTGGGAATCCTAGGAATGGCGCAGTATGCCGCACTGGTCAAGTTTTGGCCCTATAACCTGAGTCTGACGCTTCAAAATTATGTTTTTCAGATTGAGGGGGTCGGCTGGTCAAACTTTACAAATTCGCTACTCATGTCATTTCTTGTCGCCAGCTTTGGCTGCGTCATTTCTTTTCTTGGTGCGTATATCGTCGAAAAACCTCGACATGACTCTGGGCTGCGCAAAGCGTTGCAGATGCTCATGTTATTACCGATGGCGATACCAGGACTTGTTCTGGGCCTGGCGTATCTGATGTTCATTAATCAACCAGGTAACCCATTTGGGTTCTTGTATGGCGGCCTGTCGATTTTGGTCGTCAGCACAGTGACGCATCTGTACAGCGTGCCACATCTCACATCGCTCACAGCGCTCAAAGGCCTGGATAAAGAAATTGAATCAGTCGGCAAATCACTGAATACGTCCTTCTGGTGTCTGTTCTCCAGGGTGACGATCCGTGTGTGCCTGCCAGCATTATTTGATATCTGGATCTATTTATTCCTGCGCAGTATGACTACACTCTCTGCCGTGATTTTTCTGTATGCATCCGAGACCATGCTGGCATCAATTGCAGTGATTCATATTGATGAGACAGGGCGTGTTGCATCTGCTGCCGCAATGGCAATGCTGATTGTCTATACGTGCCTTGCCGTTCGACTCCTGCATTATGCAGTGACCACGCAAATAATCGCCAGAACAGTCAAATGGCGCTCGCCGTGAGGCAAAAGCTACTGACGCCTGACGCGACTTTCTGCGTAACAGATTGAAATGCCTATCTAGACCGGAACTGCACTTTTACCCCCCCAAGTATGGCTTTGTTTTAAAATGCACGCATACGGTGGACAGTCCATTCGTTGGAGGCGTTATGAAAAAGTCACTTACTCTTGTTCTTGCTGCGTTGGCACTTGCCGCAGCTGCAGTCAGTCCTGCCCAGGCCGGTGGTTATGGTTATGGCGGCTATGGCGGATACAGGGGTGGTTATGGCGGTGGCTACAGAGGGGGTTACTACAATAATTCAGTCAATCCCTGGGCAGCCGCTGCGGTGGGTGCAGTCATCGGCGTGGGCGTGGGTGCAGCGATTGCAAACACCTATTCCGCCCCTCCTGTTTACTATGCACCACCACCTGTCGTTGTCGTGCCGCAACCCGTGGTGCCCTATGCTCCCTATGTTCCACCACGCCCCTGCCAGCTCGTTTCTGTGCCGATCGTTGATCAGTACGGACGTGTGACGCAGTATCAGCAGATGTGCGCGAACTAGACGCGTTGACAAAGGTGGCGAGGATGCCTAAAGTGACTGTTAAACATTCTAATAATGAGACAAGTCACAATGACAGCATCCAATCCGTCTGGCCGTCGATCCGCGGCAGACCCAGACTTTTTAACGCTGCATGAAATCGTTCAGAAGGCACGCCAGAAGCTCAACCATGACAGTTGGGACTATATCGTTGGTGGAACAGAAACCGAAACCACCGTCAGGCGTAATCGTGCAGCACTCGACTCCCTGGCCTTTCGGCCGCGTGTCTTGCGCGATGTCAGCCATATTGAACCCGGAACGACTTTTTTAGGGCGTAAGTTACGCCTTCCCCTGCTTCTCGCACCGGTAGGCAGTCTCGAACTGTTTGCCAAAGAGGCAGGTGCAGCGTCAGCGCGTGCAGCGCTAGATTATGGCGTTGCCCATATGCTGAGCTCCGTTTGCGAACCCACTCTTGAGGATGTTGCGCAAACAGTCCCTGAGGCGTTGCGTATTTTTCAGCTATATGTGCACGGCGATGCGAACTGGGTCGACAATATGGCCGCTCGCACAATGGACGCAGGCTACAGCGCATTTTGTCTGACAGTAGACTCGGCATACTACAGCCGGCGCGAACGGGATATGGCAAAAAGAAATATCCGACGCAGTGTCGTACCGGGTCGTGAACATCAGGCAACGCTGACCTGGAAGGACGTCGAACGACTGAGATCCATATTAAAAATCCCGCTGATTCTCAAAGGCATTGCCACGGCCGAAGATGCATCTCTGGCCGTCGAACACGGGGTGGACATGGTTTATGTTTCAAACCATGGAGGTCGTCAGCTTGACCATGACCGTGGCTCGCTCGACGTATTGCCCGAAGTCGTGCAGGCCATCAACGGGCGTGCAAAAGTGATTGTCGATGGTGGAATCAATCGTGGCACGGATATCGTCAAGGCCATCGCCTCAGGCGCCGACATGGTGGGCATCGGTCGCATGCAATGCATGGGGCTGGCAGCGGGCGGGTCGGCCGGGCTGGTGCGCCTGCTTGAGATTCTTGAACAGGAAGTGCGCAGCTGCATGGGGTTGGTCGGTGTCAATTCGATGACGGAACTGGACTCAAGCTATTTACATCAGGCCCCCATCCTCGGACCGTCGCACATGTTAAGTGCATTCCCGTTGCTTTCGCTTGAGGAAAAATCTTTTTACTGAACCCTTCCAGCCAATGACTTAGAGCATACCCGTCGCGCCCAGGACAGCACCGGCGGCCAGCAACCAGAGCATGGGGACTTTGGTGCGCCACACGATCAGGGTGGTGGTGGCCGTCACGACCCAGAGTGGCCAGTCGTGTGAGGCTTCTGTATTGGCGGTCGCAAGCGTGAAGCCCGACGCAATCAGCATGGCGATCACAATCGGACTCATGCCCTGCTTATACGCCCGGACCGTCCTCAGGTTCCGGTTGCGTTGCACCCAGCCAGCCGTCACATACACCACAGCCGAACTTGGCAGCAGCATTCCTACCATGCAGAGCATCGCACCTCCGACACCCAGCAAATAGCCCCCTGCATTCAAGCCGATATTCCAGCCCATCAGTGCCACAAACAAAATATTAGGTCCGGGTGCCGCCTGTGCAAGCACAATCGAAGCGCTAAATTGACCATCCGTCAGCCAATGCTGCTCTGTCACAAGGTAATGATGCATCTCTGGCAGCAACACCAGTGGCCCACCAATTGAAGCGATGGAGTAAGACAGGAAATGTTGAAACAGATCCAGCCACTGCGCCCACTGCATCAGTATTGAATTCGACTCATTCATGCTGTCTGGGCCTTGAGTTTCAGATAGGCGATTACACAGCCCAGACCACCCAGACCCAGCAACACGTTCACAACGCCCCAATGGAAAACAACGATCCCAAGAAAGCTCAGGACCACCAGCACGCTGCATATATAAATCCCTAGCGTATTTGTTTGAAGCGCCGAGAGTAACTTGAGTCCAGTCGCGATAAATAAGGCTGAGGCAACTGCACCCATTCCACGGATGGCCCCCAGAACATAAGAATTTTCGCCAAAGCGGGCATAACCCAGGGCGAGCAGCAGGATCAGGATCGATGGCAGCAGGAACATGCCTGCCAGGGCGGCTAAAACACCTCGAATTCCGTAGTAGCGTGCGCCGACCATCATGCTCAGATTCAACGCAGCAGGACCCGGCATCGTGCGGGCAACTGCCCACTCTTCAATAAACTCTTCGCGCGTCAGCCAGTGTTTTTTTTCAACCAGTTCATGCTCCATGTAGGCCAGCACACCGCCAAAGCCCTGTATGGCCAGGCGGCTGAACGAAAAAAACACATCACTCAGTGATTCGGGTTGCTGTCGTTCGTGAGAAGTCATCGTTTGTCCAAAGTCGTGTCTTGAGCGGCCGCATACCTCGCTGCGGACGTATTGTATCTGCGAGAATGACTCACAAGAAGTCATCACGAAGCAATCCATGGGACCTGTCGTATATGATTGGCGGGAGCACTCAATATGACAACCATTACAAACAGGCGCCTCACCATGACAATTGCACCTATATACCGGTTTTGCCGGATCTCGGGCCTGATGGTGACGCTTGCCACGGCCTTAACCGCGATCACAGCAACCTCAGCTACGGCGCAATCCAGTGCCAGCTATCCAAACCATGCCATCACAATGGTCGTTCCACAATCCCCTGGCGGCACAAACGATATTGTTGGAAGACTCATCGCCGCCGAGTTGGCAGAGACACTCAAGCAATCGGTCGTCATTGTCAATAAACCGGGCGCGGGCGGCAACATTGGTACGGCACAGACAAAGTCAGCTGCACCGGACGGCTACACACTATTGATGACTGTCAACAGTGCACAGGCAATCAACCCATCGCTGTATAAAAACGTCGGCTTTGATCCGATCAAGGACTTTATTCCAATCACCATGGTTGGCAGTGTGCCCAACGTGCTGGTCGTTCACCCTTCGTTTCCTGCCAAAACGCTGGATGAGTTTTTGGCTCTTGTGAAAGCCAATCCAGGCAAATATCAATATGCCTCGGCCGGAAACGGCACCGTGAATCATTTGCTGGGTGTCATGCTTGATCAGCGTGCAGGCGTCAAAATGGAACATATTCCATACAAGGGCGTCGCACCCGCCATGGCCGATGTGCTCGGCGGACAGGTCCCGATAGCATTTGCCAGCCTCCCCTCTGCCTTGAATAACATTCGCCAGGGTCAGTTGCGCGCGCTAGGCGTCAGTTCTGAAAAGCGCTCGCCTGCCTTGCCGGATGTCCCAGCGATCAGTGAAAAAATTCCAGGTTTTTCCGGTGAACTCTGGATTGGTCTGTTTGCAATTGCTGGCACGCCACCAAACATCACGAACAAGATTTATGAGGCGACTGCCAGTGTCATGCAAAAGCCTGTCGTCCAGAACAAGCTCACTGATCTCGGCGTTGAATTGTCTTTTGACACACCGCAGCAATTCAAAACGCGACTGGATGGTGATATACAGAAATGGCGCGATATCGTGAAAGCTTCAGGCGCAACAGTCGACTAGCACTGTGACCCCCTCCATTCTGACAGGAGGGGTGCGCCGCACGGTTCGATGAATATCTTCAATCTGACAGCTAGATGGGTGTAAAGACTGGAAAGCTGCGGCCTTCCTGTGCGGGCCGAAACAATACGCGGACAGGCTGGTCAATCTTTAATTGATCAGGATCGCAATCCACAATATTCGTCATCACCACGGGCCCCTCGGCAAGCCTGACGTATGCCAGCACATAAGGCACCTCGGTACGCAGCACCTCGCTGAACGCGTAAATGCGGCCTTCGCCTGAGGCCTCGCGCCACTCAGTGTCCGGACTTGAACAAAAGGGGCAAAACATGCGGGGATACCAATGGGCACGCTCGCACTGTTTACAGGTCTTGACGAGTAACTGGTGACGCTCTGTGGCTTGCCAGAACTCTCGCAATTCAGGAAAGGCTGCTGTATAAGGATCGTGATCGAAGCCTGACGATGCCTGGCTTTGGATATTCGCTGTTGTCATAGATTTATTCTCGTCCAAAAATAACGGTGGCGTGTGCATGACCGTCACCCAGAACCAGCCCCGGGCCACTGGCCATCGCGAGATCACAGTTCTTGACCTGTACGGCCGGGTGGGCCTCGCCCCGCAACTGACGTACTGCCTCAATCGCCTTGGTGATCCCGCCACGATTCATGGGGTGGTTATTGCACAAACCACCTCCATCCGTATTCCAGGGCAATTTACCCACACCTGAGATCAGGTTGCCATCTGCAACAAATTTTCCACCTTCGCCTTTTTTGCAAAAGCCCAGATCTTCGAGCTGCATGATGACCATGATGGTGAAGTTGTCATAAATTGAAGCGTATTTGATATCATTGACCGTGATCCCCGCCTCGGCAAAAGCAGAGGCGCCAGAGCGCTCCGCACCTGTGCGGGTCACATCGAGATCACCACCATTGTTGGTTTTAATGGTCTCGCCACAGCCCAGCACCTTGACCAGTGGTCGCTTGAGCGTGCGGGCGATTTCGGGTCGCGTCAGAATCAGGGCTCCACCACCATCTGTGATGACACAGCAGTCGAGCTTGTGAAGCGGCCGCGCAATCACGGGCGACGTCAGCACATCTTCGACAGTGACCACTTTGCGCAGCAGTGCGTTGGGATTGTGCTGCGCGTGATGTGACGCCGCAACCTTGACCCAGGCGAGCTGTTCGGCCGTCGTCCCATACTGGTGCATGTGACGCATGGCATACATGCCATAAATCCCTGCAATGCCCCAGCGTGACGGAGGGTCCCAAGGTGTTTCAGGACGATCAGGGCTGAGCACGCGAGGCTGAGTTCCGACAGAGACACCTTGGCTCCGGGGCTTACCCGCCAGGGTAATCAAAGCTACATTACATTTGCCTGCGGCAATAGCGGCGGCAGCATGACCAATATGCGCAAGATAGGAACACCCCCCCATCTCTGTACCATCGGCCCAGCTTAACTTCAGGTTCATGTAGTCTGCGAGTGGCAATGGCCCCGCGCCAGGGGCATCACCAGCACAAAAATAACCATCAACATCCGAGAAAGACAGCCCCGCGTCGGCCAGGGCACCGGCCGCACACTCCGCATGTAATTGCGCAACAGACTTATCAGGAGCAAATCGTGTGGGGTGTTCATACGCACCGACAACATAGGCTTTACCGTTTATAGACATGTCTCAATCTTTTAAAAAAGTTGTGAAATGACTATAGCCCATTGTGCAAGTCTCTGGCGCGACAGGATATTTCAAATTTACGAACGAGCCCTTCCGCTTTTATTGATTCAATAATGCGCGCACTAGATGGTCAGAACCTGCTTCTGTTAAGTGTCCATAATCAAACGCCGTCAGCCTCGGCCCAAGATCTGTGAGGGTGACGGCCAGACAGGCGTCCTGTCTGCAAAGCAGGTCCAGCGCCGAAACAAACTGTATGCCCGACTGCTGGGCGAATTCAGCAAGCTGCTGATCTGAATTCGCCAGCTGTGAGAAAAGTGGCGAAGTGAAATACACCGGTCCATCAAAGCTCACCCCTGATTGCAGCACCACTCTGGGCAAGCCTTTGGGCCAATGCGGAATATTGCCAATCAGGACGATACGCACGCCAGGAATCCATTCTCGTATCTGTCGGATCGCGGCTGCGCCAGCCACCTGATCTGGCACGTAACCCAACCAGTTTGCGTGCAGATAAATGGTGCGCGGCCTGATACGTTGAATCTGCTGCATCGCGTATTGATTCAACGCACGGCAACTCGGGCTCTCATCTTTTTTCCAGAAGATCGGGGCGCAGGAGCCTGCAGTGAACTGCATGACATCACTGATTTGCTTTTGAAAACCTTTCAACAATGCAGCTGCGTGCGAATCACCCCAGATCAGCGTGGCATCTTCAGGATGATTCGTCTGCGAACATACGGTCTCATAGTGATCAGCAAATTGACTATTTTGAATGAAGCAGGTGTCACCACGAATATCACGCATGAATGTCTGCATGGTGTAAGTGAATACAGGTTCATTCTGACTCGGCAATCTGTATAAGAATCCTGCCCTGAAATATCCAGTCAAGCCAACGGATACAAAAAAAACGCTGCAAGCAATTGCAGTGACAAAAATCTGTTTTGTCGTGAATTTTTGCCGGTCCCTGAAAGGGGTTTCCACAAATTTCCAGCTTAGCCATCCCAGCACGACGGCTGCAGTCAACAGCGCTGTTCGTAATCCGATAGACAAGTCATCGGACAGATATCTTGCAAAGGCCAGCAGGGGCTGATGCCACAAATAAGCGCTATAACTGATCAAACCCATCGCCACCATGGGCTTGATGCCCAGTAGCGTACCTGCCAGGGTCTTGTCCGAAGCAAATATCAAAATCAACACAGTGCCTGACACGGGAACCAGCGTCCACATACCTGGCCACAGGATTGTTTCTGCCATCATGAAGATCGACCATGCAACCAGGGTGAGCCCCGACATGCCTAGCACTTGCGCGACGGTTCCTGAGCGCGGTCCAGGGAACGGCGCAAGTGGATTTTTTGCAAAATTAAAAATAGGAATCAATGCGCCTGCCAGCAACTCCCAGATGCGTGCGGGCAGCCAGTAAAAATTGAAAGTAGGAACATGCAGGCTGCCCCACTGGGCAAACGCCAGGCTGAGCAACGCAAGAATACATGTCAGCCCGAGGGCCCATCTGGAGCCCAGCTTCCATAACGCAACCAGGTAGACGGGAAAGAACACGTAATACTGCTCTTCTACGGCCAGACTCCAGGTATGCAATAGTGGCTTGAGGTGTGTGCTGAGGTCGAAATATCCGCTTTCTCTCCAGAAAAGGATATTGGAGACAAAAAGCGGAATTGCCAACAGAGATTTTGAAAAATCCTTGAAATCAGCGGGATTCATCAGAATCAGCCACGCCGCAGGCAGGCACACAAACATCATCGCGAACAAGGCAGGCAGGATGCGCCTGGCTCGACGATCATAAAAACTGACAAACGAAAATGACCCGCGCTGTGCCTGGGCCAGGATAATTTGGGTAATCAGATAGCCGCTGATAACAAAGAACACATCAACGCCTACAAACCCCCCACGAAAAAAGGGAACATCTGCATGAAAAAACATCACCGCAAGCACTGCAACCGCCCGAAGGCCGTCTATTTCTTTTCTGTACAACATCATTCATCTAACCTGCAGTGCCTGGCCAGCAAGGGCATCCTTCAGAAGTTCAAGTGAAATTCTTCAGACAATATAAGATAAATTTTAACGTATATGCTTGCCATTTTGCTTACATTTCCAATACTTTTCTTAATGTAATGAAAGGTGAACAATATGACCGAACCATCTCTTGCAATGACTATTACCAGGTCCGCACACTGCCGTCATGACAAAACATCTTAAGGAAAGATATGATGCGATTTGACCAATGTCCTGACGAGAGAAGAATATGGAACTGCAGAAACTAGTCAATACCATTGGTGAGTTGGGTGACTTATCTGGTGTGCTCATCATTGCGACAGGTTTTATCTGGGGCGCAGCGAGATTTCTGTTGTCTGTGATGAAAGGTCAGGCGGGGACCGGATACAAAGACTTTCGATTGCAACTCGTGCGTGCCCTGTTGCTGGGGCTTGAAGTGCTAGTAGCATCTGACATCATCCGAACGGTTGCTGTCAGCCCCTCGTTGAGTAGCGTTGCAATTCTGGCTGCAATCGTACTGATCCGGACATTCCTGAGCTGGTCTCTCATTCTCGAGAGCGAAGGCAGGTGGCCCTGGCAGCGAACAAACGCAGACCGTGCAGCATCCGACATTTAAGCGTTAAACCGTTCAATCATCTTGACGAGCGCATAAACACTCAGATTAGCCGGAGTGGGGATACCATGCAATGCGCCCTTTGCAACAACCAGACCATTCAAAAAATCGATCTCGGTCGCTTTTTTACGCGCAATATCCTGCGCCGTTGATGATCGCTGTGCGACCATTGTGCGTGCAATCATGTCATTCGCTGTCGTAGCTTCTTCACGAGAGATTTGGACACCCTCTTTTTGAGCCACAGCAAGCACCTCATCGGCGAGCTGGTGGATCAGTGCTTGAATTGAGTCGACCTGAACCATTTTCCCGTACTCGATCTGACCAATTGCCGAAATGGCGTTATAGCTGCAATTGACCAGGAACTTGGACCATAGCTCTTTGCGCACATCAGGTGAAATCTGACAGGGCACTCCCGCATCACCAAACAACTTTGAAATGTTGACGAGCGCCTGTTGGTCAGAAGGGGTGCACACATCCGGATTCTCCCACTGGCCGATGACGAGTTCGCCGCGCCCGTTATGCTTGAGTTGACCCGGTCCTGCCATCATGGTGGCCACATAAACCACCGCAGGGAACACTGGGTGGTCAACCACCGCCCTGATCCGTTCGCAATTATCCACACCATTCTGCAAGCTCAGAATCGTGGCATCGGACTTTAAATATGGGGCGATCGCCTCAATTGTCTGTCGTGTATCTGGCGACTTGACACAAAAGAGCACAAGATCCGCCTGGGCAATGGCAGCGACATCCTGGCTGGCATGAATCGCAACATATTCCTGAAAGCCCAGGCAATCCATATACAGCCCGTGCATCCTAATCGCCGAGACATGCTCCGGACGGGCGATCAGTGTGACATCGTTGCCCGCGCGACTCAGCATGCCGCCATAAAACGAGCCGACAGCGCCTGCTCCCATCACGACAATTTTTGGGAAATTTAAATCAGGCATAGTGGTTGGCATGGCGCATCCAGGCTGTTATAAAAAAGTCACAATCAGTAGTCATAATCATAAGATGAATTCCTTATTGAATGAAACATACCTGATTGCGCCCGTCACACCCACTCAGGAACGACGGCCAGCTGGATACGCGCTGAAAAGGCATATCTGCCTGGGAGTATTGCTGTCCATCATATTGACGCCTGCCAGTGTTTTTGCGGGAGCATGCAATCACGGCTTGAATGCAAACACCGCACAAACAGTAAAGGAACTGAAATTCAATGAATTTTTCAAGATGCCTGTTGGTACGACAGGCTTAGAGCCTACAGAACAATTAAGCCTTGCTAATGGAACGAGAGTTTGTATAGCTGGATACATGGTGAAAATGGAGTCTCCCATCCCTGGCCAAATCCTGCTGACACCCGTCCCTGTTGTCATGAGTGAGCATGCCGACGGCGAGGCGGACGACCTTCCCGTGACTACCGTCACCGTTCTGCTGACTTCGGATCAACAAACATGGACAGTGCCACACGTCACCGGACAGGTTGCCTTAGACGGAATGCTCAGAGTCGGTCGGCGTGAGCTCGACGAAGGCAGAGTGTCCTGGATACAACTCGAGCTGAGCGACCCTCTGCCCAACTCCACCTCACGAGAGACCCAATAATGTCGAACAGCTTTTCATACATGAACAAACCCAAGGCTCTAGGCCTGATCGTGCTGACAATGCTCACGATGCCAATCGCCTGGGCAGCGCCGACCGTTTCACGCCTGACTCCACCGAGCGAACTATTTTCCAACAATCGTCCGGCACCTGTCATTGCAAGATTTATGACCGGTCAACGATTTGATTTGCAGGCAACCCTGCGTCCGGATAGTCCTGATAAAAAAATTCAGGGAGCTGAGTTTTTGATCGATGGAATAAAAATTGAGTCAACAGTTTCGCTGATGAACTGTTCATCTGGCTGTAAACCGGCAGTACCCAACAATGCCAGCATTGCAACTATTCGTGCCGTCGCCGTTGAGCAGCCTGGTCTACATACCTTTAGCGTGAAGGGGACACAAAGCGATGGCCAGACCGTCACCGCCACCGGTAATTTCGAGATCATTACGATAGAAACAGGCGGAAAGAAAATTCGCAATATTATCCTGATGGTAGGGGATGGAATGGGTGCGGCGCATCGAACCGCTGCACGCATCATGGCCGGCGGCTACTCGCAAGGAAAATCCCTGAACACCCTTGCAATGGATCGTTTTCCTGTGACAGGAATGGTCAAGACCGCCTCGCTGAATTCAATTGTGACCGATTCTGCTCCCGGCATGACCGCCTATGTCTCGGGCAACAAGAATGACAACAATGAAGAGGGCGTCTTTCCCGACGATACGCTTTCGCAATTCGACAATCCTCGCATTGAATATCTGAGTGAATATCTGTCTCGTACACAGGGCAAGGCACTCGGCATTGTGACAACTGCCGATGTCTTTGATGCAACGCCTGCGGGCAACGCCGTTCACACCAGCAGCCGTGCTGCAGGCACGGGAATTGTGGATCAGTTTTTTGATGATAGGAACTTGACAGGTTTACGTGTCCTGATGGGTGGGGGCAGAAAATGGTTCTTACCTTCAGACAGCATTGGTTCTGCGCGATCAGAAAAAAATGACTATGTCTTTTCAACTGAGCATCCACACTCTTCTGAAATCGCGAGCAAGTGGGGAGCCTCTACAGGCGCCCTGGATCCCAAAAGAGATCTGATTGCAGACTTCAAAACTGCAGGCTTTCAATACGCACCGGACAGAGCCACACTTATGCATCTTGATCCCACTCAAACGGATCGTTTGCTTGGATTGTTTGCATTTTCAAATATGAACGTCGCGCTGGATAAAATTGATGGGCGAAGAGGTATTAAAAATGGAGTCGTGACGTCTGTCGTTGCAGATTACGGATTCACAGATCAGCCGATGCTCGATGAAATGACTACACAAGCCCTGGGCGTCCTGAATCGAAATGAAAAAGGATTTTTACTAATGGTTGAAGGTGCCTCGATCGACAAGCAGGCGCACAACATGGATACTGAACGCTGGATACTCGATGTCATGGAGTTTGATCGTGCTGTCAAAGTGGCGCAGGATTTTGCTCAGGCACAAGGCGACACGCTTGTCATTGTCACAGCAGATCACGAGTGCGCAGGAGCCTCTTTGATTGGAGGCTCCATCGTCAGTGACCAGCGGCTGCAGGAGCTTATACAAGCAGGTGGTCCAGAAAACCTGCGCGATAAAGTCGTTGGCGTCTACGAAAAAGCCAAATTTCCGACCTACACACTTGCACTGGATGGATACCCCGTCAATACAGACATCGACCATAGGCTGCTGATTGGCTACGGTTCCAACATTGACCGTACGGAAGACAGGCGGACAAATCTGCGACCGCTTCAGGACGAACAGCAACCATTGGTTAAACAAGAGCCACTGTCAGCGTACCCGGCCAACCCGACAAAAAGAGATGAGGCGGGGCATTATTTAGTGACCGGCCAGGTTCCTGGGACATCGGCTGCACACACCGGCACAGACATTCCATTGTCCGCCTTTGGCCCGGGTGCCTGGTCTTTTACAGGCGTACAGGACAACACCGACGTTTTTTTCAAGCTCCTGCAGGCATCACTCGGTGGTGTAATCGCGCCAGACTGGATGGGCATCACACCGAAATAATAAGTGACTCATACTCAGAGCTCGGTCAGATATCTTTTCATTGTTTCTTCTTGCGACTCCGAACTGATGCCCGTCTGGGCACCAACCATCTCGTTCATGGTCGGCATACTTAAACGATCGATGTGGCTGTGTGCATCCCATAGCTTTGAACGCATGAATGCCTTAGCGCAGTGCAAATAGGCTTCGCACACAACCACTTTGATCACAAGCTTGGGATGCCTGATTTCTGTCGTACAGGTATCCAGGTAGTGCGCATCCGTGTGCAGGGTGGCGACACCGTTGACACGCAAGGTTTCATCCATCCCAGGGATCAGGAAGAGCAATCCGGCCTGACCTGCGAGGATGATGTTTTCGAGCGTATCCAGTCTGTTATTACCCGGAGAGTCAGGAATTAACAGAGTTTTGGCATCCAGGATCTTGACGAATCCGGGCGGACCACCTCTGGGAGATGCATCCAGCCCTTGCTCCGTGACACGACCGGCTTCATTACACACCGATCCGCTCGCCACCACGACAAAAGGAGATCGTTCAATGTATCGCTGGCAATACTCATCGAGTTCAGACAGCTGTTTTTTAACTGCACGTTCCTTCGGTGCTGCATACAGCTCTCTGAGCTTTGCGATGGAGTCGATGTGCATGCTACTCAATCCATCGTGACAACAATTTTGCCGAAATGCTGATTGGCGCGCATCCGTGCAAAAGCGTCAGCAATTTTTTCAAACTTGAAGGAGCTATCAATCGGCAGCGCAAGCTTGCCGGATTTGAGATGTACGCCCAGGTCTGCAATCGCGCGCGAGGTAATGTCACGCACTTCATCCACGCTACGAGTACGAAATGTCACGCCGGTGTATGTGATGCGTTTAAGCGCATGCAGATCAAAGTCAAACTCGGCGAAACGTCCGGCAAGTCGGCCGACATTGACAATGCGGCCCAGAATTTTGCAGGCTTGCATATTTTGGTTCGCAAATGATCCCGACAACTGGTCGATGATCAGGTCCACGCCCTGACCTTGCGTCGCATCAAGCGCATGCTGTGGCCACTGTGGATCACTGTTATCCAGCACAATATCTGCGCCATGATTTTTAAGTTGCGCGCGGCGCGCGGGATTAGAGGAGGTACCTATCACGGTTTTTGCACCCATGGCTTTTGCGATTTGCATAGCCATCAGGCCGACGCCCGAAGATGCACCTTGAATCAGGATCGTTTCTCCGGCCCGCAACCCGCCAACCGTCACGAGTGCATTATGCATCGTCAACACTGCAATCGGCAGTGTCACAGCCTGCTCAAACGACATGTTGGCTGAAGGCAACTCCATCGTCCGCCCCCAATCCGAGACGGCATACTCGGCATACCCTCCAGAGCCAGAGCACATCACACGGTCACCCACTTTCAGACCGCGTGCTTTTGCACCAACCTCAACGACTTCCCCTGCCCATTCCAGACCAGGAACTGTTCCAGCACCACCCTGTGCACCATGCTTGCCACCGGCAATCACACCAAGATCCGCACGATTCAAACCACACGCCCTGACGCGCACCAACACCTGTTCATCCGTAGGCACTGGACGCACGGTGTCTGTAATGCTGAAGCCTTCTGTATTGAGAACAACTGCTTTCATGATGTGATTTTCCTGTTGTAAAGGATAGTTACGAATTAGCGAGTGGCAGAAATCAACCCGCCGTCCACCACAATCGTCTGACCCGTGATGTAGCGACTCTCATCACTGGCAAGAAATACAACGGTATTGGCGACATCCCACGCATCGCCCATGAATCCGGCCGGCACCTGTTTGTGGCGATGTGCAACAAAGCCTTCGAAATCGCCTTTTGCATATTTATCAGCCAGTCTTTTAACCAGCGGTGTAAAAACGAGTCCGGGGGCCACGCAATTGAGCCGCACGCCACGATCAGCATAAATGACAGCCGTTGTTTGAGTGAGCTGCATGAGCGCCGCCTTACCGGCTGCATAGCCAACCTGCGGCTTGCCCACATAGCGCAATCCGGCAACGGAGGAAATGCTCACTACGGCACCCACCCCTTGTTTTTCCATAATGGGCAGAACCGCCTTACAGCAGAGAAATGCGGTCTTGACGTTGACATCCATCTGCTCATCCCAGGTCTCTTCGCTCATTTCCACCGGACCACCCGGCTCTGAACGTCCGACGTTATTGATGAGAATATCAATCCGGCCATATTGAGCCATACAGGCATCGACCATCTCTTTGACGCCTGCCGACTGTGTAACATTGGCGGCCATCACGTGTGCCTCACCGCCCTCCTCGTTGATGATGCGCTGTGTTTCCTGCGCAGCAGCCAGACTCAGATCTGCACCAAACACTTTCGCGCCCTGCCGGGCCAACAGTACAGAAATAGCTTTGCCATTGCCCCAACCTTCACCGTGTGTGCCGCAGCCTGTGACCAATGCGACCTTGCCGTCTAGTCTTAACATGACTTCCTCTCTGCCTATTGAATATCGTTCTGAAAAAATTAAACGCTGTGCTGCTATTGCTGCTCAAGTCCTGCTTGTTTGATCAGCTTACCCCACGTGTCATAGTTCTTCACGATCAAGGATTCAAATGCTGCAGGCGTTGGGCTCATGACCACTTGCGCACCAAGCGACTCCAGTTTTTGTGCGATCTCGGGATCACTCAGGGCCTGATTGATTTTGTCGTGCAACAGCTTCACGATATCAGGTGGCGTACCTTTTGGGGCAACAAAGCCAAGCCATGCCCCCATGTTGAAGTCCGGTACGCCCTGTTCCTGTAAGGTTGGAATCGACTTGTCCAGATTGGCATGATCACTCGTACTGACAGCAAGGCCATTGAGTCGACCGGACTTGACATGGGGCAACGTGGTCACCAGCGTATCGAGTGTCATATCGACGTTGCCGCCAATCACATCACCCTGAGACTGGCTGCTCCCTGTATAGGGTACGTGCACCATTTTTAGATGCGTTCTTTCAAGCAGCATGGCCATGAGCAAATGACTGGTTGTACCCAGGCCAGTCGAGGCATAGGTCAGTGTTCCAGGATTTGCACGGGCATACTCAACAAGCTTGGGAAAAGTATCCAGACCTTTCGTTTTATTGGTGACCAATAAAAAGGGCAGCCATGATGTCTGTCCGATCGCGGCAAAATCGCTCAGTGCATCATAATTAAGGTTCTTGAGCAGATGGGGATTGATCCCCAGTGGACCAGAGGCTGACAGCGCGATCGTATATCCATCCGGCTTGGTTTTGGCCAGCTCACTGACCGCTAGACTGCCCCCCACGCCGGGTCGATTTTTAATGATGATGGGCTGTCCCAGCTCTTTGCTGAGTCGCTCACCCAGAATCCGTGCAACAGAATCTGTAGAGGTGCCAGGAGGAAACCCCACCAGGATTGAAATTGGCTTATCAGGATAATCGGCTGCCCGTGCGGCCAGTGCCAGACAACTCAATGCCACAATGCCTGAGATTTTTATGATTAATCCCGTCAGCGCGCGTGGCAACAGGCATGCAATATGATTTGCGGTCATGTTCGACTCCCCATCGTACAGATGAATAACTTGTCTCGCTCGCTTAGGCTGGATGCCTGCGATGCTTTTTTATTTTCCCAGCATCAGACAGGCAAACGCCCGCTGAACCTCTGGACTTGCGGTATAAAACACACTCACTGCCGGACCTGCACGTACGATCAGCCGCGGAGCGACAAGCCAGCTCAGATAAGGCACATAAATGAACTTGGCCTGACGGATATCCGCGATATTCACACGTTTGTTCCAGATCCAGGTTTGCTCAATGGTCGATCTGCTAATCAGGGTCCGGCTTTTCAGGATCCAGACATAGACGACGAGAGAAATCAATAGTGCGCCACCATACAAGAGCGCGGCACCCGTTGAAAAATCTTCCCACACCATCTGACCCGCAGCACCGACACCCCAGTAAATCATGGCAAGCATCATCAGGCTCGCCATGCCCTTGACCAGCAAGGGAAAGGCGGGGCCTTCTGCAAGAGGTGTTGCATCCTCAGGTATCTGCTTGGAGGTCATGACTATTTGCTTTCTTTCGTCATGCCGCGCATCAGGTTGTTCATCGTCTGATCGTCCTGAATATCGGTCTGGTCCAGATCACTTTCTGGCAGCTCAATCTTGATCGTGTTGACATCCACAACAATTGGTTTGTCCAGGAATACAGTCACCGTCTGAGGGAAAAAGATCACCACGAGGACCAGAATCAGCTGCAACAACACCCAGGGAATTGACCCCAGATAGATATCGCGCGAAAGGACTTTCGACGGAAGCGAGCCAGTTTTGAACAACGTGTCAGCGGAGCTGCGCAGATAAAACAATGCGAATCCAAAAGGAGGATGCATAAAGCTTGTCTGCATATTGACACATAGCAACACACCGAACCAGATCATGTCGATGCCAAGCTTGTTTGCCACGGGTGCCAGCATCGGCAGGATAATGAAGGCGATCTCAAAAAAGTCGAGGAAGAAGGCCAAAAAGAATACAAATATATTGACGACGATCAGAAAGCCAATCTGTCCACCGGGCAGGCTTGACAACAGATGCTCAATCCAGAGCGCCCCATCCACACCCTGGAATACCAGTGAGAAGGTGCGCGAACCGATCAGAATGAACACCACCATCGCCGTAATGCGCATGGTGTTTGTCATGCCATCACGCACAATCGGCCAGTTCAGCCTGCCATGAATCGCTGCCAGGAGGATGGCGCCCATGGCACCCATGGCGCCCGCTTCAGTCGGCGTAGCGATGGCTGTGTTCATTCCTGGCAAGCCACCCATACTGCCCAGCACTGCAAAAATCAGGATGGCCGAGGGAATGATGCCACGCAGGCACTTTTTCCAGAGTGCCCAGCCATCAAGCGTGCGTGCCTCACGCGGCAGCCCTGGCAAATGGGAAGGGCGAAAGCGTGACAGTGCAAAGGTATAGAGCAGGAAAATCAAGACCTGCAGAATCGATGGCCCCCAGGCTCCTTTATACATATCCCCGACGGAACGTCCGAGCTGGTCTGCCATGACAACCAGCACCAGCGAAGGTGGCACAAGCTGTGTAATGGTCCCGGAGGCAGCAAGCACCCCGGTTGCATAACGCATGTTGTAGCCGTAGCGCATCATGACAGGCAAGGAAATCATCGACATGGCAATGACCTGTCCGGCCACCGTCCCGGTGATCGCACCAAGAATGAAGCCAACCAGAATCACCGAGTAACCCAGGCCACCACGGATCGGACCGAAGAGCTGCCCCATCGAATCAAGCATATCCTCCGCCAGGCCGCACTTCTCAAGCACAGCTCCCATCAGGGTAAAGAAGGGAATTGCCAGCAGCAGGTCGTTAGACAGAATACTGAAAATATTCAGTGGCAGGTTGTACATAAAGCTGACAGGAAACCAGTTCATCTGAATAGCAATGAACCCGGACAGCAGCCCCAGGGCAGAAAGTGAAAATGCGACGGGAAAGCCAATCAGCATGATGATGATCAGCCCCAGGAACATCAGGGGGGCAAAATTTTGCATGCTCATTGCAGTGGCCTCTCGTAATGGAGATCCATTTCATATTGGCCTGTGAGCCAGCCCACCCTTTTGATGATCTCTGAAATCCCTTGTGCAACCATCAAACCAAATCCAAGTGGCAATAGCATCATCGCGGGCCAGCGGATCAGACCTCCAGAATTGCCGGACATTTCCTGGGAAATCAGCATGCTGACAAACAGTGGCCAGGAGAGATAGGTAAATAGCAGCATGGCCGGCATCAGAAAGAAGGTCAGTCCAAAAAGATCGATCCAGACTCGGCTACGGCTTTTCAATGTTCCATAAATCACATCAACGCGTACGTGCTCGTTGACACGCAGTACTTGAGCAGCACCCAGCATGACGCAGGCGGCAAACAAATACCACTGGATTTCAAGCCAGGCGTTCGAGCTATAGCCAATGGTGTATCGCACCACCGCATTCGCAGCGCTGATGAAGCTACACATCAGTACCGCCCATTTGGCAAATCCTGCAAAAAAATCAGTTACCCGGTCGATTAACCGGGCCACTGTCAGTAACTGTTTCATTTCGTCTCCGCAGCCATCCCCACTCCAGCACTAAAAATTATTGGGGGGAAAGCATCAACCCTAGATCATAACGAAATTAGCAGTAAAAACGCCCCGGAAAAGGGCGTTTTTACCGGGCGAATACCCTAACTCAGACTAAATTTTGTGCCAGAGAGACCAGGATCGCATGAGATACCGACCTGCCGCAAACGAACTGGCATCACTCTGGCTTGAGCCACTTTTCGCTCAAACGTACAAAGTAGCTAGCCCCGACAGGAATGATGGAATCATTAAAATCGTAGGACGCATTATGCAAGATGCACGCGCCTTCACCATGGCCTTCCAGACGATGCTTGCCCTCTCCATTGCCGATGAATGCATAGCAACCAGGCCGTGCAAGCAGCATATGGGCGAAGTCTTCTGCCGTCAGCACACCGGGGAACTGGTCATTGACCAGCTCGGCACCGACCACCTCTCGCATCACTTCGGCAGCAAAATGCGCCTCACGCGGATGGTTCATCACCGGTGGGGAGGCGCGTCTGAAAAAAATCTCGGCCTCGCATTCAAAGGACTGGGCAATATGGGTCGCAAGCGTGCGCAGTCGCTCCTCAATCCGGTCGAGTGCAGCCAATGAAAAAGTACGTACCGTCCCGCCCAGGGTTGCCTCATCCGGAATAATGTTGGGGGCAACGGAACCCTGCAACTGGGTGACGGCGAGCAGTGCACGTTCGGTGCTAGGGATCACCTTTGAAACAAGGCCCTGTAAAGCTGTCGCCAGAGCAAGCACGGGTGCTACGGGATCCACCCCGGTATGCGGCATGGAGGCGTGGGTGCCACGACCTTTCATGGTGACTTTAAAGGTATTGCTTGAGGCCATGAACGCACCGTCATTGAGCGCAAAGCCTCCAACGTTACCTATTGAAAAGTTGTGCAGCCCAAAAATTGCATCACACGGAAACCTTTCAAACAGACCGTCTTCAATCATTTTTTTTGCGCCGGCACGTCCCATTTCTTCGGCGGGCTGAAACACAAAGTTGACCGTGCCATCGAAATGCCGTGTGTTTGACAGGTGCCATGCAGCGGCCAATAACATGGTCGTATGGCCATCATGGCCACAGGCATGCATCTGCCCATCCTGAGTCGATTTGTGGGCAAACTGATTAAGCTCCTGTAAAGGCAGGCAATCCATATCCGCACGCAACCCGATACTGCGCGTGCTGGTTCCCGCCCTGAGCACGCCGACTACACCGGTGCCGGCTACCCCGCGATGCACTTCAATGCCCCATTCCTGCAGCAGGGTCGCAACAATTTCCGAGGTCCGGTGCTCATCAAAGCCAAGTTCAGGATGCGCATGAATATCACGCCTGATACTGACAAAACGGCTGTAATCGGCGAACGCGTCTACAAGTTTCATTTATTGAACCTTTGCGCCAGACTTTTTGACCACATCGGCCATCTGGACATCCGATTTTTTAAGGATTTCTCCAAACTGGGCATTGGTCAGAATCTCAGTCTCAATGCCTTGCTTGGCCAGGCGCTCAAGGACAACGGGATCCTTGAGCAAGCCGGCCATTGCTGCCTGGGTATTGTCCAGGATAGCGACGGGGGTGGCGCTCGGAGCCAACAAGCCAAACCAGGAGGTGAACTCGAAGCCCGGCAAACCCGACTCGGCAACCGTTGGCAAGCCTGGAATGAATTTAGAGCGGGTCGCCGAGGTCACCGCCAGTAACTTCACGCGCTTATCCTGCTGATAGCCCAGCGCAGCAACGTTGGCGGCAATCACAGCCTGCGCACGTCCGGACAGAACCTCCATCACAGCTTCGCCGGTAGATTTTGTCGGAATATGTTCCATCTCGAGCCCTGCCATTCCTGCAAAGTACGCCATGGACAGATGCGTTGCACTACCGTTGCCTGCAGAGGCATAGTTGAACTTACCGGGAGAGGCTTTGACCAGCCGGATGAAATCTGCGACGCTGGTCACGGGCAAATCACCCGGTACCATCAGGATATAGCTTGCATTTCCAATATAGGCAGCCGGTGCAAAACTTGTGACCGGATCGTAGGCGAGGTTGCCATACAAATATTTTGCAATCAGATGACTGGCTGCAGCCAGGTCCATCATTGAACCATCAGGTACAGACTTTGCAACCAGCGCCGTTCCGATCGTGCCCCCCGCGCCCGCTTTGTTCTCAACAATGACGGTTTGTTTGAGCGCAGCGCTGAGCTCTCCATTGATACTGCGTGCCAGCGTGTCCTGCACCGCACCCGCAGCAAACGGCACCACAATCCGCATCGTTTTATCTTGCGCGAACGCAGCACCAGTCAAAAACATTGAGGCGAACGTCAGAGATAGAAGTCGGGATTTCAGGCCGGTCGTAAACATGGGGGGGTCTCTTAAAGATAGTTTGAGCAGCAAGTACGGTGTACCTGCGGATCAAACTATACATTTAAAAGTTGACGTTCGCGGCACCTTTGAGGCCAAGAATCTGCCGCGCTTCGTCTGGTGTCGCCACTTCAAGGTTAAGCGCCTCGAGAACGGTCCGGATGCGTGTGACCTGTTCGGCATTGGATGAAGCGAGTTTGCCGGGGCCAATCCAGAGCGAATCCTCCAGGCCCACCCGCACATGCGAACCCATCGCAGCACCAATCGAGGCAAGCGCGATCTGGTTGCGGCCAGCGCCCAAGATCGACCACTGATACTGATCACCGAACAAACGATCAGCTGTCCGGCGCATGTGCATCAAATCTTCCGGATGTGGCCCAATACCACCAAGGATGCCAAAAACCGATTGAATAAAAATTGGCCCTTTGACCAGGCCGCGGTCGACAAAATGCGACAAATTGTAGAGATGGCTGATGTCGTAGCACTCAAATTCAAACTTTGTGCCGTTTTCCGAACCGCGACGCAGAATCGTTTCAATATCGTTATAGGTGTTTTTAAAAATTAGATCGCGGCTGTTTTCAAGGTGCTGGCGCTCCCAATCGTGCTTGAATTCTTTAAAACGATCCAGCATTGGGAACAGACCGAAGTTCATCGAACCCATGTTCAGGGATGCAACTTCCGGCTGGAAGGTCATTGCCGGACGCATACGCTCTTCAACCGTCATATGTGGACTGCCACCGGTCGTGATGTTGATCACGGCATTGGTTGCGGCTTTAATCTTGTCCAGAAAAGGGCGAAACAGCTCAGGGTCCTGGGATGGCTTGCCATCTTTAGGATCGCGCGCATGCAAGTGCAGGATCGCGGCGCCCGCTTTTGCGGCGTCAATCGCTGACTTTGCAATTTCATCGGCCGTGACGGGCAGATATGGAGACATGCTGGGTGTGTGAATTGCGCCTGTTGCAGCACAAGTAATAATGACTTTACGTGATGTGGCCATGTTGAGTCCTCTATTCTGAATTTGTGATGAGATTAAACGTGCAGCGACCTGGAAAATTTACTTTGTATTTTTTTCAGCGGCCAATTTGTGCGCCGCCAGACCCATCAGCCTGCGGTCACGCCACAACCGCCGTGCCAGCAACTGTTCTTTGGGCAAAATCTTGCGACGCGACGCCTCAAGCTTTTCGATCAGTGCCTCAGACCAGGGTTCTGTAGAGGTTTGCTCCTCGGCGATTGACTGATACATGCCACCAAAGCGGCGTGCATAATCTGCCAGCCCGTCCGGGGCATTCAGATCAATTGTCTCAAACGGCCCCATGAAGGACCAGCGCAAGCCAAGGCCTTCGCGCACAGTCACATCGAGCCCTTCGGCATCGACATAGCCCTGTTCGACAAGTTTGAAAGCTTCGCGAAGCAAAGCACCCTGAAGCCGGTTGAGAATAAAACCCTGCAGCTCTCGATGAATTTTGACTGGCTTCTGGCCAACGCTTTCCATGACATCCCATGTCTTTTGAACGATTGCAGCATCGGTCCAGGGAGCACCACAGATTTCAACCACAGGCACAAGATATGGCGGATTGACCGGATGGGCGATCAGGCAGCGTGCGCGTCCTGGCAAGTCCTCGGTAAAGGCTGAGGCAGGAATACTTGAAGTTGAACTGGCCAGCACACAGCCAGGCGCAGCAATCTTGTCCATGCGGCCAAAGATTTCTTTTTTCATTTCGACACGCTCAGGGAGGTTTTCCTGAACGTACTCGGCGCCATCTAGTACTTCCTCGAGCGTCTGGGCACCACAAATCCGCTCCAGCAGGGCTTGAGGATGATCGATCAAACCCGCTGCTTTCAAGTCAGCCACCTGCCCCGCTATGAGGGTCAGTGCCGAGGTAACCGCCTTGGGATCACCATCCCACAGCCTGACCTCGTGACCACCCCGCGCGAAAACAATTGCCCATGCCTGACCAATCAAACCCGAACCCACAACTGCAATATTCATGTTGTCTCCCTCAAAAAGTCTATTTGTCTAGCGCGCTGTTGTCGCACACTTTATGTACTGCCTGCTGATTATTTAATTTAGTATAGGTGATGACAAGACAATTTAATGCCCTGAACGACCCGAATGTCCAGACTGACCTGACTGACCTGATGACCTGCCCCCACCGGTCCTGACAGCAGCCTGCGCAGCGGTTGCTGCACGGGCAGGATTTGCGCGCGGCGCCTGACTTAAAGGCGGATTCTGGTGCCAGTAGTTTTGTGCCGACTGTCTGGCCTGGTTCACATTGCGAACCGGAGCTGGCGCACCCCCATACCTTTTTTGAACGGAGGGCGATGCGTAAGGCACGTTATAGCGATGCGCAGGATTAAATGCCCAGGCACTGCGGGCTCCAACCTGAGCAGGATAACGGTATGGCGCAGCGTTGTAACGATAGTTAAAGCGGTTGTAATAACCATTGTTGATATAAAACCCGCCCCGACCCCAATAGGGCGTGGCCCACAGTGCGTAGCCCACACCGAACCCGGCGCCAAAAGCAATGGCTCCCCACGCAGGGTTATAGACTGCATAAGGTGGATATGCCGGATAGAGCCATGGACCATAGACCACCATCGGGTTGTAAGCGGGCACATAGACCACTTCGGGATTGGCAGGGACAATAATGATGTGCGACTGCGCATCGGTTGTCACCCGCATTTGATTGCCTGACTTTAAAAAACCTGCCTGTTGAGCCTGCACCCGCAGCGCCTGTACCGATTGCATCAATTCGACGGGCTGCGCAAGGTATGTGTCTCCAAGCTGGTGTGTCCAGTCCAGCTGATTGCCCATCAGATTGAGTGCGTCTGGGAAGTGCACTAAAGATTTCACACTGTTATCCCATCTTTGCTGACCGATCGCAGCATCAAAATCTGCCCCTGTGAGCTGATTATTGCGTAACCAGATGCTCGCAGCAGCCACTTCAAGCGGGTAGGTTGAGGCCATCAGCATCTGCGAAAGCAAGGCATCCGGATATAGCGCAATGGGTGCAACGAGTGACTGCAATTGTGGTGCGCTCATCAGTGCGCCCGACTCTGAAACTACTGGCGATACTGCTTGTGCCCAAGCAGTAGAACTCAATACAGGAGCCAAAGTCTGTGCTGCAAGTAACAGTGCAATACAGACGGGACGTACGCACGCGTGCAACGGTTTAGGCAAGGTGTTTCTCATCAAAAATATTACTGATCCAGTTTCAAACCGTGATCTTTCGCCAGCTTTTGCCATTTGGCAATTTCAGCGCGCCGGAACGCCTCAAGCTCGGCTGGCGATGACCCGATCACTTCACCACCAAATTCACTGAACCGTGCAGCGATTTCAGGCTGTGTCAAAACCGCTACGATTGCCTGATTGAGACGCTCAATCACTGGCGCAGGTGTTCCTGCAGGCGCAAAAATTGCGTTCCATTCGTATGATGCATAACCGGGCACACCAGACTGTGCAATAGTTGGAACGTCAGGCACATTGACCGAACGCTTTTCACCACCCACTGCAACCATGCGTAGCTTGCCTGCCCTGACGTGCTGCTGGGCGAGCCCCATGCTGGAGAACATCATTGGAACCTGACCCGACATGACATCCATGATGCCAGCGTTGCCACCCTTGTAATGCACATACTCCAGATGGGTTCCGGTCAGAGCGTTAAAGAGTTCGCCCGCAAGGTGCTGGGCACTTCCTGTACCAGAGGTGGCGTAATACACCGTCGCGTCTTTTTGCGAACCAAGCCTGATCAAATCGGCAACGCTGTGAATGCTGCTATCCGGCCTGACAACCAGCACATTCGGGACACGCTGGACCAATGAAACTGAGGCAAAGTCTTTTAGTGTGTCGAACTGCATTTTGGGCTGGAGAGCTGGATTCTGCGCGTGGTTGGCCGCGTCAAGCATAATGGTGTATCCATCGGCTTGTGCCTTGGCGACTGACGCACCACCAATCATTCCCCCTGCTCCGCCACGATTTTCAACAATCACTGTCTGTCCAAGCTGCCTGGACAACTCGGGTGCCAGAATGCGCGCAACCGTATCAGCCGTGCCGCCTGGCGGATATGTCACCACAAGCGTGACCGCACGCTCTGGATAAGTCGCCTGCGCAGCCAAAGGGACACCTGTCACACAAAGCAACACCAAAATTCTGAATAGCAAAGTAAACAATGTCATGCAAACGTATCCTGGACGGGGTTGATGAGGCAGTGCTTCATTAGACATCCTTTTAGACCATAATCAACATTCAGCGGATTTCAATTTATGATGAACTGCCTTAAGATTCACGCGTGGATTTAAAATATAGGTCATTTTGAAAATCAACTCATCGTTTTTCGCTGCGCTCCGCATTCGGGAAAGACAAGAACCATGACAAGCAGCGGCACGCACCATCTTCCGACATCACCTGAGGCCACGCTCGGTGCGCTGTTGCGTCAGGCGCGCGACCAAAAGACCTTTGGCGTGCCCGAAGTTGCACGCGCACTCATTTTGTCAATTGCGCAAGTCAACGGATTGGAATCCGGCTTGCTGACCGCTTTTCACAACAGAACTTACTATTTGCGTGCACTGAAAAAATACATGACTTATCTGGGGCTGCCTGAACAGGAACCCATGATTTCATTGCTTGCAGAAGTTGAAATTCAGGCCACTGAACAGACGACCCACACGAACCAGAACGAAGTCAGCCTGCTGGTCGGTTCTGTTTTGCGTCACTCCACAACAGCACCCTTACTTTCAACTGGCCGCCTGCGTTTTCTTGCCCTGATGATCGCAATCGTTTTAGGTATTGGCATCATTGTGGTGATGTCCAGTGAAAAAACTTCCGCACCGTTAGTCAGTCAACCTGAACCGCAACCAGATTCGGCAGTCCCGCACCCAGTCGCGACTGAGTCAGCAACAGCGCACTCACCGCCGCAAACGGTAGAAACCAATCAAAAACCTGCTCCCGCCGACGACCAGCTACCCATCGCAGCGCCTGCATTAAACGCAAAGATGCTGGTACTGAAATTTGCCGCGACTTCCTGGGTGCAGTTTGCCGACCAGAGGGGCAAAAGATCTGAAAAAACCTACACGCCAACAGACACCTTGGAAATCGATCCACTCAATCTTTCACTGCTCGTCATTGGCAACGCGCCCGCAACCAGCGTGTATCTTGGCGAGAGCCGTCTTGACCTTGGCAAATATATCAACACCAGCAGCGGTGTTGCCAGACTCAGTCAGCAAGATTTACAAGTACTGACCTCTCCCTGAAACAACGCGTTTGCTTCACTCCATGCTGTCTGGATTTTTTTACATGCTAAATTGAGTCATGACAAAAATCCTAGACAAACTCAAAAATATTGCCTTTAAACTGTCTCCGCATTTGGCTGTCAAAATGGGAATTGAATTCCCCATGAAATCCCCCAATCGCGTCTTTCTGGAAAATGCGATTTTTCAATATATCAATCAAAATTTTGGGGCAAAAAGCCCGCGTGCAGCATGTTTGTTCATCGGAACAGACAAACGCTCCTGGCACTATCCAAATAAACTGGATCTGGTTTTACACACGATTGATATAGAAAAGAAGAAGGCAATTTACGGCAATCATCAGCATCACATTGTCGGCTCCGCGACGGAACTCGACCGATATTATGATGCAGCCTCCTTTGACGTCATCATTGGTAACGGGCTGATTGGATTTGGCATGAATCAACCCGAACAATGTGATCAGTTACTCAAGGGAGCCCATGCGCTCCTGAAAGAGGATGGGTTGCTAGTCCTGGGCTACAACGACGGTCCGGACTTTGTGAACTTCAAGGTTAAACAGACCACTGCATACAGACTGTTTGATGAGTATGCACCGGACGCTCCTGGGCTCGGTGCTTCAACCTTCGAATTTGGCGACCACACTTTTGTATTTTTAAAAAAGCATTCAGGAACGCCTGAGATCTCAGGTGAGTGATCTCAGGCATCTGTCCCTGGCATGACCTGCCAGACATCACGCAACAGCTCTGACAAGCTCAGCCTGCTGGCATGCTGTGGGCAAGGGGTGGCAACTGCACCACCTGTGCGTACCACGCGTCGAGCTTAGGATGGCCTGGTCGCCACGGCTCACTGGCAAAACGAAAATCCAGATACCCCAGCGCACAGGCAACGGTTATTTCACCGATTGTTGTCAGGCTGCCAAAAGCTGAAACCTCCTGTTCCAGGGCATCAAGGGCCCTTGCAACTTTTCCTTGCTGCAGCTCGATATAGGCAATGCGCCCATCATCCTGTGGCAAGCCCATCTCACGGCGCCTTGGCTGGCTCGCATCCATGATCCCGTCACCAAGGGCCTGCAAACGCAGCGCATTCCAGCGAGCAGGTCCCGCCACCGGAAAGACTGGCGCAGCCGTGCCGATCGTATCGAGATATTCGCAGATGACAGGGCTGTCAAACAGCGCGCCGCCATCATCTTTGACCAGCGTAGGCACTTTGCTCAGCGGGTTATAAGGCCGGATGGAGGGATCCGTTGCAGGAATACTCCACTTTTCAAGCTGGTTTTCAATGCCACGCGCAATCGCGCAGGCCATGACTTTACGAACATAGGGACTGGCGTGCGAAAAAGTGATTTTCATTTTTTGTTTCCGTTCTTTATAAATGGCGGTTTTAAACACGAACTGAATGGGGAATATGTCTCCTGGCGGCAGTTTAATAGAGTTTTTAAGTTGCCCGTCATCGTGGATCGTGTTCAACACAGATGCGGGCAGATTATCCGTTTTCTGGTACAGGGTTTCATACCCGAAGACATGTAAGATCACCACTGAACAATAAAAAATAAACCGGGGAGAGATCATGCGTAGAGAAAGACGCCAGTTGATTCAATCGAGCGCTACATCAGATACAGAATCTGCAACGGGATCAGCCACAATGAACCATACTTTTGCACATTCCTCATTGACCCTGAAAGAAGATGCCTTACTCAAAGCCGCTGTTCACGCTGGCGATGTGCCAGGCGTGGTGGCCGCAGTCACCACCTCTGACCAGATGTTGTACGAGGGTGCCTTTGGAGAGCGTGTCCTTGGACAGGGAGCGGCCATGTCAATGGATACCGTCATGTGGCTGGCCTCGATGACCAAGCCCATTGTCGGCACTGCGGCCATGCAACTGGTTGAACAGGGCAAGCTCAGTCTGGACGAACCACTGTTCACACTCGTTGCACAACTCGGTGCGGTCAAAGTGCTGACTGGATGGGATGCGGATGGCAGGCCACTGACCCGGCCGCCTGAAAGCCCCGTCACACTCAGACAGCTCCTGACCCATACGGCAGGCTTTACTTACGACACATGGAACCCGCACACAGCGCGCTATCAAAAAAATTTGAATATCCCGCGTGCTGGATCAGGCAAAAAGGCTGGGCTGGATATCCCGCTTGCGTTCGATCCCGGCACACAGTGGGAGTACGGCATTAATCTGGACTGGGCGGGCCAGGTCATAGAAGCCGCAAGCGGCATGAAGCTTGGCCAGTACATCCAGAAACACATTACCGATCCGCTTGGCATGTCGAGTACCGCATTCAAAATCACGCCTGACATGCGCGCGCGCATGGCCAAAGTGCATCAGCGCGACGCGCTCGGCACCCGACTGACCGTCACACAGAATGAAGTGCCTCAGGAACCTGAGTTTGAGCCCGGTGGCGGAGGCCTGTATTCGACCCCGAGTGACTATGTCCGGTTTATGCGGATGATTCTGAATCATGGCAAGGGAAACGGCCATCAGCTGCTCAAACCTGAAACCGTCGCAATGATGTCCAGAAATGCAATGGGATCGTTGCGGGTCAACATGCTGCCTTCCCAGAACACAGCCACCTCACTGGATGCCGAGTTCTTCCCCGGGGTGACAAAGACCTGGGGCCTGAGCTTTATGATCAATGAAGACCAGGCTCCTACAGGACGTTCGCCGGGCAGTCTTTCATGGGCAGGTTTAGCTAATACGTTTTTCTGGATTGATCCAACCAGAGATCTGGCGGGTGTTGTCATGATGCAGGTGTTGCCGTTTGTCGATACGAAGGCACTCGCCCTGTTCAGCAACTTTGAAAAAATAGTCTATTCAAGCTAAAGGCAGACCGTCAGATTGCGGGGGTTCCAGTCCCGAACGGGTACAGGAACCCACACAGACTTCAACGATCGCGATTCACCGCAAATTCACAGAATGTCAGCAGCGCATCGCGCGCAGAGGACGCAGGGAATGCATATAAAGCGACCTTAGCCATTTCCGCTTCTTTTTCGGCGCTCTGCATCGCATGCCCCAGTGCGCCTGTCTCCTGAATCGCCTGTGCGACGGCATCAAAATCAGCCTCGCCATGTTCAATTGCATGACGAATCAGTTGCTTTTGCGCCTCTGTGCCAACCTCCAGTACGCGAATCAACGGCAATGTGGGCTTGCCTTCGCGCAAATCATCGCCCACATTCTTGCCAAGGGCAGCAGCATCCCCGCTGTAGTCCAGGACATCATCGACCAGTTGAAAGGCCGTGCCAATATGACGGCCATAGGCGGCGGCGGCCTGTGCCTGTTCAAGCGTCGCACCTGCCAGCACCGCTCCGGCTTCGGCGGCAGCCTCGAACAGTTTGGCGGTTTTAAACCGCACAACCTGCAAATAGCGTGCTTCGGAGACCTCTGGATCGTGTACGTTGAGCAACTGGAGCACCTCGCCTTCGGCAATCACAGTGGTCGCACCCGACATGATCTGCATGATGCGCATGCTGTCGACGTCCACCATCATTTCAAATGCCCGCGAATAGAGGTAGTCGCCCACCAGCACACTGGCCGCATTGCCGAAAACGGCATTGGCAGTGCTGCGGCCGCGACGCAGGGCAGACTCATCCACTACATCATCATGCAGCAAGGTAGCGGTATGGATAAACTCAACGACTGCAGCCATCAGATGCTGGTGGCTACCCTGGTATCCCAGAGCTTGCGCGACCAGCAATAGCATCGCCGGGCGCATCCGCTTGCCGCCCGCGCCAATAATATAGTCACCAATGGTGCGGATGAGCACCACGTCAGAGTTGAGCCGTGCCCGGATCACGGCGTCGACCGCGATCATGTCGCGGGCTACCGGGGCTAAGAGATTAGGAAGCGTGTGCACAGGACTTTCTTTTGACTTTCAAATAGTTACGCGTTAATATTCCGGGTTCGGCATTTTGGCCGAGAAGCTGTATTTATTAATAATGCAATAAAACACGAGGTTAACCCATGTACGCGGTCATAAAAACTGGAGGCAAGCAGTATCGCATTGCTTCTGGTGAAAAACTTAAAATAGAACAGATACCGGCAGACATTGGGCAAGAAATCACGCTAGATCAGGTGTTATCCGTAGGCGAAG
>CANCOC010000005.1 GCA_947379755.1 Alcaligenaceae bacterium | reverse complement strand
ATGCTGCATCGATCATCATGCCGCGCAACGGGTGGGTGATGGGCATCTGGCGATGCACGCGTGCCACCTCAAAATCTGAACGGATAATTCCGCGTTCCTGGTAAAGAATGTCAGCAAGTGGGCGTGTGCGCAACGTGCGTATGCCCTGCCAGACCCCGTGGGAGGCCCTCAGAGGCGTCAGACTGCGCGCAACGATACAATCCGTGCCATTGATGCTCATTGCAATTTCACGGGTCCACACTGGCGTTCTAGCCAGTAATCCGAGCGCGGACGATTCGTCTGTTGACAGACCACCTGAAAACTCAGTAAGTACTCTCAATTCGAGACGTCCGAGCGTGCGTAACCCCGTTGTAAGCGCACCCGGGCGCATGAGCCAGGCTTTTTGTGTCTGGGTCAGCGAGGAGGGCGGCGTGTTGCGCCAGTGGCTGCGTTGGGCAATTTGTTTCATGGGGTTGTATTATCGCAAGTTATGGAAAAAGTACGCATATCAAAATTACTCGCTGAGCGCGGCATGTGCTCACGGCGCGAAGCAGATACCTACATCGAGCGGGGTTGGGTCAAGGTCGACGGCGTTGTCGCGACCCTTGGCGAGCGGGCACTCCCGAATCAGACGATCACGCTGGACAAGTCAGTGGCCACACAGCAGACGGCACTGGTGACGATTCTCATGCATAAACCGATGGGGTATGTGTCGGGCCAGGCCGAAGACGGTTACACACCTGCTGTGGCGCTGTTCAAGGAAGAAAACAGAGCACAGACCGACCGCAGTCCGTTTAAGTTCAACCGCAACCAGTTGCGCGGGCTTGCCGTGGCAGGCAGACTGGATATTGATTCGACGGGTTTGCTGATTCTGACTCAGGATGGACGTGTGGCCAGGCAGTTGATTGGCGAGCACTCCGAAATTGAAAAAGAATATCTGGTGCGTGTTCAGGGCAGGCTTGCCCCGGGCAAGCTTGAATTATTGAATGAAGGTCTGTCGCTAGATGGAAAAAAACTCAAACCTGCGCAAGTGCGCTGGCAAAATGAGGAGCAGTTGCAGTTTATCTTGCGCGAAGGCAAAAAAAGACAGATCCGCCGTATGTGTGAAATGGTGGGTCTGAAAGTGCTAGGGCTTAAAAGAGTCCGGATCGGGCGCATCGCTCTGGCCGACTTGCCCGTCGGACAATGGCGCTATCTGAGGCAAGATGAGCGGTTTTAGTCCAGGCCGCCTCTGACGCACGGCCTGAATCAGGGTTTGGGTTAATCGGCGAGATAGTCCAGCTTGTAACTGGCACGATTATCCTGACCCAGGGCCTTGACGAGCCAGGGCAGGGCATCTTTCATTTCGGCGGCAAGTGTCCAGGGCGGGTTGACGATAAACATACCGCTCCCATGCAAGCCAAGCCCGTCAGCAGCAAGCTTGTGCACGGTCAGGCTGGCATGCAGCCAGCTTTTGGCACCGAGTTTTTCAAGCTGGCGGGGCAGCTCCTGGGCTTCGCGGCGTTGCACTTGCGGATACCAGATGACATAGCATCCCGTGGGGAACCGCAGCATGGCATCTTTCATGGTGTCTACGACATGCCGGTAATCCCTTTTGTCCTCATATGAAGGATCCATCAGCACGATTGCACGACGGCTATGAGGCGGGATCTGGCCTTTCAGTCCGGCAAAACCATCATCAGCATAGAGCGTGGCCTGTTTAAGCGTGCGGTTGCCACGTTGCTCGAGATTCAGGCGCAGGATATCGGCTTCGGTCGGATGCATTTCAAAGAAACGCAATTTGTCATGATCCCTTACGGCATCAAGCGCAATCCAGGGTGATCCAGGATAAATGCGCAGTTCGCCATCCGGATTCAGTGCACGAATCGTGTCAAGATACCTTTTGACAGCAGGCGGGGTTCCTTTTGCGTCCCAGATCTTGCCGATACCCTCTGCAAACTCTGTACGTTTTTGTGCCCATTGGCCTCCCAGGTCGTAAAGCCCGGCGCCGGCGTGCAGATCGATAAAATAGTAGGCGACATCTTTCTGATTGAAATAATCCAGAATCTGGGCCAGAACCATGTGTTTGAGCACATCGGCGTGATTGCCTGCGTGAAATCCATGACGATAACTAAACAAAATATTTCTCCCGATAGGGTCTATGCTGCCCTGATGTCATCAGACCGGTGAAATCCGGTCGATGGCGTCTGTAATGATTGCGTCTGCGCCCCACTGAAGCAATTGCTGTGCTCTTTGCGGCTCATTGACGGTCCACGCGGCCAGCCGAAAGCCAGCTTGATGAACCGCTTGTATCACTGGCTGAGTCACTGCACTGTGACGCAAGTGAAGCGATACACACTCCAGACGATTCATTAATTCAAGCCAGTTTTCTGGTAATTCATCACTAATAAAGCCTCTCGGCAGACCTGGCGCTTCGAGCCTGGCGGCGAGCAACGAAGCCTCGGAAAATGATGAAAGCAAAGGAGGGATCTCAGCGTTTGCCCAGTCCTGCTTTGCCTGGCGCGCCACACGTGTGCCGGTGAGGGTTTCCAGACCAGGAGTGGCTTTGATTTCTATGTTGCTCGCAATTGAATTGGCGATAGTGTATGCGGCAATTGCACTCAGTGTTGGAATGGTCTCCCCAGCGTAGGCTTCACCGAGCCAGCTGCCAGCATCCAGCTGTGCCAGCTGGGCAAACGAATAGTCACCCGCCTGACCAGAGCCGTTTGTGGTGCGCGCGAGACTGCTATCGTGCAGCAGGATCAGGACGTCGTCGTTTGTCAGTTTGACATCGAATTCGACCATGCTGTATCCCATTGACCGGGCCAGCCTCATGGCACTGAGCGTGTTTTCAGGAGCGATCTTGCCTGCGCCCCGGTGAGCTACGAATTTAGGGTACGGCCAGGTATCTTTGATAGGCATATTGTCTTGCTCTGAGGTCCAAATTCCCAAGTCTGCAAGCATAACGCACCGAGTGGTAAACTTGACGCGCTTCGTAACCAGGTGTGCACCTTATTCATGTTTGATTTCATTCGTCATCATCAACGCTTGATGCAGCTTGTTTTACTCTTGCTGATCCTGCCTTCTTTTGTTTTCTTTGGCGTACAGGGCTATACCAGCCTGATGTCGAGTGAGCCCGAACTTGCCTCCGTCGATGGTCAGCCCATCACGCTTGGGGAATTCAATCGTGCACGTCGTGCGCAGCTGGATCAGTATCGCTCAACGCTGGGTGGGCAGTTTGACGCCGCCGCATTTGATACGCCCGAGTTGCGTGAACAGCTGCTCAACACGCTGATTGACCAGCGCACCATCGCAATTGCTGCCACGCAGGGACGTTACTCGGTCTCGGACGAGATGTTGCGCCGCACGATTGCCTCCATCCCAGCGGTCCAGGCAGATGGTCAGTTTTCGTCTGAACGGTATCGCCAGGTACTTGCAGCCCAGGGCATGACGCCGACAATTTTTGAAGCAGGCCTGAGGCGTGATCTTGCGTTGGCACAGGTGCTGCAGCCTATTGGCCTGACCGCACGCGTACCAAACGAAGTCGCTCAAAAAATTCTTTCACTGGTAACTGAGCAACGTAGCGTTGCACGCAAAGTGTTTGCACCTGATAACTTTACAAAAGACATCAAGGTTTCGGATGCGGATATCAAGGCCTGGTATGACGCTAACCAGTCACGATTACTGATTCCTGAAAATCTGGATGTCGATTACGTCCTGCTCGATGAGGCCGCAGCTTCTAAAGATATCAAGATTACTGATGCAGATATCGAAAGCTTCTATAAACAGAATCAGGCGCGTTATGGTCAGCCCGAGCGCCGTCGCGTCAGCCATATCCTGATTGAAATTCCCGCTGGTGCAGATGAGGCCGCCAAGGCTCAGGCGCGTGCCAAAGCCGAAGACATCGCTAAGCGTGCTGCTGCCGATCCCAAGCAATTTGCTGAACTTGCCAAAGAGCTTTCGCAGGACACGGGTTCCGCCAGTCAGGGGGGAGATCTGGGCTGGATCAGTAAAAACATGCTGGTACCTCAGGTTGAAGATGCAATCTTCAAGCTCGATAAAGGCGTCGTTTCCGGTGTGGTCGAAAGCCCGTTTGGGGCGCATGTCCTTTTAATTACCGATGTGCAGCCAGCCTCCGTCAAACCACTTGCCGAGGTCAAGGAAGATATCGCTTCAGAGATTCGCAAGCAGCTTGCTGCAGAACGCTTTGCAACGATGGCCAGCAAACTGACCAGCTTGATTTATGATCAGCGCGACAGTCTGAAACCGGTGTCAGACGCTTTGGGCTTAGCCATTGTCCACGGTCATGGTCTGACACGCGACGGTCTGCTCAATGCTGATCAGCGCCTGGACGCACCTGCTGCCTCAGAATCAGAACAAACGATTCTTGGACAACCCAAAGTGCGTCAGATGGCCTTTTCATCTGAGGTACTCAAAGACAAGCTCAATTCGGGTGCGATTGAACTGGCCTCCGATACGATTGTTGCGCTACGCGTGGCTGCCGTTCATCCCGCCCACGTCCCGCCGCTTGATCAGGTGAGCGCGCGTATTCGCACGATTGTGACCAATGAGCGTGCATTGGCAGCGGCACAGGCTGCGGGTGTCAAACAGCTTGAGGACCTTAAAAAGGCAGCCAAGCCCGATATCAAGGGATTCGATGCGACGCAGGTTGTGACACGTCAAAATGCACAGTCCCTGACACGTGAGCAACTAGAAGCTGCAATGTCGATCACGGACAAGAACTTGCCTGTATTTGTTGGGGTCAATGGACCCGATGGATACGCAATCCTTCAATTGTCTAAAGTTGAGCCAGGTCCTGCACCCGATGCCGGACAAATCGCCCAGCTCCAGGCCCAACTGTCCCAGGCCTGGGGTGCTGCAGAAGAACAGGCTGCCCTGAAAGTCTTGCGCACGCAGTATCAGGTCAAAATGCTGCCTGATGCAGCCAAGCTGATCACCGGTGATCTGGACGCAGCTAAGCTTTAATCATTGTTAATAGCGGATTCAGCACATTTTGCATGATTGTGGCTTGTGCGGATTCGTTAGGGTGGATGCCATCTGCCTGAAATAATGCCCGATTGTCTGCAATGCCCTCGAGCAGGAAGGGCACCAGGACTGCCTTGTTTTTCTGGGCAATTTCCTGAAACATTCGTTTAAAAGCGTCTGCATATTCCCGTCCGTAATTAGGAGGAATCTGCATGCCTGCCACGAGTACTTTTGCGCCGGCACGCTGAGATTCCTGGATCATGGCATTCAGGTTTTCCTGGCTCATCGCTAAAGGCAATCCGCGCAGCGCATCGTTGGCTCCAAGTTCAATAATCACTATCCCGGGATGTTCTCTGGCAAGTAGCGGACCCAGGCGCGCACGACCGCCACTGGTGGTGTCACCACTGATGCTCGCATTGATGATTTCACTGTCTGGGTATGTTTTTACAAGTTCCTGCTGGAGCAACCATACCCAGCCGGAATGACGACGCAGGCCATATTCTGCAGCAAGACTGTCTCCAACGACTAGAATACGTTTAACTGGAGCGGTTTGCTGAGGCTGAGCTGCCTGACTTGATTGCGAAAGTATGCAACCCAGGCTCGCACTTGCGATCAGATTACGACGATAACGAGAGAATGTATACATGCCTGGTATCAATGCCATAGAAGTTCACGAACTGAGCAAACAGGTTGCAGATGCAACAGGTCAGCTAACGATACTGAATAATCTTGATTTTACCGTCGCTCCGGGCGAGTCCGTTGCGATTACTGGTGCTTCCGGTTCGGGCAAGTCCACTTTGCTTGGTTTGCTGGCGGGTCTTGACACGCCTACACATGGCACAGTCAAGTTGCTGGGTCAGGATTTATTTGCGATGAATGAGGATGGCAGGGCTGCATTTCGTGCAAAAAGTGTGGGCTTCGTTTTTCAGTCCTTTCATTTGCTGCCAAACCTGACTGCACTGGAGAACGTAATGCTGCCCCTGGAGCTTGCAGGTCTGGATGCACGTCATCCTGCCCAGGCCATGCTTGAGCAGGTAGGTCTCTCGCACCGTTTAAACCATTACCCTGCCACCTTGTCAGGTGGCGAGCAACAACGCGTGTCTCTGGCGCGTGCGTTTGTTCAACGCCCCGCTTTACTGTTTGCAGACGAACCGACCGGGAGTCTGGACGAAGTCACGGGTGCACGCATTATTGATCTGATGTTCAGTCTGTATCGTGAGTTTGCAACGACGCTGATTCTTGTCACGCACGATCTGAAGCTCGCGGCCCAGTGTTCACGCCAGATTGAGTTGAAGTCCGGTGAACTTGTGCGCTGATCGAGCGCATTGAAATTGCCCGTCTCCATTCGACGATACTGTTGACTATGCCACTCCCACAAATGATTGCAATGCCCAGCCAGGTCACGCGGTCAGGGAAGTGATCCCAGATCAGCCAGCCAATGCTGACTGCGCTGAGCATTTGCAAATAAATAAATGGAGCAAGGACTGAAGCGGGTGCCTGGCGGTATGCCACAGTTTGTAATAGATGCCCCATGCCTCCGGTCACTCCAGTCGACAGCATCACGATCCAGTAAATAACTGGCATGTCGCGCATGTCAGGCCATGCGAGGGGCAGTAAAAATGGCATCAGCATTCCGAGGCTGATCATCCCGAACCCGCTGCTCCAGAGCCCTGTCGTGAATGCATCATCGCGTGCGACCAGTCTTGTAGCCAGATGCTGCGTGGCAAAGAGGCAGGCAGTCAGCAAACCTGCAGCAACCCCAAGCGGATGCAAGCCTGCGTCTGGTCGCACGACGATCATGATGCCGATGAGCCCGATGCCAGCGGCGATCCAGCGTGACCGTTGTGGCGCTTCTTTCAGCAACCAGGGGGCGACAGAAAGCATCAGCAGTGGGGAGATAAAGATGATTGCAGTGGCTTCGGCTTGATGCAAATAGCTCAGGGTCGTAAAAAAAGACAAGGTCGCACAGAGCATCGCACACGCTCTGAGCAACTGGAGCCGTGGCTGATGGCTTTTAAAGATTTTCCAGCCCCGGACGGGCACTGCATAACCTGTCATCAGGACAAAGTGTGACAGGTAGCGGAACCAGCAGAATACGAATAACGGAACCCCAGCCGCCATGACCCACTTTCCGCTGGCATCAAGGGCCGATAGTGAGAAAACCGATGCCAGTAAAAACAAAATGCCTAACATTGGTCTGGAGGCGGGTAAATGCCTTTCGCTGTTTCGACTGCTGGAGGCAACCCTTGGCATGCAAATTCTTCCTTGATCTGAGTATCACGATCATAACGCTGTTATTTTCATTGAGTATGGTGCCCGGATTGGTAGAATAGCCGCATGGAAATGTCCCGGACTGAACGTATGAACTGGTTTAAGAACATCACACTGTGCGTGATGGCATGTTGTGCTGTACCTGTTGCCGCGCAAGATTTGCCCGCAACGCAAGTCAAGGTGATCGGAGGCCTCAGCAGTCGCGCAGCCTATAAAGATGTTGAGCAACCATTCTGGCTCAAAACGATCCCCGAAAAATCAGCGGGTCAGGTCACTGCCGAGATTAGTCCTTTTGATGAAATGGGACTCAAAGGCCAGGAGTTGTTCCGGCTGATGAAGCAGGGGGTGGTTGAGTTTGGTGTCGTGCCATTGTCGTATTCTGCATCCGACACACCACTTTACGAAGCAATCGATCTGGCGGGAATGACGCCCGATGTGAAGTCTGCCAAGGCTGTAGTCAAGGCCTTTACTCCTGTACTGGCAGGCACGCTCGCTGCGAATCAGCAAATCAAGCTGTTAGCTGTTTCTCCTTTTGCACCTCAAGTATTGTTTTGTAACGTACCTGTCCGTGGCTTAAATGACCTGCGAGGCAAAACGGTTCGCACAGTGACGCGATCTCAGGCAGACCTGATGGATGCACTGGGTGCCAAGAGCACGACAGTTGCATCGAGCGATATTCTGGATGCCTTTAAAAAGAAAAAGATTGCCTGCGCCGTGGCAGTCCCCATGACTGCCTACCAGGCAAAATGGTATACGGCTGCGACTTATATCTACGCATTGCCGCTGGGTTGGAATCAAGAGGTTCATGCGGTGAACCAAAAAGCCTGGGATCAGCTTGATCCAAAAGTACAGACCTTTTTACAAAAAAATATCGAGGACCTTACCACGCAGTTATGGACTTTTTCAGACGTCCAGACTCAGCTGGCCTATGACTGCATGACCGGCAATCGCTCCTGCACACTCAATCCAAAAGGCAAGATGGTATTGATCCGTCCGACAGCCTCTGATATTTCGGTCGTCAAACGACTCGGCGTTCAAAAAGTGGCGCCAAAGTGGGCGAGTCGTTGCTCTGCCCTGTGCGTTGCAGAATTTAACCGGAGCATCGGCCAGGCATTGAACATCACACTTAAAAAATAAACCTGGCTGCACAGACTTGAACTGGCAGGGCTGACTTAGAATGATCTCTGAACCTTTAACAGAGTGACACGATGAATCAGCAGGCAGCATGGCAGTTTTGGGTGGATCGTGGCGGTACGTTTACCGATATCGTGGGTCAGGCGCCAGATGGCTCTCTGCACACCGCAAAAATGCTTTCTGAAAATCCCGAACAGTATCGGGACGCTGCGGTCGCAGGAATTCGGCAGTTATTGGGTGTCGCGCCGGCTGAACCAATCCCGGCTCACCAGATCGACTCTGTCAAAATGGGAACAACAGTTGCCACCAATGCGTTGCTCGAACGCAAAGGTGAGCCCACCTTGCTTGTTACCACTCAAGGTTTCCGTGATGCCTTGCGCATTGCCTATCAAAACCGTCCCAGATTATTTGATCGCGCAATTATTTTGCCGGAGATGTTGTACAGCCAGGTGATAGAAGCCGCTGAGCGTCTGGATGCTGCTGGTGATGTTGTAACGGCACTTGAAGAAACACAACTTTGCACGGACATGCGTGCAGCCTATGCAAGTGGGCTAAGGAGTGTTGCGATTGTATTCATGCATGCCTGGCGCAATGGCGTGCACGAACTTGCCGCTGCAGCGATCGCACAAGCCATTGGTTTTACACAGATCTCGATCTCACACCAGGTCAGTCCGCTGATCAAGTTTGTTTCTCGTGGCGATACAACGGTGGTGGATGCCTATCTTTCTCCGATATTGCTGCGCTATGTCACTCAGGTTGCATCAGAACTGCCAGGCGTGCGGATCATGTTCATGCAGTCGAGTGGAGGACTGACAGATGCCTATCGGTTCCGCGGTAAAGATGCGATTCTTTCGGGACCAGCCGGTGGCATCGTAGGCATGGCGCGTACCAGTGAGAGGGCGGGCTTCAAGCGGGTGATCGGTTTTGATATGGGTGGGACATCAACTGATGTCTCTCATTATGCTGGTGAATTTGAACGTGAGTTCGAAACACGCGTGGCAGGCGTTCGGATGCGCGCTCCGATGATGAGCATACATACCGTGGCCGCTGGTGGGGGCTCCATTCTTCATTTTGATGGATCCAGATTGCGCGTGGGTCCTGATTCTGCCGGGGCGAATCCCGGGCCTGCGTGTTATCGGCGTGGCGGTCCCCTGGCTGTGACAGATTGCAACGTCATGCTGGGCAAAATTCAGCCAGATTATTTTCCCGCTGTCTTTGGTCGTGAGGCGAATCAATCGCTTGATCGTGACACGGTGCTTTTGCAATTTAATGCGCTGGCTGCCCAGATTGCTTTGCAGACTGCTCAGCCCATGTCACCCGAACATCTTGCAGAAGGCTTTCTTCAGATTGCAGTGGGCAATATGGCCGAGGCGATCAAACGTATTTCGGTGCAGCGTGGCCACGACGTGACACAGTACACCCTGACTGTATTTGGTGGAGCAGGGGGGCAGCATGCCTGTCTGGTGGCTGATGCGCTCGGAATGTCTGCCATCTATGCACATCCGCTGGGCGGTGTATTGTCGGCGTATGGAATGGGATTGGCGGATTTGTCGGCTCATCGTCAGCAGACCGTTGAACAAACTCTGACTTGTTCGCTGCTGTCAGAGCTGACTGAGACGTTGCACGGGTTGTCCGCAGATGCACGGCACGAACTCCTTGCACAGCAAGTCGATGCAGGTGCTGTGCATGTGATCGAACACGTCCATTTAAAGTATCAGGGGACTGACAGCGCAATTGAAGTCAATCTTGGCACGATAGATCAAATGATCCAGGATTTTGAGCAAACGTATCGCAAGCGATATTCTTTTTTAATGCCTGATCGCGCACTGATTGTCGAAACAGTATCCGTTCAGGCATTTGGTGGTGGTGCCCAGATCCATGAAACACCGGGCACGGCAATCAGAACGGCTCCATTGCATCCCACCTGCCTGCGACAGATGTATAGCGCGGGGAGGTGGCATCACGCACCGCTGTATGTGCGAGAGGACTTGGTTCCCGGCGATGTGATCAGCGGTCCGGCAATTATTGCCGAGCCGAACCAGACGACCGTCATTGAATCTGGCTGGCAGTCTACCGTGACAGCGTTGAATCACATCGTGATGCATCGCGTCGAACGACTTGCCTCCAGGCAAGTCATCGGTACTGCTGCAGATCCGGTCATGCTGGAGATTTTTAATAATTTATTCATGTCGATTGCCGAACAGATGGGCTATCGATTACAAAATACTGCCTACTCTGTCAACATAAAAGAGCGTCTGGATTTTTCTTGTGCGATCTTTGATGCGCAAGGTCAACTGATTGCGAATGCCCCTCACATGCCTGTCCATCTTGGCTCAATGAGCGAGTCGATTCGCACTGTCATGCTGGCAAATGCAGGGCGCATGTCACCGGGCGACGCCTATGTCGTCAATGATCCATACCACGGCGGTACACATTTGCCTGATGTGACTGTGATCTCGCCCGTATTTGATGCTGCAGGTCAGTCCTTGTTGTTTTTTGTTGGCTCGCGTGGTCATCATGCTGATATAGGAGGCATCACACCTGGCTCAATGCCTCCGCATTCAAAAACAGTTCACGATGAGGGTGTGCTGTTTACAAACTTCAAGCTTGTGAGCGCAGGACGTTTCAATGAACACGAAGCGCGTGCAATTTTGACCTCGGGTACCTGGCCCGCCCGCAACCCTGATCAGAATCTTGCAGATATGCGTGCTCAGATTGCGGCCAATGAAAAGGGGGTGCAGGAGTTGTTAAACATGTGCCAGCATTTTGGGCTGGAGGTTGTTCAGGCCTATATGCAACATGTTCAAAACAATGCCGAAGAATCTGTCCGACGTATTCTGGGTGTTCTCACCGATGGTGACTTTACCTATACGCTGGATAATGGCGCGGTCATCCAGGTTGCCATTCGGGTGGATCATGTCGGTAGGCGCGCGACGGTTGATTTTACTGGTACGTCACCTCAATTACCGAATAACTTTAATGCTCCTGCAGCCATTACGGTTGCTGCGGTGTTGTATGTGTTCAGAACACTCGTTGATGATGACATTCCTCTGAATGCTGGCTGTTTGAAGCCGATTGACATCATCATTCCCGATGGGTGCATGCTCAAACCACATTTCCCCGCAGCAGTTGTGGCCGGAAATGTAGAAACGTCCATGTGCATTGTGAATGCCTTATATGGAGCACTCGGGGTGCTTGCCTCCAGCCAGGGCACGATGAATAACTTCACCTTCGGCAATGCGTCACATCAATACTACGAAACAATTGCTGGTGGAACAGGAGCTGGGCCACTGAAGCTGGGTTTGCCTGTTGATGAAGCAGGAGGCTTTGAAGGAACGTCCGTTGTCCAGGCTCATATGACGAACTCCAGGCTCACCGATCCCGAAGTCCTTGAGCTTCGGTTTCCTGTACGACTGGAGTCCTTTGCGATCAAGTCAGGCTCTGGCGGAGTCGGGCGCTGGCACGGCGGTGACGGCGGTATCAGGCGGATCAGGTTTCTCGAAACCATGACAGCTGCGATCCTTTCGAACAATCGTTTGCATGCACCGTTTGGTCTGGCTGGAGGGGCGCCCGCCTGCATGGGGTCGAACTATGTCGAGCGCCAGGATGGCACCGTGCAGGCGCTTGGTCCGCAGGATCAGACGCAAGTCAATGCAGGCGATGTCTTCGTGGTCGAAACGCCAGGAGGCGGTGGCTGGGGATCTCCCCTTTAGCCTTTGACACGGATGATTTTTTGCACCTGTGGCACACGTCTGATCAAACGAAAGACTTGTGCAAGGTGCTTGCGGCTATCGACCTGTACGGTGAGATTCAGTACCATCGCTGCCATCGCATCATCGGTCATGGTGACGTGAACGATGTTGGAATCTGCCTGGGCAACTTCGGCAGCGATGCGGCTCAGCACACCGCGTTCGTTGTTGGCCATGATATCGATTCTGGCTGAAAAGTGTTTGGCCGTCTCGGCATCCCAGGCAATATCAACCCAGCGTTCGGGCTCTTTTGCGCGAGCACGCAACGCGACAGGGCAGTCTGCTGTATGTACGACGAGACCGTGTCCAATGCGGATGCCCGCAATGATCTGGTCGCCCGGCAGGGGGCCGCAACAAGGAGCCAGCTGGACCGCCTGACCCTCGTTGCCATGAATCGTGATTGGCACAAATCGTGCCGCATCAAGTGCCTCATCTGCTGCGGCGGTCATTGCCACGAGTGGATGCTCAGGGCTGAAACGTCTGGCGACAACGGCTGCCAGACGTTTGCCCAGACCAATGTCTGAAAGAATTTCGTCGCGTGAGGTGCCACCACTGGAGCGCACCAGTTTTTCCCAGACAGGATCGTCTGCCAGAGGCAGATCGAGTTTCAGTTCTCGCAGTGCATGCTCAAGCATGCGCTCACCAAAAGCGACAGATTCATCAAATTGGACGGTACGCAAATAATGCCGAATCTCAGAGCGTGCCCGGCCCGTCCTGGCATAGTTCAGCCACTGCGCGCTCGGTTGTGAATCCGGTGAGGTCACGATGGCAACAGTATCGCCACTGGAAAGTTCACGGCGCAAGGCCACGCTCTCACCATTGATCTTGCAGGCACTCACATGGTTGCCGACATCGGTATGAATGGAATAGGCAAAATCGATGGGGGTTGCACCACGTGGCAGCGAAACGATCTTGCCCTTGGGGGTAAAGACATATACTGCATCGGGAAACAAATCGACTTTGATGTGCTCAAGGAACTCACCCGAGTCGCCTGTTTGTTGCTGGATGTCCAGCAGGGATTGCAGCGACTGACTGGTCCGGGTCTGGATTTCATGCAGGGAAGCGTTGTCTGTCTTGTACAGCCAGTGCGCAGCGACGCCTTCTTCGGCAACCTGGTGCATATCATGTGTGCGGAACTGAAATTCAATCGGCGTGCCAAAGGGGCCGACCAGCGTCGTGTGCAAGGACTGATAGCCGTTGATTTTGGGTATTGCGATGTAGTCTTTGAATTTGCCTGGTATGGGCCGATATAGCTGATGCACGATTCCCATCGCCATATAGCACTCGGGCAGGGTATGCACGATGATTCTGAAACCGTAAATATCCAGTACGTTTGTGAATGATTTTTTCTGTTCAACCATCTTATGGTAAATGCCATAGAGGGTTTTTTCGCGTCCCGAAATCTCGGCCTCAATCCCTGCTGCCGGCAATGCCTGTCGCACAGCTTCATCAATTCTTGTCAGGACTTCGCGTCGGTTACCACGCGCGGCCAGTACTGCTTTTTCGAGCACACGATGTCGGTTGGGATGAATGGCCTCGAAGCAAAGATCCTGCAGCTCACGATAGAGCGCATTCAAGCCTAGTCGGTAGGCGATTGGAGCATAAATCTCAAGCGTTTCCCGGGCAACGCGGCGGCGCTTTTCAGGGTTGACGGCATCAAGGGTACGCATGTTGTGCAGCCGATCAGCGAGCTTGATCAGAATGACACGAATATCGCGCGCCATTGCCAGCAACATTTTGCGAAAACTTTCAGCTTGTTGCTGTGCTTTGGTTGCAAAATCCAGCCGGTCAAGCTTTGACAGACCATCCACCATGTCGGCTACGTCATTGCCAAACCGCTCAAGCAATTCCTGCTTGGTGATTCCCTGGTCTTCCATGACGTCGTGAAGCAGTGCCGCACACAAGGCATCGGCATCGAGCTTCCAGCCCGCACATATTTCGGCTACGGCAATAGGATGCGTAATGTATGGTGAGCCGCTCGTACGAAACTGGCCAAGGTGGGCCTGATCAGAAAAGCGGTAGGCTTCTTTGATAAGTGCGACATCTTTAGGGATCAGGTAGGTGTCGAGCACGGACTGAAGCCGCGCCATGGTTGCAATGGGCGGCTCAATTTCTGTTTCGACGGGTTTGGCAATACCCGGAACGGCACCGGGGCTGCTCATATGTAGGGATTTTCTGGTGAATCGGGAGCTGGCTTTTAAGGCTGCAATCAACCCGGAAGACGCAGAACGTAATCCGGGGAAGGCCATAAAAAATCAGCCGATCAGGTTGGAACCTTGCGCAGCATCTCGATACCAGTCACGCCGGCAGAGATTTCACGCAAAGCCGTCACTGTTGGCTTGTCTTTACTTTCTACACGTGCTGCATGGCCCTGGGCCAGTTCACGTGCGCGATAGGTTGCTGCGAGCGTCATTTTGAAACGGTTTGGGATTCTTTCGAGACAATCGTCAACAGTAATGCGAGCCATGGTGATCCTGTATGTAAATGAACTAGGCGGTTAAGCCAAATGATGCAAAAAGTGCCTGATGCCTGGCGCACTGGCTGGAGTAGCGAAAGCGCGCAGTATGCACGATTTGTGCAAGCTCAGCTAAAGCTACGCTAAACTCTTGATTAATAATAACATATTCAAATTCTGGCGCGTGAGAGATTTCTTCGCTCGCGGCTCCGATTCGTCGCGTAATCACATCTTCAGGATCTTGCCCGCGTTGTTGCAGGCGATCTTGCAGTGCAGCAATCGAAGGTGGCAAAATAAAAATGCTGATTGCCTGAGGAAAGAGGCGTCTGACCTGGCGCGCACCTTGCCAGTCAATTTCAAGAATGATGTCCTTGCCTGCCTCGAGTGCCTCGTCTATACGGTCGCGCGGCGTACCATAATAGTTGCCGTGAACCTGCGCCCATTCAAGCAGTTGATCCTGGGCTTTAAGTGCCTCGAATTGATCCTGGCTGACAAAACGGTATTGCTCCCCGTCTGTTTCGCCTGGCCTGGCAGCGCGCGTGGTACATGATACCGATAACCCGATGGCAGGTTCTTGTATGAGCAAGGCACTGACCAGACTGGATTTTCCAGCCCCGCTTGGGGCTGAAATCATAAAAACATTTCCTGCGGCCTGTGACATGGGGGACAATATTGAAGTTGTTTATTGGTAGACTTTGAAGCATAGCATTTACCATGTGTCTTGCACTTGACCGACTCATCCTTTTGATAGGAATAATCTCATGCCCGCTTCCCCATTGATTACTGCAAAGGCTCTCCATGATCTGGTCTCGAGCGCCGGATCGCGATTGCTGATTTGCGACTGCCGACACGATCTGGTTGATACTGAACTCGGTTTGCGTGTGTATCGCGAATCACATATTCCGGCTGCAGTCTTTGTCAGTGTTGATCAGCAGCTCAGCGCACCGAAATCAGGATCCAATGGACGTCATCCTTTGCCTGATATTGAGACCTTTGCCCAGACTCTTGCAAAGCTAGGTGTCAATGAGGACACCACCATCGTGGCTTACGACAATACCGGTGGGCAATATGCAGCCCGGCTCTGGTGGCTGGCGCGCTGGGTGGGACATGCAAAAGTTATGGTCCTTGACGGGGGGCTCAATGCTTGGATACGCGCCGGTTATGAAGTGACCGATGTGGTGCCTGATGCGAGACCTGCTGGTAACTTCAAACGCAAAGAAACCTTGACAACGTCCCTGAGCATGGCAGAAGTGCGTGCCGGCCTGAGTCACCCTGAGCGGCTCATTGTTGACGCAAGACCCTTTGACCGGTTTCAGGGTCTGAACGAGACCCTGGATCCCAGGGCTGGACACATCCCGGGTTCGATGAGTCGTCCGACTCCCAGCAACCTCCAGGCAGATGGCACATTTAAAGATGCGGCTACTCTGCAGGCAGAGTTTTCTAAAATTCTTGGTAATCGTCCAGCCCATCAAATCGTTGCCAGTTGTGGCTCTGGCATTGCAGCCTGCCACTTGCTGTTATCCATGCAAATAGCAGGGTTGCCAGGTGCAGCACTCTACGGCGGCTCCTGGAGCGAATGGAGCGCCCAGCCAGATGCTCCAGTAGAACTGGGCACTGGCAAACAGCTATAAAATTTCAATGCTGTTTTGCACGACCAATACTCACCATAAAACTAAAAGACAAAGAGGATTCGATATGTCAGATTTAAAAGTTGCAGTCGTCACAGGAGCAGGTTCGGGTATCGGACGTGCTGTTTCACTTGCGCTGGCTGCTGCAGGTTATCAAGTCGCACTGGCTGGGCGCCGCGCCGACAAGCTTGAAGAAACCAAATCAATGGGGGGCGCACTCTCTGATCGCTTGCATCCCATTGCTACCGATGTCAGTGACGAAGTGTCCGTCAATGCCCTCTATGCAGAGATTACACGCCGCTGGGGCCGATTGGACGTGCTATTCAATAATGCTGGACGCGGTGGCCCACCTGTCCCAATTGAAGATCTGCCGGTTGATGTGTGGAAGGATATTGTCAATATTAATTTGACCGGAATGTTTCTGTGCGCACAAGGCGCGATCCGTATCATGAAGGCGCAAACGCCGCAGGGTGGCCGGATTATCAATAACGGTTCGATTTCAGCACATGCACCGCGACCTTTTTCGATTGGCTATACCGCAACCAAACACGCGGTCACGGGCCTGACCAAATCAATCGCTCTGGATACCCGTCGTTACAACATTGCCTGCACGCAGATTGATATTGGCAATGCTGCAACGGAGATGACGGACCGCATGACAAAAGGTGTGCTCCAGCCTGACGGTACAACGCGTGTCGAGCCACGCATGGATGTCAATCATGTGGCCCAGGCCGTAGTGCAAATTGTCGGCTTTCCGCTAGAGACCAACGTCCAGTTCATGACCATCATGGCGACCAACATGCCCTTTGTCGGTCGCGGCTGAGTGTGAACAGTTAAGCGAGGCTGGCGATTTCCGTCGCGAGCCGGATGATCGCCAGGTCGCTGCCTGCGGGACCCATGATGGATACTCCTACAGGTAGCCCCTCGGCATTTCTGTAGGGAATGTTGACCTGACAGATACCCGCGATCCCTGCAATGCATGTGATGTGCATGGTCCGCATTCTGAGTGCATCGACATCTGCGCCGGTGGCTTGCAATATCGGCGCTGTGCCCGCAGCCGAAGGCAATATCATGATCCCATCTTGTCCAAGTGCATCACGGATCTGCTGGCGGATTCTTTTTGTATTTTGGATGGCAATGCTTGCCTCGGCGCTACTGATGCGTTGCGCTGCCAGCCAGCGTCCTGCAATGGGTGCAGAAAATGTGGGTTGATGTGCCTGGATCCAGTCGCCATGCAGCTGCCAGGCTTCGTAGGCGCCATGCGCAACATAGGCCTGACGCCACTGTTCAAAGGTTTCGTCCGGACCCGTCAGTGAAATTTCTTGTGCAGATGAGTGAAGAATGGATTCTGCTTTTTTCAGGACATCATTGAGTGCAATGGTGAAATCTGTTGTTGCAAGATCCCAGATCGCACGCGACTTCAATATCCGACGTGGCTGGAATGGAGTAGCCGGCAGCAAGACTTCTGCGACCCGTAAAAAGGTCTGAGGGTCGTGCGCCAGCCATCCCATCGTGTCAAAAGATGTATGCAGTGGAACCACCTGCTCTCTGGATAACAGATCATGTGTCGTGCGTAATCCCCAGACCCCACAGTAACTCGCAGGCACGCGAATCGAGCCCCCCGTATCCGTGCCCAGTGCAAAATCACAGAGCTTGGCAGCAACTGCTGCAGCGGATCCACTTGACGAGCCTCCGGTGACGCGCCCGGGAGCGTTCACGTTGACGGGTGTGCCGTAGTGCATATTGTCGCCATTCAGACTATAGGCAAGTTCGTCAGTGATAACTTTGCCTGCAACCGAAGCACCGGCTGCACGCAGCTGGTCGACAAGCGGGCTGGTTGAGGCTGGAATGTCGTGCGTGGCAAGCCAGGTCGGGTTGCCAGCACCTGTCGGATGGCCTGCAATATGGTAGAGATCTTTTACGGCAAAGCTCAGACCGGTCAGTGGTCCTGTCGCTGTAGCAGGGAGTGTGAATTTGCCATGTGGCACCCAGGCGCCTACGGTATCCTGAATATTCATTGGGCTGGCATCAGATCGGTCTGACATTGTTAAATATACCTTTGAAAGTTTCTTGTCGCTTGTGCGATTGCATGTACCAGACAAGTTATCTATGATTGTCGCAATGCGTGATCTTGACAGATTTTTAAAGGATTGGATGCTTTTATGCAAGACCGTCTGTTGATTGGCATCAGCGTTTGCCTGATGCATCCTGATTCGGCACGCAAACCCGCGCCGTCCAAGACCCTGCATTTCATTGAACAGTCCACGGCCCACTGGATCATGGCTGCGGGTGCCTTGCCCGTTTTGATTCCCTCCCCGTACGGAGAGACTGCTCGTGGCGACATAACATGCGCGCATTATGCACGGCAACTCGATGGACTCGTGTTGCACGGTGGTGCAGATATCTGGCCCGGTCACTACGGTGAAACAGCATTGAAGCCGGAATGGAATGGTGATGCCTTGCGCGATACCTACGAACTTGATCTGGTCCGTGCTTTTTACGCTGCTGGCAAGCCGGTGTTTGGTGTTTGCAGGGGGCTGCAGCTGATTAATGTTGCATTTGGTGGAAGCCTTTATCAGGACATCGTTTCGCAGAGCCCAGAGACGCGCGCGCATCAGGACAGGGAACTTTATGAACGCAACCTGCATGCGATCGATATCGTTCCTGGCACTCGTATGGACGAACTACTGCGAGACTCGAGCTCCAGGCAGATCAACAGTATCCACCATCAGAGTGTAAAAGAGCTCGCGCCAAACTTTATCGTTGAGGCACGCTGCCCCGAAGACGGCATCGTCGAGGCGATCAGGCATACTGGCCCGGTCTACGTAGCGGCTGTTCAATGGCACCCAGAGTTGCATCATCCCTCACATGGTGTGATTGATGACACGCCTCTGTTGCATGACTTTTTGAATGCAGCCAAAATTCTGCGTGGCTAACCTTTCTATTTAGCCGCCTGGTGCACCCTGTGTGTTGACATAGAGTGAATACACGGAATGCGATGAGGCCATGAACAGCCTGTTGCGCATCCGTCCGCCAAAACACAGGTTGGCGCAGCGCTCAGGGAGTGCGATGCGTCCGATCAATTTGCCTCCTGGCGAGATCACCATCACGCCATCGAGTTCAGCCGTGCCCATTCCCCAGCCGCACCATAGATTGCCATCTATATCTGCACGCATACCGTCGATCGTGCCAGCACCTGCGTCCAGAAACACTCGCCCATTCGCAACACTGCGCCCATGATCCACAACATCATAAACATGGATGAGTCGGTTGGGGGTGCCTCTTGATTCAATGACGTACAACAGACTTTCGTCTGGTGAAAAGCATAAGCCATTGGGTCCCTTAAGCCGATCCGTGATCAGGCTCGAAGCGCCTGTTTCGCCATCGATCCGGTAGACGGAGTGGGGCAGTTCAACAGGTGATTTGGTACCCTCATAATTACCCAAGATGCCAAAAGGCGGGTCTGTAAACCAGATTGAGCCGTCAGACTTCACCACCAGATCGTTGGGCGCGTTCAGTGGCTTTCCCTGAAACTGATCCATCAGTACCGTGATTGAGCCATCGTATTCTGTGCGGGTCACGCGACGGCCATGCTCGCACGAAACCAGACGCCCCTGACGATCCCGGGTATGACCATTGGCATAGTTCGAGGGTTTGCGAAACACGCTGACAACGCCTGTTTCCTCTTCCCATTTCATGATCCGGTTGTTTGGAATGTCACTGAACAGCAGATAACGACCATCTCCAAACCAAACCGGGCCTTCGGTCCAGCGGTAACCGGTTGTGATGCGTTCAACACTGGCCAGCGCAAGACGGTACTGATCAAAAGATGGATCGAGCGATATGACGCGCGGATCGGGATAGCGTTGACTTTCTTCCCACATTGGTTTGTCTCCTGTTATTAGTCTGATTGCCTGATCACTGATGTGTTACTCGATATTCATGGCCTGTTCACGCATTTGCTCGATCAGGAGTTTTAAGTCCATCGCTGCACGCGTCATGTCCAGGCTACCCGCTTTTGAACCCAGGGTGTTCGCTTCACGATTCATCTCCTGAAAAAGAAAGTCGAGCCGTTTGCCTGTGCTGCCAGTGTTTTTACCAGATGCGTGTTTGCCTGAAGGCGTTTTTTTATCTGAAAGCAAAAACTCAAGTTCCGTCAAGTGGGACTTTAATCGGGCGAGTTCTTCAGCCACATCAATGCGCAGGGCAAACAGGCTGGATTCACTTGCAATACGTTCAGAGAGTTCTGGCCCGGAGATATGCGCAAAGCCACCAGGAAAAGCATTCTGAATCGTCTCTTTCAGTTTGAGGGCAAGTTTTTCGCGCTGTGCCTGCAACAGTATGGGCATGTGCGTTTCGACCAGACTGACAATCTCGTGCACCTGTGTTGCGGTATCAAGCATGGTCTGACTCAGGCGCGCACCCTCGCGCAGACGACCCTCCAGCAGTTGTTCCAGTGCTGGCGTGAGTGCGGCCAGACAAGCCTGTGCCCAGACTTCAGGATCTATACTTGTGTTCTGCTGGTCTGACCAGCTCAGTATTTCAGTCAGGCCTGGTGCCTGGGTCTCTGGCAGGATTTGTCTGGCAGCAGCAAGCTGCTGAACGATGCGTCTAAGTGCAGACTCACCCAGACGTTGTTCGCTCGCGGCCTGCTGACGTGCAAAGCTTGCCCTGATTTCAACTTTGCCGCGTGACAGGCAGTGAGAGAGTTTTTCACGGATGGGTTGTTCAGCAAGTCTGAGCTCATCGGGCATTCTGAACTGAACATCAAGGTAGCGACTATTGACACTTTTAAGTTCAATACTCACCGTACCAAAGTCACCGGTGACTTTGCCATTACCAAATGCTGTCATGCTTGCTGTCATATGTAACTCTTTGATTTTCAATAAAGGTATTTAATCGATGCCGATGGATTCACCATCGGGATTACGCGGATCCGATGCGCCAAAAAAAAGTTTACCTTCGCGCTGGACCGTTTGTTCGCGACCCATTGTAGGCATGACTTTTACAGTGTGTCCCTTTGCCTCAAGCAATCTCAGCGTGTCTGGACTAAAACCTTTTTCTACGCGCAAAAAGTCGGGTGTCCACTGGTGATGCATTCTGGGCATCGATACGGCCTCGGCAATATTCATATCGTAGTCAATGATATTGACTATATTTTGCAAGACCGTAGTAATGATCCGGGCGCCGCCAGGTGAGCCCGTTGCAATCCATGGTTTGCCTTCACGCAGTAAAATCACAGGGGTCATTGAGCTGAGCGGCCGCTTGCCCGGAGCGACGGCATTTGCATCGCCCCCCACCAAGCCAAATGCATTGGCGACCCCGGGTTTGACTGAAAAATCATCCATCTCGTTATTGAGTAGCACTCCTGTGCCGCGCGCAACAATGCCTGAGCCAAAACTGAGATTGAGTGTATAGGTGCAACTCACGACGTTGCCCAGCTCGTCCATCACAGAAAAGTGAGTCGTCTGTTCGCTTTCATATGCCTGAGGTGTGCCTGCTTTGACTTGACTGCTTGGAGTGGTGCGATCAGGATCTATACGTGTGGCGAGCGTGTCCGCATATTTTTTTGAGAGAAGTCCAAGCTGTGGAACTTTTATAAAGCCCGGGTCTCCAAGATGCTCCGCCCGGTCGGCATATGCGAGTCTGGCACTTTCGGCCATAAGGTGCAAACTTTGTGCACTGCCAGAACCATATTCTTTGAGCGGGTAGCGTTCAAGCAGGTTGAGCATCTGGATGAGATGAATGCCTCCCGAGCTTGGCGGGGGCATGGACAGGATCTGTACTCCGCGATATTTGCCTTCAACGGGCTTGCGAACGACTGTCTGGTACGTGGCAAGGTCTTTCAGAGACATTGGCTGATCCGTCCCTTGCAGTTCGGTCACAATCCTTTGTGCAGTCTCGCCTGTATAAAACCCTTTTGCACCTTCGCGCGCAATAGTTTGCAGTGTGCTGGCCAGATCTTTTTGAATCAGGACTTCACCCGATTCATAGGTGCGAATGGCTGAAGGGGGGCACTCTTGCAGTGCACAGGTCTGCAGCGTATTGATGTGCTTAAAGAAAATCTCCCGCGTTCCTTTCCAGGGCTCAAGATGGGTACGCTGAATTTTGAAGAGCTCCGCCAGAACCGGACTGACTTTGAATCCCTCTGTCGCCAGTTTGATGGCGGGTGCGATTACCTGCGTCAAGCTCATCGTGCCGTGTTCCGCGAGCGCCTGTGTCAGACCTGCCACCGATCCGGGCACGCCAACTGAATAGGGCGTGCGAGTCGATTTGCCCTGGATCACTTGACCATCCGCCCCAAGATACATATCACGCGTAGCCTGTGCAGGCGCAATTTCACGAAAATCCAGTGCAATATTCCTGTTGGTTTTAGCGTCATGGATCAACATAAATCCACCACCGCCGAGGTTGCCCGCATTGGGTAACACCACTGCCAGGGCAAAACCAACCGCAACTGCGGCATCCACGGCATTACCACCCTGGCGCAGGATGTCGGCCCCTGCGGCGCTGGCAAGGTGCTGTTCGCTTGCAACCATGCCACGCCTGGCCACTACGGGCTGAAATATCTCAAACGTATTGTCATATCGGGAGACTGCAGTGTTGACAGCTACGCCAGCGCTGGCCGCAAGCGTGGCTGGTACTGTCTGGGCGGGCAAAAGGCCCGGCGCAAATATACAGGTCGCGATCGACCAGACAGCAAAAGGCTTGCTGCGTATACTTGAACGTGGCTGCCTGGCGGTCATACTAAACATATTTGCTTCCCATTCCGTTATTAAGAGAGCGCGCTGTGTCAAATTCAATTACTACCCTAGCCCAGACTCCTCGCCCTTCAGGTCGTGCGCTTCACGCCATGCGAGCCGTCAGGATCCAGCGTCAATTTACACGTTATGCCGAGGGTTCTGTACTCATTTGTATGGGAGAGACCCAAGTCCTGTGTACCGCTAGCGTACTTGAAAAAGTCCCTCCCTTTCTGAAAGGCAAGGGGCAGGGCTGGGTGACTGCAGAATACGGGATGTTGCCACGTTCGACCCATACCCGCAGTGATCGTGAGGCGGCCCGGGGCAAGCAGTCAGGGCGCACTCAGGAAATCCAGCGTCTCATCGGCCGCAGTCTGCGTGCCGTGATGGATATGACCGCACTGGGTGAGCGAACGATTCAGATTGATTGTGATGTCTTGCAGGCCGATGGTGGTACACGTTGTGCCAGCATTACCGGTGCATGGATTGCAGTGGCCGATGCAGTGGATGGATTACTCAGGCAAGGGCTGATTACGACACAACCTCTTAAGGATTCCGTTGCTGCTGTGTCCGTTGGCATGGTCGATGGACGAGCCGTGCTGGATCTTGATTATCCGGAAGACTCAAATTGCGACGCAGACATGAATGTCGTGATGACGGGTGCGGGTCGTTATGTTGAAGTGCAGGGAACTGCTGAAGGCCATACCTTTGACCGAAATGAGCTCAACGATTTGCTGGCTCTGGCAGAAGGCGGAATTGCAGAGCTGACTGAAATGCAGCGCTCAGCACGGCAGCCCTGACAGTCCGGTGTCACGCGCTACTTTATGTAGCGCGAAGCGAGTAAAAAGTACACCCAAGGATGAACGTGCCTGGCACACTGTGCCAGGCACGCTTTTTCAGCTTGCGCTGAACAAGCGACCCAGCGATGCTTGTTTGCGAATATTCCACACTGTTTGAATCAGCTCTTTGACTTGTTTTTCATTCGCAGCACCCAGGTAAGTTCCCAGACGCATCGCTTTATCTTCAATTTCGGGACGCGAAAGAGAGTTACCTGGATCACCCTTTGGCTCATCGACGCGTCCTGCCAGGATGCGGCCATCTTTTGTGGTGACGGTCACTTTACCAATCCAGCGCTGTGGATAGGCCGTATCAACTTCTTCATCCAGCACCATGCTGACGCGATCCCGGAAGGCCTCGACCTCTTGATTTTTCAACGCAGCGTCAAAGCCGGCCAGGTCGGCAGAATTACGAATCGCGATCAGCGCAAGCACAGTTCCCATGGAAAACTTTGACTGATGGACTGTTTGTGGATCGACAACAGGCCCCAGCACATCAATTGCGCCCTGGTGGACATGCGTGACCACCGACTCAACATCTGAGGCCTTCAGGCCGTGTGCACGCATCACATGCTGCAATGCATCGGCAGCCGGATGCGTATGACGGCAGGAGGCGTGAAATTTGAAAGAAGTTTCGGCAAGTGCCCATCGACTACCCAGACGATCAATCAGCTTTGCAGGGTCAGCATCGGTTGACATGCCGGCCGCCATGCCTTGCAAGCCTTCAAGAATGCGACGTGCGCCTGTGAATCCATCTTGTGCAAGGTATGCCGCAGTCAGGCCTGCAGACGCAGCATGGGCCGTGTGGAGCTGTTTGGAGTCGGCAGCATCGCGCAGGAACTCCCAGAGCCCGGCCGCCTGTGTGCCTGCTGAACCAATCGCGTGCAGCATCTGCTCGGGATCAAGCTTGAGCAGGCGTCCAACAGTGACCGCGGCGGCCACTGTGCCAGCAGTTCCAGTCGTGTGGAATATCTTGTAATGCGAGCGACCCAGGAACTCACCAACGCGAATGCCGACTTCATAGCCTGCGACCGATGCAGTGATGAGCTCCTGACCTGACGCACCAATCGCCTGCGCCACCGCGAGGGCAGGTGGAAATACCACTGCGGCGGGATGAAACACAGAGCCGTTATGCACATCATCCTGTTCGACGACGTGTGCGGATGCCGCATTGACCATGGCTGCAAACATAGGTGAGGTCAGTCTGCGATTGACATAGTCTTCTGACTTGCCATCAGCAGGCCCCATCAGCTCGGCATATTTTGCAACAGACTTGACCGCGCGTGCGGTCGAACCTGCAAGAATCGATGCCAGAGTATCGAGCAACAAGTCCTCACATCTGCTGAGCACCGATTCAGGAATGTCCGAATACTTGAGTTCAGAAGCAAAACGTGCCAGATCAGCACTAGGATGCAACACGGTGGGAGCGCTTGGAGCTCTGACGGCTGTCATGTCAATTTCCTTTAGAACGAACGGGGCAGACCAAGCACGTGCTCGGCAACGTAGGACAAAATCAGATTGGTCGAAATCGGTGCAACCTGATAGAGGCGTGTTTCACGGAATTTACGTTCCACATCATATTCGCAGGCAAAACCAAAGCCGCCATGAAACTGAAGGCAGGCATTTGCAGCTTCCCAGGAGGCGTCCGCCGCAAGTAACTTGGCCATGTTAGCCTGCGTGCCGCAAGGTAATTTTGCATCAAACAAACGGCAGGCTTCGTAACGCATCAGGCTTGCGGCCTCGACGTTGACGTAGGCGCGCGCAATCGGGAATTGCACACCCTGGTTTTGTCCGATTGGACGACCGAATACGACACGATCCTTGACGTAGGCCGAGACGCGATCAATAAACCAGTAACCATCGCCAATACATTCTGCAGCGATCAGTGCACGCTCGGCGTTCAGTCCATCGAGAATGTAGCGAAAACCTTTGCCTTCTTCGCCGATCAGGTTTTCGGCGGGGATTTCGAGATTGTCAAAAAACAATTCATTGGTTTCGTGATTGACCATGTTCAAAATCGGACGCACGGTCATTCCGTGACCAATGGCATCTTTCAGGTTGACGATAAAGATCGACATGCCTTCAGATTTTTTGGTGACTTGTTCGAGTGGCGTGGTGCGAGCCAGCAAAATCATCAGGTCAGAGTGCTGGATGCGTGAAATCCAGACTTTCTGGCCATTCACGATGTATTTATCACCCTTTTTGACTGCAGTAGTCTTGAGCTTGGTGGTGTCTGTGCCAGTGGTGGGTTCTGTCACCGCCATGGACTGCAGTCGCAACTCGCCTGCAGCAATTTTTGGCAAATAATAGTTTTTCTGTGCTTCGGAACCATGGCGCAGGAGGGTGCCCATGTTGTACATCTGTCCGTGGCAGGCGCCCGAGTTGCCGCCACAGCGGTTGATTTCTTCCATGATGATGGACGCCTCGGTCAGACCCAGACCCGACCCACCGTACTCCTGCGGAATCAGTGCTGCCAGCCAGCCGGCCTGTGTCAGTGCATTCACGAATTCTTCGGGATAGCCGCGCGCCTCGTCAACTTTACGGAAATATTCATCAGGGAATTGTTTGCACAAATCACGGATGGCGTCACGGATATCTTGATACTGATCAGAATGGGAATTCATGGTTGTCTTATGATAGCGAGTGAAATACAAACGTTAATGTGCCCCAGGCATCATAAATTGCCTATTGACGTTTGATTAACCCGGGCTTTTTCATTGATTAAGATCATTTATCCCCTATGGCAAACCACTTCGACCTGACCGATTTGCAACTGATCGTCAATATTGGCGATGCCAGTAGCTTGACCCGTGGTGCTGAAAAGTCACACTTGTCCCTTCCCGCTGCCAGTAACCGCGTTAAAAACCTTGAAGACCACTTCGGTACCCGGTTATTTCATCGCAACAGCCAGGGCGTGACCCTGACCCCCTCGGGCGATGCTTTCCTGCGTCATGCGCGACTTGTGCTCAGACAGATTGACCATTTGCGTGGCGATATTCACGAATATGCGCGCGGAATCAAGGGCCAGGTCAGAATGGTGGCCAATACCACCGCGATGACCGAGTTCATGCCGGCGGTCCTGAGCCGCTATCTGGCAACGCACCCTGATGTCACTGTCGAGTTACGAGAGCGCCTCAGTTATCTGGTCGTCAAGGCGGTCTCCGAGGGCTCTGCGGACATTGGGATCGTGGCAGGGCGCCCGGCTGCCTCGGACCTGGAGTATTTGCCTTACCGTGAAGATCGTCTGGTTCTGGTCACGCCAATGGATCATCCTTTGGGCGGACAGGATGATGTGGCCTTTGCAAATACACTTTCCTACGAATATGTTGGCCTCTCAGAGTGGAGTGCCATCCATGCCTTTTTGATACAGGCTGCAGACAATCTGGGGCATCCCTTCCGCTTCCGTGTCGAAGTTGGGAGCTTTGAGGCCGTCTGTCGCATGATTGAGGCTGGAGTAGGGATCGGCGTTGTGCCTGAGCGAGCTGCGCAGCGTTATGCGCAGCGCCTGAATATCAAGCTGGTTCGCTTGTCTGACGAATGGGCAGAACGCAAGCTGCATATTTGCGTGAGACAGCTCGATCAGTTGCCCAGCTTTGCCCGCGAGCTGGTCAATATGCTGATCGAAGATGCCTCCAACGCTTGAATGACCCTTACATACGAGCATTCACAATGACTAGATTGCAAACCGTGGTGCTGGCTTCCGGTAACGCCGGAAAACTCAGGGAATTCAACGCGCTGCTGGCACCACTGCATGTCCGGTTGATTTCACAGCAGGCACTGAATATTCCAGATGCGCCTGAGCCTCATCCAAGCTTTGTGGAGAATGCCCTGGCTAAAGCCAGGCATGCCAGTGCGCTGTCAGGGTTTGCGGCTCTGGCCGATGACTCAGGTCTCTGTGTCGTCGCTCTGAATGGCGAGCCGGGCATACATTCTGCACGTTATGCCCAAGAACCGGACGGTACGCGGTCCGATGAGGCGAATAATACTAAGCTTGTCCAGGCGCTCAAAGGTGTTGCTGACCGGCGTGCCTGGTACGTCGCGGTGCTGGTCCTGGTCACACGACCGGATGATCCACAGCCTGTTATTGCTGAAGCGGTCTGGCCAGGCGAAATTCTCGAGAGCCCTCGAGGTGAGCACGGGTTCGGATATGACCCGTTTTTTTATTTGCCAGCGCAAGGCTGTACGGTCGCAGAGCTCAGGCCCGAAATTAAAAACACCCTCAGTCATCGCGGCCAGGCGATGCGTACCATGCTGACTCAGCTCCAGGCGCGTGACATGATCGCCGCCAACATATGAATCACCTACACATTTCAGAATGAAAAAATTTATACCCATTGTCTCCGAGGGCTATCAAACGCGTGTACCTGAAGGCCTCCGACAGCCTGATGGTGTAACCGGGGCGCTGGCTGGGCAACACGCCGGGATTCGCCTGACATCGTTGCCACCCTTATCTGTTTACATACATGTGCCCTGGTGTGTTCGCAAATGTCCTTATTGTGATTTCAACTCGCATCAAATACCGGACGTTTTGCCTGAAGATCGCTATCTGGAAGCCTTGCAGGCTGATCTGGAGCAGGCTTTGCCCAGAATCTGGGGCAGGCAGGTCACAACCGTATTCATTGGTGGCGGCACGCCCAGTTTGTTGTCGGACCGGGGCATTGATCGTATGCTTGCGATGTTACGGTCCCACTTGAATCTGTGGCCGGATGCCGAAATCACGCTCGAGGCAAATCCGGGCACTGCCGAGGCCTCACGTTTCAAGTCCTATGCTGCCAGTGGTGTTAACAGGATTTCCCTGGGGGTTCAGTCGTTTAATGATCAGGCCTTGCATGCTCTGGGGCGTATTCATGATGGCGATCAGGCACGGGCAGCGATCGAGATGGCCCAGCATGCGGTCCAGCGCGTCAATCTTGACCTGATGTTTGCCTTACCTAATCAGACACTTGAGGAGTCGATAGCCGACACACGCATTGCCTTGGCATTTGGCACGGATCATTTGTCGATGTATCACCTGACGCTTGAGCCCAACACGGTCTTTGCCAAGTATCCGCCCCCAATCCCTGATGAGGATCTGGCCGCTACGATGGAGGACAGTATTGAATCGATGGCAGATGCCGCCGGCCTGTCCCGTTACGAAGTCTCTGCCTTTGCACGCAAAGGCTCGCAGTCCCGCCACAATCTGAATTACTGGGAGTTTGGTGACTATTTGGGCATTGGCCCCGGAGCGCACGGAAAACTATCTTTTCACGACAGGATTGAACGCGATGCGCGCACACGTAACCCCGAGGCCTGGATGCAATCTGCCCTGAGGCGCGACGGCTCCCATGTATCTGAAAACCGTTTGCTGACTGCTCAGGATTTGCCCTTTGAGTTCATGCTCAATGCCTTGAGATTACGGCAGGGTGTCCCCAGTACGCTGTACACTGAGCGCTGCGGGTTATCACTTATTACGATGTCTTCAGCTATGCAAAAAGCCACGCAACAAGGGCTGCTGACGGCAGACCCCACAAGATTGCAGGCCACGGCACAGGGTTGGCGGTTTTTAAACGAATTACAAACGCTATTCTTGTAAAATCACTGACTTGGTGCAAAATGCAGTGCAATTGCATCAAAGTGGTGCGATTTTAGTCCCGTTTTTGGGCATTCCCCTAGCGGGGAGTGTCTGGCACGAAATTTGCTTGATAGTCTGCATATGCAGCAAGCAGCTACTGGCAATTTAGTAATTTCAACTTATCAATCATTTACATTACCGGAGTCAATATGAGCACCCCTCAAGATGTTCTTAAAAAGATTGCAGAGAACGAAGTCAAATTCGTCGACTTCCGTTTTACGGACACGATGGGTAAAGAGCAGCACGTCTCCGTGCCGGTCAGCCAGATCAACGAAGACAAATTAAAAGAAGGCCAGGCCTTTGACGGTTCGTCAATCGCCGGCTGGAAAGGCATCGAAGCTTCAGACATGTTGCTGATTCCTGACGTGGGTACCGCTCACATGGATCCGTTCCGTGAAGAGTCGACCATGATCATTACATGTGACGTGGTTGAGCCTTCAGACATGAAAGGTTACGACCGTGATCCACGTTCGCTGGCCAAACGCGCTGAGGCCTACCTCAAGGCAAGCGGTCTGGGCGATACAGCATTCTTTGGTCCTGAGCCAGAATTCTTCGTCTTTGACGGCGTGACCTGGGGCGATGACATGTCGGGCTCCTTTGTCAAGATCAAATCTGAAGAAGCCGCTTGGTCAAGTGGCATGGAAATGGAAGGCGGCAACCTGGCGCACCGTCCAAAAGTCAAAGGCGGCTACTTCCCGGTTCCTCCAGTTGATTCGATGCAGGACATGCGTTCCGAAATGTGCATTTTGCTCGAAGAAGCGGGCATTCCTGTTGAAGTGCACCACCACGAAGTCGCTGGTGCTGGTCAGCTCGAAATCGGTACTAAGTTCAGCACGCTGGTTCAGCGCGCCGACTGGAACCAGATCATGAAGTACACGATTCATAACGTTGCACATGCCTACGGTAAAACTGCTACGTTCATGCCAAAGCCTATCGTTGGTGACAACGGTTCAGGCATGCATGTTCACCAGTCAATCTGGAAAGATGGCCAAAACCTGTTTGCAGGCAATGGTTATGCTGGTTTGTCAGAATTTGCCTTGTATTACATCGGCGGCATCATCAAGCACGCGCGTGCCCTGAATGCGATTACCAACCCAGGTACGAACTCGTACAAGCGTCTGGTTCCGCATTACGAAGCACCTGTCAAGCTTGCTTACTCCGCACGCAACCGCTCGGCATCGATCCGTATTCCTTACGTTGGCAATCCAAAAGGCCGTCGTATCGAAACACGCTTCCCAGATCCACTTGCTAACCCATACCTGGCATTCTCTGCCCTGATGATGGCAGGTCTGGATGGTGTGCAGAACAAGATTCATCCTGGCGATCCAGCTGACAAGAATCTGTATGACCTGCCCCCAGAAGAAGACGCAAAGATTCCAACGGTCTGCAGCTCACTTGAGCAAGCACTCGAAGAGCTCAACCGCGATCGCGAGTTCCTGACACGTGGTGGTGTGTTCAGCAATGACATGCTTGATGCATATGTGGATCTGAAAATGCAGGAAGTCAATCGCCTGCGTATGACGACCCATCCCGTCGAATTCGACATGTACTACAGCCTTTAATCTGCTGATAAATTGGGGTCGGGCTCTCCCGGCCCGACTCCCATGATCTCCGTAGAAGCTTTCGATCTGCTCGCCACAACGGTTCTGTTACTGAACCAGTCTGGTGAAGTTGTAGAGGCCAATGCGGCTGCAGAAGCTATGTTCGGGCGGTCCCGGCGCCATTTGATTGGCCAGCCGGCCGCCCTTTTGTTTGACCGGGATCCGGCACTTGAGCAGACGATTCGTCTGGCTTGCTCTGGTGAGGTGGATGACTGTCGTCAGTTTGCGATGACGCGTCGTGGCGCCGAGGCAGTTGAGGTTGCAGTCACCTCAATCGCACTGACGCAACAGCCGTGGTCCGTACTGATTGAAATTAAAGATATTGAACAACGCGTGTTGGTGGACCGAAGCATCAGAATGGTTGATGAAATCCAGACACAGCACGAGTTATTACGCAATCTGGCGCACGAAGTAAAAAATCCACTTGGCGGTTTGCGTGGTGCTGCACAGTTGCTTGAGTCAGAGCTCCCCGATCCTGCGTTGCGTGAATACACCAGTGTGATTATTTCAGAGGCGGATCGATTGCAAGCCCTGGTAGATCGCCTGGCTGCTCCGCAGCGTATGCCGGTGCAGTGGCATTCTGTCAATATTCATGAAGTGTGCGAGCGTGTCTGCGCGCTGGTGCGCGCTGAGTTTCGCGAAGTCGCCATCCTCAGAGACTACGATGCCTCTATGCCAGAGTTTCGAGCAGACCCTGCGCGCCTGATGCAGGCCTTGCTCAATATCGTTCGTAATGCAGCACAAATCATGACGGGCTCTGAACCGACACGTTCGCCTCACATCACGATCAAGACACGCGTTGCAAGACAGATGCTGCTCAAAAACAAACAGCATCGCATGGCAGTTGTTGTCACTGTGATTGACAACGGGCCTGGTGTACCAAATTCTTTGCATGATCGTATTTTTCATCCACTCGTGACTGGACGTGAGGGGGGCACTGGCCTCGGACTGAGTCTGGCTCAGGACTTCGTCCAGCAGCACGGTGGTGTTATTGAATTTGATTCACAACCAGGTCACACAGAGTTTCGTCTGTTGTTGCCTTTGGAGCCATTATGAAACCCGTCTGGATCGTAGATGATGACCAAGCCATTCGCTGGGTGCTTGAAAAAGCGCTGAGTCGTGCAGGAATACCTACGCGCAGCTTTGCTGGTGCCGTGGATGTTTCTGAGGCACTTAAAATTGACAGGCCCGGTGCGCTGATTTCAGACATCAGGATGCCGGGTACTAACGGTCTGGTTTTACTCAAAGACGTGAAGGAAAAATACCCAACGTTACCCGTCATCATCATGACGGCATATAGCGATCTGGACAGTACCGTCGCTGCATTTCAGGGAGGTGCATTCGATTATCTTGCCAAGCCCTTTGATGTCAATGAAGCCGTCGCCCTGATCAGTCGCGCCATTCAAGAGCCTTTTGCAGATGATGCTGCAGCCGATGCTTCAGCTCCGACTTCCGAAGCCAATGATAAAGGCATGCTTACACAGTCAGCTTCTGTTGCGATGCAGGAAGTTTTTCGCGCCATCGGCCGACTTGCACAATCCAATGTGACCGTACTCATTACTGGCGAATCCGGAACAGGTAAAGAACTTGTTGCACGTGCCTTGCATAGCCATGGTATTCGCGCCAAGGGTCCATTCGTTGCCCTGAACACTGCAGCCATTCCTCGTGATTTGCTCGAAGCTGAATTGTTTGGTCATGAGCGCGGTGCATTTACAGGTGCGAATTCTTTAAGGCGCGGACGTTTTGAAGAGGCGAGTGGCGGCACACTGTTTCTCGATGAAATTGGAGATATGCCCTTTGAATTGCAGACACGCTTATTACGTGTCCTGTCAGATGGCACGTTCTATCGTGTAGGCGGGGCTCAGCCTGTTCGTGTAGATGTCAGAATTGTTGCTGCAACACACCAGCCGCTTGAAGAGCGCGTTCAAGAAGGTAAATTCCGAGAGGATCTTTTTCATCGCCTGAACGTGATTCGTCTGCGTCTGCCTCCTTTACGCGAAAGAAGAGAAGATATTGGTGAACTTGCCCGACACTTCCTGACGATTAGTGCACGTGGTCTCGGAGTGCCTGTCAAGCGCCTTTCAGATCAAGCGATCGTTGCACTCTCCCAGTTTGATTTTCCAGGCAATGTGAGACAACTCGAAAATTTCTGTCACTGGCTGACGGTGATGGCACCGGGACAAACTGTTGGTGTCGGTGATCTCCCTCCTGAAATTCGGGCGGCTGATTTGACTGTCTCCACCAGAACTGTCTCCGACTCGCTTTCAGGCAGTGGTCAGACCTGGCAACAACTTCTGGCTCTTGATGCCAACGTCAGGCTGTCGCGTTCGGAGCCAGACGTTTGGACAACATTGACTCAGCAGTTTGAGCGTGCATTGTTGCAATCTTCACTCGACGTATGCAGAGGCAGAAGGGTTGAGGCAGCGACACGTCTGGGTATGGGGCGCAACACGATTACGCGCAAGCTGCGAGAACTCGGGATGGATCCGCTGTCTGCTGACTCCACTGTGTAATCTTACCGTCCTCGAGCAAGCCCATGCGATCAGACATTGCATGGGCTTCTTTTTTTGAGTGCGTCACCATGAATGTCGTGCAGCCATTTTCCAGCAGGATTTTTCGGATCTCTGGAATCAGTCTTTCAGTCGTTTCGCTGTCCAGACTTGAGAAGGGTTCATCAAGGAGTAGTAAGTCGGGTTGCGGCGCAAGCGCCCTGGCCAGCGCCACACGCTGTTGCTGGCCACCCGATAACTCATTAGGCAGACAGTCTGCGAATGCAGTCAGACCGACGAGTTCAAGCATGTGATGAGTTTGTTGCTGACGTTTTGTTCGCGATAACCTGTTTAAGCCAAAGGCAATATTTTTTTCGGCACTCAGGTGTGGAAATAAGGCAAAGTCCTGAAACATGTAGCCGATATTTCTTTTTTCGGGCGGCTCGTATTTTGTTGACGAACATATGATCCGGCCATTTAAATAAATGGTGCCAGCAATCAAAGGTTCAAACCCGGCAATGGTTCGCAGGAGCGTGCTTTTGCCGCAGCCCGACTGTCCGAGAAGCGCAGCAATTTCACCCTGATGCAGATTGAGTGACAGATCTGTCAGAACCAGCGAGGTATGAGCGCGATTGCGATAGCCAATCGTGACTCGATCAAGTTTGAGGTAGTCTTTCATTCTAAATTGCTCGCTTGGTATGTTCGATTCGTGTGAGCAGGATCACAGGCCAGACAGAAACAATCACGATCAGTAAGGCGGCCAGGCCGCCGTCTTCATAGCTGCCTCGTGATGCATCGCTATAGAGGAGCGTCGCAAGTGTCTCTGTTCCGAGTGGACGCAATAGGAGCGTGACAGGCAGTTCTTTGATGCATTCAACAAAGATGAGTATTGCTGAGACAGTAAGTGCTGGCTTTAATAAAGGTATGTGCACACGGCAAAGCGTACTGAAGGTCGAGTGTCCCAGGCTCCCAGCGACCTGGTCCAGCGTTCGGGGAATGCGTGTCAGGCCTGCTTGGATATTACCAACAGAGATCCCCGCAAATCGGATGATGCAGGCTACCACTACACCGCATAAAGAACCAAGCATCCACAGGCGCGGTGACTGATTCGCAAAGGCCGCACTCAGCATGTTCAGCAGACTGTCGAGCCAGGAGTAGGGCATCAGCAATCCGATTGCAAGCACGGATCCTGGCAGGGCATACCCCAGCCTCGACAGATATGCGCTCGCTTGCGCAATATCCTGAGCCTGTAGAGGACGGGTCGAGTACCGTGCAGCAACGGCTACCACGATGCTGAAGGTTACGGCGAATGCAGTGACCAGTGCAGCAATCAACAAGGAATAACCGGTTGCTGCGAGCAGGTTGGCAGAAAGAAAATTTGCAGGATCAAAGCGTTTGACTGACTGGTCAAACAGAAAGCCAACAGGCAGCACAAAGCCAAAGCAAACAGGCAGCCAACCAAGAATACAGGCAACAATTGCTGCACGTCCTGTCAGCTGTCTGGCTTGCATGACCTGCGCCCCACGCTGATTGCCATACTGCAGTTTTTTTCGTGCCTGACGTGCGAATAAGGATACACATCCAATACAAGCCATGAGCAATACGGCAATTTTTGCTGCACCCGCAATGTCACCTTTTGAGATCCAGGTTGTGTACAGCGTCACCGTGATGGTTTTAACACCTAGAAATTCTGAAGCACCAATATCGTTGATCGTCTCAAGTAACGCCAGGCTCAGACCAATCACAATCGCTGGTCGCGCCTGAGGCAAGGCCACGCGCCAGAATGTCTGCGCCGGCGTCAGGCCCAGACTGCGTGCAGCATTCAGCAGGTTTTCTGGCTGAGTCAGGAACATTGCGCGCGTGCTGAGATATACGTAGGGATACAGCACGCATCCAAGCAAAAATATCGCACAGGGTAGGGTGCGGATATCAGGCAGCCGCCATTCACGCGGACTCGCGACTCCCATCCAGTCTCGCAGGGTGGATTGCACAGGACCAAGAGGGTGTAGCAAATCGAGGTAGGCATAGGCCACGATATAAGCAGGCACTGCTAACGGCAGCAGCAAGGCCCAGATTAGCGTGCCACGCCCCCTGAAGTCATATGCAGTCACAAGCCAGGCACAACCCACACCCAGCAGGACAACCACACATCCCACGCCAGAGGTCAGCAGAAGGGTATTGAAAATCGCCTGTACCAATGCCTCATTGAACAGGTTGAACCAGCTCGCTGAATCGCCATTGAATGCAAGGATCATCAGTGAGATGGCCGGAGACACCACAGCGATTGCCATGAGTGCAGCCGCGATATTCCAGAGGTCTCGCGTTGATAAACCCTTAAGCTGATGGAGAATGTTCATCAGGCACTAGTAGTCGAACTTCACCTTGTCTACCAGGGCGCTTGCTTGTTTTCTGAGACTTGCAATTTCTTTTATCGGCAGGGTGTCAGGGTGCAGGGGGCCAAAACTCTCAACTATCGGGTCAAGTGCAACGCCACTTCTTACAGGGTATTCAAAGTCGGCACGGGCATAGAGACTTTGTCCCGTTTCAGAGGCCAGGAACTCAAGAAATTTAACTGCATTCTGTTTGTTTGGCGCATGTTGCGCCACGCCTGCAGCACTGATGTTGACAAAGGTGCCACCGGATTGACTAAAAGTGGGGCGGATGACCTGTATGGCATCTCCCCATTTTCTTGCGTCTGTACCTGCTTTTGCCGTTTTCATCTGTCCTGCATAATAAGCATTGGCAATACCGAGTTCGCAGATCCCTCCAAGAATGTCACGTGCGACATCGCGGTCGCCTCCCACGGCAGGGCGTGCCAGGTTGAGTTTGACCTCGCGCAACCATTGTTCGGTTTTTTCAGGGCCGTTATGGGCAAGCATGGCCGCGATCAGTCCGATGTTGTATGGGTGCTGACCTGAACGGATGCAGACTTTGCCCTTCCACTCTGGTGAGGCCAGTTGTTCATAAGTAAAGGCTTTCAGATTCAGCCGGGGATCTGCGTATAAAACACGATCACGCAGGGAAAAGGCATACCATGTGCCCTGGTCACTGCGCAGGTGTGCGGCAATAGCAGTATTGAGTGCGCTGGAGTCGGTAGCCTGGAAAGCAGAGGCTTGCTCCAGATCTACCACCTGGCCAATATCCACAACCATCAGCACATCAGCTGGTGAGTGGTTTTGCTCTGACTTGAGCTTTTCGACCATGCCATCTTTGATAAATGCAGTGTGGACCTTGATGCCCGTCTGGCTGGTGAATGCCTCAATCAACGGCTGAATCAGCTTGGGTTCCCGGGTGGTGTAAAGGTTGACTTCCTGTGATGCCGGTTGCTGGGCAAACACTGCACCACCGGACGTGGCCAGGCACAAGCTCAGGCATGCCAGGCGTAAATGTTTGAGTGTGGAGCTTAGGACTTTCGTCTCCAGATGTCCGGTACGTGCAGGCTGATATGACTGTGTTGTTGATTTCAAAATATTTCCTGAAACTAAACGAGAACGATTCTTATTATTGTACGCATTTTTTTAAATATATTTAAGACTGATATTTAGATATCGAATTCAACTATTGATTGTTAAACTACGATAGTTAACAGAATGGAGCTAAAAATGACCAAATCAATTATTCATACCAATGGCGCGCCTGCCGCGGTTGGCCCCTATTCGCAAGCAGTGGTTGCGGGACCTGGCAGTACCGTTTATCTGTCAGGCCAGATTGGTTTGGTGCCTGCGACCGGTGAAATGATTTCGGATCATTTCGAAGATCAGGTCCGCCAGTCTTTTGCAAACATGAAAGCGGTGATTGAGGCTGCAGGCGGCAGTCTCGAAAAAATCGTCAAACTGACACTTTTTCTGACGGATCTGGGCAAGTTTGCCATTGCAAACGGAATTATGGCTGAGTTGCTGCCCGAGCCTTACCCCGCGCGTTCGACTATTGGCGTCAAGAGTCTTCCAAAAGGGGCACTTTTTGAAATTGAAGCCATCATTGTGATCTGAAGATAACAAGCGCACCCACCCAGACTGACACTTGAACCATCCCTTATGGTGACCAGGATCAAAAGTAAACCGGAGGACGGTGCACAGGGTGGGCGTTCGCTCATTGAGCAAAAATTTGAACGCCTGGGCCTGCTTGTGCCTCAGGATTTTGTCCTGCATTTGCCGCTTCGTTACGAAGACGAAACAGCCATTGTTCCCATTGGTCACTTGCGTGGTGGCATGAGCGCCCAGATCGAGGGTGAAGTGATTGAGGCCGAGGTTAAATTCTCTCCACGCCGTCAATTGACCGCCACGATCAGGGACGACAGTGGTGAGCTCGCGCTCAGATGGTTGACTTTTTATCCAAGCCAGCAGCAGCAGATGAAGCCGGGTCGCCGATGGCGCATCCGGGGCGAAGTCCGTAGTGGTTACCTGGGGCTTGAGATCATCCACCCGAAAGTTACCGTACCCAGCTCCCCGCTGCCAGCTGCGCTGACGCCTGTTTATCCCACGACGGATGGCCTGAGCCAGCCGAGCCTGCGCAAAGCGATTGCACTGGCAATTGCGCAGACGTCGCTTGAGGATACGTTACCCCAGGCCCTCATCCAGAAACTCTCACTGATGCCCTTTGACGAGGCCATCCGTACGCTTCATTCGCCAACCCCTGAGATGGATGCAGAGGCCCTGATGGAGCATACCCATCCTGCATGGTTGCGTATCAAGTTTGATGAACTGCTAGCGCAGCAATTATCGCTTGCGGCCGCACGAGATGCGCGGCGGGCCAAGCGTAGCCGGAGCCTGCCTTTAAATTCCAGTTCAGAAAGTCTGTGCAACAGATTACTGCGTGCCTTGCCCTTTACTCTGACAGCGTCACAGAGCAATGTTGTACGCGAAATCAGTGCTGATCTTGCGCGCGATTTTCCCATGTATCGACTGTTGCAAGGCGATGTCGGGAGCGGCAAGACAATTGTTGCCGCGATGGCAGCCTTACAGGCGATCGAAGCAGGTGTGCAGGTTGCCATCATGGCACCTACCGAGATTCTTGCGCAGCAGCATTACCAAAAAATGCAATCCTGGTGCGAACCGCTGGACATCGGTATCTGCTGGCTGACCGGCAGTATCACGCCTCGCGCACGTAAACGCGCGCTTGAAGACATCAGCAGTGGTCAGGCACGTCTGATCATTGGGACGCAGGCACTCATTCAGGACACGGTTGAGTTTGAAAACCTTGGACTTGTGATCGTGGATGAACAACACCGGTTTGGCGTGGGTCAACGTTTATCTTTATCTCGCAAGGGCGAGCCCGGCGCGGGGGTTTCGTTGCACGACATGAAGGTGCCTGACTGGGTTCCTCATCAGTTGACGATGAGCGCCACACCCATTCCCCGTACACTTGCCATGACCTTTTATGCAGACCTTGAGGTGTCCTCCATCGAAGGTCTGCCCCCGGGGCGCACACCGGTTCTGACCAAACTCGTTTCGAACACCCGGCGTGAAGAAATCATTTCTCATATTGCGCAATCTGCAGTCAATGGTCAACAAACATACTGGGTGTGTCCGCTTGTCGAAGAAAGTGAAGCACTGGAGTTACAAACGGCGGTCGATACGCATCAGGCACTGTCTGCGGCCTTGCCTGAACTGAGAATTGGACTTGTGCATGGGCGTTTATCCAACGCCGACAAGTCCGCAGTGATGCAGGATTTCAGGGCGGGGCTGATACAGGTACTGGTGGCGACAACCGTCATCGAAGTCGGAGTCGACGTCCCAAATGCTTCGCTGATGGTCATCGAACATGCCGAACGCTTTGGACTGGCACAGCTGCATCAATTACGCGGACGCGTCGGACGAGGCAGTGCTTCTTCAGTTTGTGTGCTGATGTTTCAAAATCCTTTGTCGCTTATCGCGCGGCAGCGGCTGCGTGCGATGTATGAAACACAGGACGGTTTTGAAATCGCGCAGCGCGATCTTGACCTGAGGGGGCCCGGCGAGATGCTGGGTTCAAAGCAGTCGGGCATCACTTTGCTGCGTTTTGCTGACCTGGCCCAAGACAGTGCGCTGGTGCGCGCAGCGAGAGAGACTGCTACTGAATTGCGACAGCATGCACCTGAGATCGTACAAAGGCACCTTGCACGCTGGATGCGTGGCAGAGAGGACTTTTTACGCAGTTAATGGATGTCTCAGCTGTTTACATTCTTTTTTAATCATGCCCTACAGGGATCATTATCATGACATTGACCGAACTGAAATACATCGTAGCCGTGGCACGCGAGCGCCATTTTGGTCGCGCAGCAGAGGCCTGTTTTGTCAGTCAGCCCACATTGTCCGTTGCAATCAAAAAGCTTGAAGAAGAACTCGGAGTGACAATATTTGAGCGTGGTGGCAATGAAATCGGCGTCACTCCTGTCGGGCAGCAACTGGTATCACAGGCTCAAAAAGTACTCGAAGAAAGCGCGAATCTCAAGGAAATCGCCCGTTTGGGAAATGACCCGCTGGCAGGCCCCTTGCGCGTGGGTGTGATTCATACGATCGGACCTTACCTCTTGCCCAAACTGGTACCGACCCAGATCGAACGCACACCACAGATGCCACTGATTTTGCAGGAAAACTTCACCCACAGGCTGATCGAACTGTTGCGCCAGGGCGAAATCGACTGCGCCATTATGGCGTTGCCTTTGCCTGAAACAGGCCTGGTCACACAGGCGCTTTATGACGAGCAATTCATTGTGGCGACTCCTGCCACGCACGAGTGGGCCAATCGTGCCTGCATTTCGGCCACCGATCTCAAGCAGCAGAATATGCTGTTGCTGGGTTCGGGCCATTGCTTTCGTGACCAGGTGCTCGAGGTATGTCCTGAGTTGTCCCGGTTTGCTGCTTCGAGTGAAGGCATTCAGAGAACATTCGAAGGCTCTTCGCTCGAAACAATCCGCCATATGGTTGCAGCTGGAATCGGTATCACCGTGATGCCGATGTCTGCAGTCCAGACACATGATCGTAATAGTTCCCTGCTCAGCTATATCCCTTTTGAGCGGCCTGTACCGGATCGCAGGATTGTATTGGCCTGGCGTAAAAGTTTCCCCAGGCTTTCCGCGATTACCGCGCTAGCTGATGCCGTGTATGCCTGTCAGCTCGAAGGGGTGACCATGTTGAACGATACAGCCGTCACACAATGACTGATTACACATTTTCTTGTTTCGCTAGGGATTGACTCGGTATGTATTCACTTCTTTTATCCCGTCTTGCGTTATATGCAAAACTGGTGCGCATCGACAAACCGATTGGCATTATGTTGCTGTTGTGGCCAACACTTTGGGCAATCTTTGCAGCAAGCAAAGGCTGGCCATCCTTGCCGATCCTGTGTATTTACGTCGCAGGAACCGTGCTGATGCGTTCAGCAGGTTGCGCGATGAACGACTATTTTGATCGTGATGTAGATTTGCACGTCAAGCGGACCGAACAGCGCGTATTAACTTCAGGACAGATTCAGCCCAAAGAAGCACTCTGGGTCGCGGCTGTACTTGGTTTGTTGAGCCTGTTGCTGATACTGCCTCTGAACATGCTGACACTTGGATTGGCATGTGTCGCTGCGGTGCTGGCCGTTACCTACCCTTTATTCAAACGGTTTTTTGCCATTCCGCAGGCGTATCTCGGTATCGCGTTCGGTTTTGGTATTCCGATGGGCTTTGCCTCAATTCAGAATATGATTCCACTTGCCGCGTGGGTCATGCTGCTTGCCAATGTGTGCTGGGCAATCGCCTACGACACGGAGTACGCCATGGTAGATCGCGACGATGATGAACGCCTGGGGCTCAAAACTTCAGCGATCACCTTCGGTCGCTATGATGTGCTGTGCGTCGGATTGTTTTATGGGCTGACCATTCTGTTGTTAAGCTGGGCGGGTGTGCTGCTGGGTTATCACTGGCCTTACTGGGTTGCTCTGGGTATTGCGTCTGTCATCGGGAGCACCCACCTTTACTGGATTCGTCATCGCGAGCGTGCCGCCTGTTTTAAAGCTTTTCTTCACAATACGTGGTTTGGATGTGCAGTATTTGCAGGTATTTTTGTTGAATCGGTTTTTCCCTGATTTTTTGGAACAAGATGAATAAGTTTCCTTCTGTTGCAGTCATTGGCGGTGGCAACATGGCCAACGCTCTGGTGTCTGGATGGCTAAATTCCAGCTGCCCGGCCTCGAATATTCATATCATTGAATTGTCTGACGTCTTGCGCGAGCAGTGGCAAACGCGCGGAGTCAGCGTAGCAGACTCTGCAAACCCGATTTTGTCCGAGTATGACGTCTGGGTGTTTGCGGTTAAGCCTCAGCAAATGCGCGAAGTCGTCTGCTCGACCCGTGCTTTTCTCAAGCCCGAGACCCTGGTCATCAGCATTGCTGCAGGTATTGCCCTTGCATCCCTGTCAAGATGGCTAGGTGACAATGATCAGCACTTTGAACGCATTGTGCGCTGCATGCCCAATACACCTGCACTCGCAGGTGTTGGGGTGACGGGCATGACGGCACCGCTTTCGCTTGGACTGACGGAACGTTCGCTTGCTACGACACTGTTATCTGCTGTGGGTGAAGTCGTCTGGGTAGACGATGATCGTGCGATTGATGCCGTGACTGCGCTATCAGGGAGCGGTCCTGCATACGTATTTCTTTTTATTGAATCCTTGATTGCCGGTGCAATCGCATTGGGTCTGTCCGCTGATCAGGCCAGGCAACTGGCTCTCGGGACGCTTGCAGGCTCGACCAAACTTGCTGCTGAGTCAGACGTGACTCCAGCCATCCTGCGTGAACGTGTCACCTCCAAAGGCGGCACGACTGCAGCTGCGCTTGATGTATTCAATAGCAGGCAGTTTTCAGACATTGTCAGTGCGGCGATGCAAGCGGCAAATGCCCGTGCAGCAGAACTATCCATCGAATTCGGGAATTAACTTATGTCTATTAAAAAAATTGGTATTTCGCTTGTTGTCGCTGGCACGCTGGCTGTGGGTACGTGGCTTGGCGCCAGTATTTATGTCGGACGTACAACTTCAAAATGGGTCGGGACGCTCGTTGAACAAACGGCTAAGCAAAAGACACTTCGGCTGGTGAATTTGCAGCATAAGCAGGGATTGTTTTCCTCCGAGGGCCAGTTTGAAGTCCGTCTCAATGATTTGGGTGCAGATCTCTCGACAGGCAAACAAAAGCTTTCTGTCGTTGTCGACTATCGAATTTCTAATTTGTTGTTGCCTGAATCTTCCATGCGTTTTGACTGGAATATGAAACCTGCGGGCGAGTACGGGACAGAATTCAACCGGATGTTTGGCTCCGAGCTGCATCTTCAAGGTCATGGCAAATTAGCCTATGGTGGACGTGCACTTTCATCGCTTAAGTTGCCAGAGCTTGTCATGAACAATGGCAATGACCGTTTGAAGATTTCTCCATCTACAGGTCAATTGAGCTGGCTTGGTAACGCGTTTAATTACGATTGGAAAACTGAACAGATCACTGTGCTGACGGACGGACTTCCAATTGACATTACTGGTATCAGCGCCTCCGCTGATATCAAAAATCGTAACCATGGTGTAGGTACCATGCAGTTTGCAATCGACAAACTCAGCACCAGGGACGGGACGGCAGAGGGCTTTGTCCTGCAGTCCACTGTTTCAGAGAACGCTGATCGTCTGGACATTGTTTTGAATCACAAACTTGCCAGTCTCAATGTGGCAGGACAGAAAATCAAAGATTTGCTGATTGATCTTGCTATTACCGGTCTGGATATTTCTAGCGTGGATGCATTATCGGCTATTGCTAATGATTCAGATGATTTTCAATCCCTGACTGCTGATGAGCAATCGCGTGCGACGATCGCTGCGCGCAAGTTGCTGAATCAAGGTTTCACCATTGCACTGCCAAAAATCTCTGCTCAGGTTGGCGCAGGATCTGTGAATGGCGATGTCAAAATTGAGATTTTAAAATCTGATGCCACTGAGATCACTCGTTTTTCAACCGCAAAATCATTGCGTGCAGCGGGTCAGCTTGCAGCGAAAGGTAAGGTCGTTGATAACGGTCAAAAAATGATGGCACTGATGCTGGGCCTTGCGACCGATTCAAAAGATGGACTTAAATCTAGCTTCTCTTTTTCAGGTAATACACTGAAAGCGAATGGCAAATCGCATGATGTGAGCGATTCACTTTCAGTGATTGATGACTATATCAATGGGATTCTTTATCCGTGAGAAGTCAAACCGCGCCAGCTTATGGCGCTGTTTTTGAGTCCTCTTGCAGAGCAGCCACACTTGTGTCGGCTGCTTTTTTATTCCACCATCCACCGCCCAGAGCCTGAAAGAGTGCGGCGGTGTCGCCCAGGCGGCTTGCCTGGGCTTGTGATGAGTTCAAAAGTGCCTGTCTGTATGTTTGCTGTGCATTGATCAGGGCAAGACGATCAAGGTAGCCGTTTGCGTGTTGACGCCCGGTGAGATCGAACGTGGTTTTTGCTGCGACAGTCAATTCGTTGGCAATTTTTAGCGCATTCGCGTCGGCCTGGATTGCATGAAGAGTATCCGCCACATTTTGATAGGCCGTGATCACGGTTGCACGATACTGCGCAGCCGCCTGTTTTTGGGCTTCAATGGCAGCTTTTTCTCGATGAAGCAGAGTGCCACCATCGAATAAAGGCTGGGTAATGCCCAGTGCCAATCCAAAGAAGTTTCCGCTATTCCAGAACATCTGACTAAAGTTGGCAGCAGCTCCACCGACGGCACCATTCAGGATGAACTGAGGAAGGCGTGCAGCCCTCGCCACTCCAATTTGTGCGTTGGCTGCACGGAGTTGCTCTTCTGCAGCGCGGACATCAGGGCGCTGTTCGACAAGTGCTGAGGGCAGGGTCAGCGGCAGTTCTTCAGGAAGCTTGAGCATCTCAAGCTCGAAGGATGCGACTTCCTGATCCTGATTCAGACCCGCCAGGACTCTGAGCAAGTCACGATTTTGTTCGTATTGCTTTTGAAGCGGTGGTAACAGTTGTCTGACTTGACCTAGGGCACTTTGTTGCATGGACAGATCGAGTAACGATGCATACCCAGCCTTGTATTGTCTTTCAGCCAGAGCAACAGCAACAAGATTCGCATCAATCATTTCCTGTGTCACGCTCAGCTGCTTGCGCAATAAGGCATCCTGAATTGCGGCGGCAACAATATTCGTGGCGAGTGTGACGTAGGTTGCCTGAAGCTGGAATTGCTGTGCTTCAGCCTGTGCCTGCATTGATTCAACTTGTCGACGCATACCTCCAAACACATCCGGGGCAAAGCCAACAGTCAGTTGCGCAGTATGAAAATTGTAGAGTGTAGAGCCGTTAAATGGTGCCGTACCGCCTTGATCAGCTGGCGTCCCCTGATACCCCTGAATCAGCGTGCCATCACCCTGGATGCCAGGTGCGCTTGAACTTAAGTTCCCCGCTATCTTTGTGCGTGTGGGCGTGTAGTTTGCTTGCACCGTCGGAAAAAAATAACCCTGTTGCGCATAGACATTTTCCTGTGCAACTTTCAATGCGCGCTGAGCGACTTCGATGGTTGGATTCGCGACAAAAGATTTTTCAATCAGTTCGTTCAGCGCTGCATTTTGAAAGAGAGTCCACCAGTCACTGCGTATATCTTTTTCGATCACGAAGCGCTGAGCCGCTCCAGTGTGTAAGGGCGCAGATTCTGTCTTGGCAGTGAGCGGGGTGGTTGAATAACTTTTAGCGTCCGCCAGAGCAGGGCGTTCGTAATCAGGTCCGACGGCGCAACTGGCAAGTGCTGCACAGGCCATTAACAACAGGATATGTTTTGCAGGCACCCAGACTCCCATTTTTGAGAGGGAGTCTGCTAGAGGGTGAATTTTATAGTCCATCAATTTTGGCTCATGCATTTGATGTGGAGTCCGCCGGTAGGGGCGCTTGCTTGTCGATCGGGTCAGTCGCCTCGGAAAAGTTGCCAAAGAGTCTGAGCGCAGCAGGGAGAATCAACAGCATGAAAATTGTCCCGGTCGCAATTCCACCCACAATCACGCAGGCAAAAGGTCTATTTGTTTCACTGCCAATGTCGTGTGATAACGCGGCAGGTAATAGTCCAAGTCCTGCCATCAGGGCCGTCATGAGAATCGGCCGTAGACGCGAAACTGCACCATCGACAATTGCTTGTGCGGATGACTGTCCGTCCCGGATACGCAAAAGGACTTCTTCAGCCATGATCACACTATTTTGCACAGAGATACCGGCAACCGCGATAAATCCTACAGCTGCTGAAACGGATAAGTTCAGGCCAGAAAGTCCCAGTGCAGCCAGACCGCCGATCAGGGTGAAAGGCAACATGCCCAGAACAAGACTGGCAAGTCGTATGGATTTAAAAGCCCAGAAGAGTAGGGAAAAAATCAACAGGACTGTCAGAGGAATGATGACCATCAGACGTTTGGCTGCCCGCTGCGAGTTTTCAAACTGGCCACCCCAGGTGAGTTCGTAGCCGGGAGGAAGCTTGACTTCTTGGGCAACGCTACGCTGTGCCTCCGCCACAAAACTGCCCTGGTCGCGGCCAATCAGATTGACCTTGACAATCACCAGCCGGGAACCCGATTCGCGCAGGATGCGTGAAGCACCTTCGCGCACTTCAATTGTCGCGACATCTCCGAGAGCAACAGTTCCAGTGCCGTTACCGACCTGTGTGCCAGGCAGTTCGAGCTGCAAGTTCGCGATGGCATCAATACTGTTACGGTGTTGAGCATCTACGCGCACGACGACATCAAAGCGCTTGTCACCATCATAAAAACTTGTGACCGATGCACCTGACATGGCCTGATTGACCAGCGTGCTGACATCCCCAATAGTGATGCCATAACGAGCCAGGCGAACGCGATCAGGCGTGACTACGACTTCGGATTGTCCACTGATCCTGGTCGCTTCAACATCTGTTGCACCTCGAATTCCCTGAATAACAGAGACGACCTGCGCAGCTTTCTCTTCCAGAATTTCCAGCTTATTGCCACTGATTTTTGCTACGATTTCTCCACGAAATCCCGACAAGGATTCCTCGACGTTATCCTGAATCACCTGTGAAAAGTTGGTTGAAATCCCGGGAATAACAGACAGCGCCTTAGACATGCTACTGACGAGTTCTTCTTTGGTCTCAAAGCGCCATTGATCGCGTGGCTTGAGATCAACCAGGTTTTCGAGATTGTTCGGACCTTTAGGATCTGACCCATCGTCTGGACGACCCACGTGCGAAATAAAACGTGATACCTCTGGATACGCAAGTAGCTTTGCCCGCACAAGACGTTCGACTTCTTTCGTGTTTTCCAGCGAGGAGGATGTTGGCAATGTAATACTGAGCCATATATTTCCTTCATCCAGTTTTGGCATGAATTCACTGCCTAGCTGTGTGGCCAGTCCGAAGGCAATCACGACAGGTATGCAGGAAATAAGAATCGTCTTGCGTGCATGTTTCATCGCGAGGATGACCAGTACACGATAACGCTCTTGCAGATGATCGAGCCAGGGCTTGTGTTTTTCTGTCAGTGGACGCCATTGCACGACGTAGGCCAGGAGCGTCGGAAGCAAGGTAAACGTAAGCAAGACGGCGCCAACGAGTGCAAAGGTCAGGGTGAGAGCGACAGGTGTGAAGATCTTGCCCTCTACGCGCTGGAAGGTAAAGATGGGTACAAAGGCAAGAATAATGATTGCCTTTGAAAAAAGCACCGGACGCGACATGTCTGTCAATGTGCGGTGCAGTGCGTGCATGCGATTACTGATCGCACCTCTGGGTGATGTCTCGCCCGCACTCGTGACTGCCAGGCGCACCATCAGTGCTTCAACGATCACCACTGCGCTATCAATAATGATGCCGAAGTCGACCGCACCCAAAGAAATAAGGTTGGCTGAAACGCCAAGGGAGTTCATCAAAATGAAGGCGAAGAGCAGGGCGAGAGGAATCACCGCTGCCACAACGAGTGCTGCGATCCAGCTAGATAAAAATATGACCAGTACGGCGAATACCAGCAAGGCTCCGACGATCAGGTTGTGTACCACTGTTGCCACGGTATGCGTGACGAGTTCAGTACGGTCATAGATTGGTACGATCTTCACGCCCGGTGGTAGTTTGGGTGCAAGTAGTTCGATTCGCGCTTTAAGTGCCGCGTTTATTTTTGAGGGATTGCCACCTTTGGTCATCGAAACAATGCCCTCGATGATGCTGTCCTGCTGATCGACTGCAACGATGCCATAGCGTGGGCGCTCTGACTCCGACACCACTGCTACGTCTCCGACTGTGATGGACTGTCCCTGACGGGCTGCGATGACTACCTTGCGGATGTCTTCAAGGCTACCAAACAAGCCCGCTGAACGCACCACCAGCGAAGCATCACCATGGCGGACAAGTCCGCCACCGGCACTACTATTGCCATTATTAACCGCCTGACTGAGCTGGTTGAGCGTAATCTGATATTTACGCAATGCAAGAGGATCCACTTCGATATGGAACTCTTTGATGGCGCCACCAAAACTGACAACGTCTGCGACGCCTGGCGTCATACGCAGGGCAGGCCGGATGGTCCAGTCCTGCAGGGTCCTGACATCCACATCCGACATGCCTGGGGCAACGATGGAGTAGCGATATACCTCGCCCACCGCTGTTGACAGCGGCGCTAACTGGGGCTGTACGCCTGTTGGCAGTACCACGGTGGAAAGTTTTTCCATCGTCTGCTGGCGGGCGAAATAATTATCTGTGCCTTCGGCAAAGGTGAGCGTCACAATTGACAGGCCTGTCATCGTGACTGAACGCACATTGGTCAAGTTGGGAATGCCCGCCATTTCGCGTTCAATGGGTAACGTGACAGTACGTTCCATATCCTCAGGAGGTTGTCCCGGCAATTGCGAAATGACCCGAACTTGCACATCCTGGACGTCAGGGAACGCTTCAATAGGAAGGTTGGACAGCGCATAGCCGCCAGACCCGATCAGTACGGCAATCAGAACCAGCACGAACATGCGCTGGGTCAATGCAAAGATAATCAGTCTATCGATCATTATTTGTCGCCAGAACGAGCAAGGAGTTCAGCGTCCAGCAGGAGCGCACCTTTGGTGACGATGGATTCAGTTCCATTGAGTCCTTCGCCAACATAACTGAAATCCGTTCCTCGTTTAATCAGTTTGACTGGACGCAGCGTGAACTCGCCCGGACTCGATTCAATAAAGACATATGAATAGATGCCGCGAATAACAATGCCTTCATTCGGTACGCGCACGCCCTCACCACTATTTTGCAGGACGGAGGCACGAACAAACATCTCGGGCAATAATTTGCCCGCGACATTGTCGATGCGTGCCAGCACATTTGCACGTCGGGTATTCGGGTTGATGACTTGACCGAGTTGTACGATTTTTCCTTCAAAGCGTTCATCAGGATAGGCGTCAGATTGAATCGCAACCGCGCTGCCTAGCTTGACTTGTCCCATCAGGGATTCAGGTAAGTCAATCATGAGCCATAAACGTTTAGGATCAGTTACGACAAAAAGTGGCGAGGCCATGCCTGGCGTAACTTCAAGCGAAGGACTCGCGGTGCGCTCTGTTACCACTCCATTCATGGGGCTTGCAATACTGACGCGCTGACCTTTAATTGCCAGGTCGTGGGGATTGATGTTTTTGATTCGTTGCTCAGCGCGTGCAGTTTCAGCTTGTGCCTGAGCATAGTCCGCCTGTATCACTTCCCAGTCTCTTGTTGAAATAGCCTCACCCGGCACCAAATCCTTTGCACGTTTCATGGCGAGTAGTTTGCGTTTTTCGTCTGCACGGGCTTTATTGAGATCAGCATAGGCCGATCCAAAGTCTGGCGAGTCGATCACTGCGAGAACCTGACCCGTTTTAACGATATCGCCTGGAGCAGCTTTGATTTCTACGACCCTTCCTGAAAAGCTGACTCCAATACGCGCCGTGACGTCCTCATCATATGCAATCCGTGCACTCAACTGATCGGCAATTGGCACAGGCGTTAACGGAATTTTCTTGGCTTGAATCATGGTCAGTTGTGCAGACCCTTCAGCATAGCGAATCGCGCCAGAAGGCGCGATGACTGGCTGAGCAGGCGCGGGACCACCATAAATGAGATGATCGACCTTGCTTGGTTTGAGAATCAGCCAGGCAGCTACGATCAGGCAAAGGACCAGTATTGCAATACCGATCAACTTCGTTTTCTTACTTATTATCATTTTGAAATGTCGCATTCATTCATTTATATATACGGACCAAACCCACGCGGATTTTACAGACAGGCTGAGCCCAAAGGATGCCTGAAAGGTTACAGTTTGGTAATGTTGGAATGCAGGGCAGGTTTACCCTTGCGTCAGCGTTGATTGCCCATTCGGCAACTGTGAGCTGTTCTGCTGAGTTGAATGTGTATTGTTGGGTAAGGTAATGCGGATTCGCAGGCCTGGCTCGGCGTCTTCGATATCCATGCTTCCACCGTGCAATTGTGTAAAGGCAGACACAATTGACAGTCCCAGGCCACTGCCCCGGGTATCCCGATTGAGACGGTAAAACCGCTGAACGACCTTTGGGCGCTCTTCGACAGGGATGCCGGGCCCGTTGTCCTGCACGATCAGGCAGACATAGTCCCCATACTGTTGAGCAGAAATACAAATTTCAGCGGGACTCCCGGCATACTTCAGTGCGTTATCAATCAAGTTTGCAAGAATACCGGCCAGCAGATCTTTGTCCCCGGCAATCACTGGCTCACCTTCAATATTCATAACAATACTGACGCCTTGATCCTCGGCCGCAGCATCGTAGAGTTCCAGCAAGTTTGTCACGACTTCGCGTATGGAAACCTGTTCGAAAGGCTGTCGGCGAGTGCTTGATTCAGCTTCTGCAATTTGCAGCAATTTTTCTAGGACAAGGATGAGATTGTCGATTTCTTCAATCGCAAATATACCGGCCTGCTCAAGCTTGATCAGCTCGGGCTGCCCGCGCATGGATTCTTCGAGGTGACCCCTTATCAGCCCAAGGGGCGTTCGCAGATTATGTGCAATCGTATTGGATACGTGACGCACCCCATCCATCAGATGCTGGATGCGGTCAAGCATCCGATTGATGTCAGCGCCCAGTCGATCAAATTCATCCGGGTTACCAGAAACTGGAATTCGTCTATTCAGATTGCCCGCTTCGATATCGATTGTGGCATGACGAATCGATGAAATACGCTTTTCAATCTGCTTTCTGAAGAGCAGGGTGCCAACAACTGCAAGCAACAATGCGAGTATCCCTCCCAGAACCACCGCGCGTGCGATGAGAATCCGGATTTCGTTTAAATCCTGCATATCGCGACCGACAATCAGAAGGGATCCATCTTCGAGCTGATGCAGGAGAACTCTGCTGGGTGACAGACCGCTTGTCCTGAGAATACTGCGGTCAAGCACCTGATTCATCGGCGTTGAACGTTCCGCCCAGCTTGAGATATTGCCTGCAAGCTTTTTGCCGTTTGGATCGGACAGCAGCAAAATTTCTGAATCCGAATCTACTCCATCACTCAACGTAAACTCAATGCGCTTTGCAACAGAACTTAATCCGAATGTCTGCGCATCATCGCTCAGACGTTTGGATATGGATGCGATTTTCCCATCTGTATTACGCGCCATGACGCCAATCGTCGCAAAGTAAAATACGATTGAAAATAAAACGATTGAAGCAATGACAAGTGCACCACAAATGAGCGCAAGTCTGAATGCAACGGAGTGCCAGAATCTATCCATCTATTCCAAACTTATATCCGACGCCGCGCACCGTGTGCAGCAACGCAGGGCTGTGGCCCTTGTCTATCTTGGTGCGTAAGCGACTGATCTGTACGTCAATCACATTCGTACCCGGATCAAAATGAAAATCCCATACTGACTCAAGCAGCATGGTGCGAGTGACCACCTGGTCCTGATTCCTGACAAGATATTCGAGCAGACGGAATTCACGTGGTTGCAAAGTGATGGGGGTGCCAGCTCGCTCGACGCGACGGGTCCGCAGATCGATCATCAGGTCTGAGACTTTCAGGACGCGCGACTCTTCAGTCGCCGCCATACGTCGTGTTAAGGCTTCAATGCGGGCGAGTAATTCTGGAAAGGCAAAAGGTTTGGTCAGGTAATCATCGCCGCCCTCGCGCAAGCCCTTGACGCGTTCATCCAGGCTGGCCAGTGCACTGAGCACGAGTACGGGTGTTTTAATTTTCTGGGCTCTGAGCGCCTGAACGATAGACAAGCCATCCTGCTCATTGGGCAACATGCGATCGACGATCATCAAGTCCCACCCAGTTGCCTGTGCCTGCTGCAGGCCTGAGACAGCGTCAGGGCAGTGGACCACGTCGTAGCCATCCTGGCGCAAGCCATCGCAGAGATAGCGGGCCATATCTGATTCATCCTCAATCACCAACACACGCATTTTCAAAGTGTGCTCTCCATTAAGCTGAGTGAATGAAAGACGACCCGTTTAAAACACACCGGGCGAGTGTGGTGGTGTCTTGTCGCCCGGTATTGTTACAACAATCAGACAGGTGTAAACATTGGGACAGGAGGGCCGTCACCCTCTGTCTGCTTGAACACGAGTTTGACTTTCTGACCGATCTTGAGTGCCGCAAGGTCACAGTCTACGATCTGCGTCATCATTGTCACGCCTTCATCCAGGGTGACATAGGCGATGCAATATGGATTGGGGTTGCCACGTTGCATGACACTCAAAGAGTAAATGGTACCGTTTCCTGCTGATTCTTTCCACTCTGTTTCACCAAAGCAAAACGGACAAAGCGTGCGCGGATACCAGTGAGGCTGATTGCAGGACTTGCAATGCTTGACCAGAAACTTGCCAGTCCGTGCTGCTTCCCAGAAAGGCTGGCTGCCCGCTTCAATGGTCGGGGCTGGATAGGGGTTCGGTTGATAGATCATTGTCATGATTATTCACGCTCCATAATCAGGGTGGCGCTACCATGGCGCGAACCCAGAAAGCCGCCGGTGCCGTGGGCAAGGGCGATATCGCAATTTTTAACCTGTACGGCAGGATGGGCTTCTCCGCGCAACTGGCGAACGGCTTCGATGACTTTAGTAATACCTCCGCGATTAGCAGGATGGTTATTGCACAAACCACCTCCATCGGTATTAAATGGCAGTTTGCCGACACCTGAAATCAGGTTGCCGTCAGCCACGAACTTGCCGCCTTCACCTTTAGCGCAAAAACCGAGATCTTCGAGCTGCATGATGACAGTGATCGTGAAGCTGTCATAGATTGATGCATACTTGATATCACGGGGGGTCAGGCCTGCTTCTGCAAAAGCGGTGGCACCTGAAAAACGTGCCGCAGAATAGGTCAGGTCAACCTTGCCACCGAGCTGCCCCTTGACTGCTTCGCCAGCACCGCGGATCTTGACAAGTGGGCGCTTGAGCGAGCGTGCAATGTCAGGACGGGCGATGATCAGCGCGCCACCACCATCGCTAACCACGCAACAATCCAGGCGTTTGAGTGGTGTGGACACGAGAGGTGAGTTCATCACATCTTCGACTGTGACAACATCACGCAACATCGCGTGGGGGTTGTGCTGCGCGTGATGAGACGCTGCGACTTTGACCCAGGCCAGCTGCTCGGCAGTTGTGCCATATTCATACATATGGCGTGCGGCAACCATTGCATAGCTGTTGACGGTCACAGGACCGTAGGGGGCTTCGAAAGGCGCATCGGGCACATCTGAGCCCCAGTTTCTGGGTTGCAGGCCAGAGGAACCTGCGGAGCGCGGACGTCCGGCCAGCGTGATCAGGGCGATGCTGCATTTGCCGGCTGCAATGGCCTGTGCAGCGTGAGCGACGTGAATCAAATAGGACGATCCACCGGTTTCGGTTGAGTCGACATGCTTGAGATGGGTCAGACCCATGTAGTCTGTCATGCTGAGCATGCCCAGACCTGGTGCATCACCGGCGCAGAAATAGCCGTCAATGTCGCTGTGGGACAGGCCAGCGTCTTCGAGTGCACCCTTAGCCGATTCGGCATGCAACTGTGCAACAGACTTGTCCGGTGCTTTACGTGTGGGGTGCTCGTATGCGCCGACGATAAATGCTTTGTCTCGTATGGTCATTTTAATGGTCAGGTTGTTGTTAAATGAATAGTGTTGAGCAGGCAGATCAAATGATGTTTTAGCATTCCTGGCTATTTTTTGATATTTGGAAAACTAAAACACAGTGTTAGCCATCCGGCCATCAGCAGGATCCCGCCTGTTGGCGCCAGTTTTGCCGCAGAGACAACATGTAGGAGATACTTTGCATAGATTGCGCCGCAAAATAACAAGATGCCGAGCAGAAATAACCAACGGGCCAAGGTTGCAGCACGCCCAGACATGAACGTTGTGACAAGCAGGACGATCGCATGGATCAGCTGGTAATTGGCTGCGCGCTCAACGGCGAGTGCCGCCTGCGGGTCATTAAGCGCATGTGCAGCCGTCGCACCCAAGGCCACGGCGCTCATTCCGAGTAACCCGGCCGCAGAGCGCCACAAATTGGACAAACAAGGTTTGGGCATCAGACTCTGTTAAAAATAGTTAAACTCTCAAGCAGTATTATGCAACGATCGGATGATCGCTGTGGCCCATTCGCAATGGCGATCTTGCCTTGTTACAGTAAACGGATTCTCAATATGTTCTCAAAATGGCTGGTTTGTCTCACTCCTTTGCTCCTTGCTGGGTGTATGGGACTGGATTCCAACTCATCGCCCAAAGAAACCTTTACCGTTCCTGTGAGTTACGAACAGGTCTATATGCGAGCGCGTGATCAGGCCGAACGCTGCTGGCGTGGCGAGACCGGCTATCCGCTCGGCGGTGGGGTGAATACGGCTAACCGGACTTCCCAGCTCTATGTCAGTGGTGATTTCGGTTCCGGTCGCATGGGGCAGGTTGATGCCCGCGCCCTCAGCGATACATCCTCAGAGGTCACCGTGACAGTTTGGGGGATCAATATCTGGGACCGTGCGGCACTTGCGGCCATGCATGAAGTCATTGAATTCGGTGTGCCAACCTGTACCAGCTACATGCCACAAAACCCAATCATTATTAAAAAATGAACGTGAATTTAAAAAATACGGCCAAGAGCTATTTCGGTTTTTATATTCCATACCTTGATCTGCTTGGTGTCGAACCCATTCTGTGTGAAAACGAGCGTGCTGTGACGCGCTTAAATATACGTGACGATTTGCTCAATAGTCGTGGCCACGTGCATGGCGGTGCCATCATGAGTGTGCTGGACTTCACGTTAAGTGCTGCAGGCCGTTCGTTGAATCCACTTGGCCTCGGTCTGGCCACGATTGACATGACAACGAGTTGCATGGAGCCAGGCGTCACCGATCTGCTGTTTGAAGCGCGCTGTTTAAGGCGAGGCGGATCAATCGCTTTCTGTGAAGGTGAGGCCAGAGATCCGGATGGCAAACTGATTGCCAAGGCCTCGGCTACCTTCAAGATATTCAAACTCAGTCCTGGTTCGGACTGAGTGCAGCAGAGTTTTAGTTCAGCTTTGCTTTGACCTGACCGGATAGGGCTGACATTTCTGTTCGGCCGGCCAGCGCCTGTTTGAGAATAGCCATGACCTTGCCCATGGCTGGCGCACCAGTTACACCTTGTGCGTGCACTTCTGCAACGGCGGCATCAATAGCGGCACTGACTTCTTCTGCTGTAGCAGCTTCTGGCAAAAACTCTTTTAATACGGCGAGTTCGGCTGTTTCTGCTGCGGCTGTTTCGGTGCGGCCAGCTTGCTCAAACGCAGCAATCGATTCGCGCCGCTGCTTGACTTGCTTTTCAATAATGGCTGTGACCTCGGCGTCACTGAGTTCAACACGCTCATCAATTTCTTTTTGTTTGATTGCAGCCTGCAAGAATCTTAAGGTGCCCAGGCGCTCTGTCGCTTTTGCGCGCATGGCGTCTTTTATGGAATCAGCAATTCGGGTTTTGAGAGCAGACATGTCAGCCTTGGCGAGTAAATGAATAAGCCTTAGTATAAGTCGGACTGTGACGGTCAGCGCGTATCGATCGGCGTAATGGCCTGTCGTTGCGGATCAATTCTCCAGCAGGATGTCCCGCTGACCGCTCCGCCTGAATCATAGCGACGCTCAAAAAAAAGTGCGTATCCATCGGCATGTTGCAATATCAGGGTTGTACACCGCGTGCCATATTCCGGGCTCAGGATAAATGGGCTGCTGAGTAGTCGTTCGCGCTCTTTGATCAGGCCCGTGTCTGGCAATGTATCTTCGGGTGCCGGCTCCGCGTCCCGGAATATGGCAAACATGGCTTCAGGATCGGGCTCCGGCGAACGCGCGAGATGATCCGTCATCGCCTGGCGGGTTCGGGTCAGCTTGGGCCAGGGCACACCGAGCGTGGCATTGGATAAGCCTGTTACTCCATGCCCCAGCTGCTGGGCGCAGTGTTGGAGTCGGTTTGTAAAGTACAGCGCTTGTAACGGATCAATCAATAACAGATTAAACCCATTGAAGCTGGCTGCCCGCTGTTCGATATGGTCCAAATAGGTTTGCGCATTTAGTGTTGAGCACAAATAATCGCTCACCAGAGACCCACGGGAGGGGGCCTTGGGGTTCTGCTGGCCGGGTTCTCTAAAGTTGGTCAGCAATCCAATGCGTCCATCGCTACGCATCCCCAGCCAGGTCCCCCCTGCAGATACATCCCGGCCACCCAGGACGTGCAGGTCGGTCTCCCAGATCCCCGCAGCGAGGGTTGGACGTGCGTGGTATTCATCACGATTTGCAGCAATGACCAAAGGCCATTGGGCATGTGACATCCGGGCAATGATCGCGAGACACATCCTTTGTTATTCCGGCGTAATACCCGCAGCTTGAATCAGGTCACGCCATAAAACAAGTTGTTCACCGACAAACGCTGTAAAACTTTGTGCAGTGCCGCTAAATGCATCAAAACCCAAGCCTGCCAGTTTCGCTTTTGTTTCAGGATGATTGACGATTTGATTAATGGCCGTATTGAGCTTGAGCACGACTTCGGGCGAGAGACCTGCAGGACCAAAATAACCATTCCAGGAATTTAAATCAAAATCTTTGATTCCGGCTTCGGCCATGGAAGGTAAATCAGGCACGATTGCGCTCCTGTCCCTGGTTGACACGGCGAGCGCGCGCATCTGACCAGACTTCACAAACGGCATGCCTGAAGCAACATCGGTAAACATGAGATCGACCTGTCCGCCGATCACATCAGTCATGGCCTGCGGGGTGCCTTTGTAGGGCACATGCACCATTTCTATTCCTGCGCGTGCGGCGAGTGTGGCTCCTCCTACGATTCCCGTGCTGTTACCCGAGGCGTAATTCAGTTTGCCGGGATGCTTTTTTGCGTAGGCAACAAGCTCCTGGACGCTGTGAATAGGCAACTTGGGATTGATGACCAGAATGAATGGCAGATTCCCGCCTCGCGCGACGGGTGTGAAGTCTTTGACCGGATCGTAGGAAATAGACTTCATCAGCCAGGGGGCTGCAGACATTGGCGTATTGGTCGCCAGAAAAAGCGTATAGCCATCAGGTTGCGCGCGCGCCACGAGTTGCGCGCCAATCGTGGCATTGCCGCCAGGTTTGTTTTCAATGACAACTTGCTGGCCAAGAATGTTGCCGAGCTCTGTTGCAACAATTCTGCCTACAGCATCCGTGCCTGAACCGGCAGGAAAGGGAACGACCAGTGTGATCGGCTTGACTGGCCAGGTGACTGCTGTCTGCGCCCCTGAAGGTGTCGACCATGCTGCGCAGGTACTGAGTAACAGCGCAACTGTGCCCAAGAGCATTTTTCCCCTCGGGGAGCGTGCGTTCATTGTATGTATTTTCATGAATGAAGCCTCAATGTGCGCCAAAACGGACGACTCGTTCTGGCGACTCTTCGTATGGCGGAGAATAAATCACCAGCACTCTTGCCGGTGTATCGCTGGTGATTGTAAATACATGGGGCAGGTCAGGTGGAAAAAAGCAGCAGTCGCCTGGCTGCATATCGACAGCTTCTCCATTCATTTCTGCCCGTGCTGTGCCAGACAGCAAGTAACAGACCTGTTCAATGCCAGGGTGCGCATGGGGCAGTGCACCTTGTCCTTTTTCAATGACTCCAATCAACATTTCCAGCTGTTTTGCGCCGACTGTTTCGCGGCTGATGAGCCGCCGGTTCAGTGTGCCGGTATGATTGGCGGGAGAGTAGCCCGGGATCTCAGCTTCTCTGACGAACCACTTGGGTGTCTGTGCCATGACGTCGTCTGGCAAGGTACGCGAGGGGGTATTTGATTGAGACATTGTTTTCCTTGTTATGTCGCGATTCTTGCATACCGCCATAGGGCAGGCAAGCCATTTTGCTGCACTGCTAAAATGAGCATCTGTTGTAAACGAATCATGAAGAAACCTACCATATGAGAGTTGTTCGACCCCAAAGCGGTGCAACACTGGACACCTGGCTGTCTTATCTCGAGTCGTTGCATCCGAGTGCAATTGATATGGGACTTGAACGCGTGCGTCAGGTTGCCCAGACACTGAATATTGAGTCCTCAGCGATCAAGATTATCGTAGGGGGGACCAACGGCAAGGGCTCAACCTGTGCCATGCTCGAAGCCATCTATCTTGCTGCCGGTTTCAAAGTGGGACTCTACACTTCGCCTCATCTGATTACTTTCAATGAGCGGGCACGCATCAACGGCGAAATCGTCCGGGATCTCGACTTTGTTGAACAATTCGAGGCCATTGAATCTGCCAGAGCAGGCGTGTCGCTCACCTATTTCGAATTTACAACGCTGGCTGTGCTTCGAATGTTTGCGCATGCCAGCCTCGATGTCATGATTCTTGAAGTAGGTCTGGGCGGGCGACTCGATGCCGTGAATATTATCGATGCGGATTGTTCGATTATTACCAGTGTTGATATTGATCACACTGACTGGCTGGGCGATACACGAGAAAAAATCGGTTTTGAAAAAGCCCATATTTTCCGTTCAAACCGTCCGGCCATTTGTAGCGACCCCAAACCCCCTCAGTCGTTGCTGGACTATGCTGCCTCAATTGATGCCGATCTTTGGCTCTTTGGCCGGGATTTCAATTATTCCGGCGATCGCCAGCAGTGGGCCTTTGCAGGACGCAACCAGCGTCGCAATGCGATGGCTTACCCTGCGCTGCGCGGAGCCAATCAGCTCTTGAACGCCTCTGCAGCCCTGGCTGCCATCGAGTCCTTGCGCGACACGCTTGCCGTGCCGCAGCAGGCCGTCAGGCAAGGCTTGATCTCAGCCGCCTTACCTGGCCGCTTTCAAATATTGCCAGGGCAGCCAACCGTGATTCTGGATGTCGCACATAACCCACATGCCGCTGCAGTTCTAGAAAAAAACCTTGGAAACATGGGTTTTCATCCATACACCTATGCGGTGTTTGGCATGTTGTCCGACAAGGATGTCGAATCTGTTGTCCAGCATATTCAGGGCCGGATCGACCACTGGTTTTGTGCCAGTTTGCCGGGGCCACGCGGTTTGTCGGCAGAAATGCTCGCTCAAAAAATAAGACATGCCGTCCAAGCAACTGACCTTGATGAAAAACAGCCTTTGGCACTCAGTACCTGCGACTCCGTCAAACAAGCCTACCTTGCTGCGTGTGAATTGGCCAACCCGGATGATAGAATCGTCGTATTCGGATCTTTTTTAACTGTTGCTGGCGTGCTTGAAACGCTGGGTCGAGCTTAATGAAAGTCAGCATGTCAGTACTCAATCGTCTTCACGTTCACTCTTTTCCTATCAGGATGTTTCCATAAATGGGACTGTTTTCCAGAAAGGATAGCTCGACGTCACGCAAATCTCCCGTGAAACCTCGTCCTTCTGTCTCTAGCGAGGCGCAGGCGGCCGAACTGCGGGTCAGGGCGAGGCGTCGTCTTGCCGGCGCTGTTGCATTGGTACTCGCCGCGATCGTGGTGTTGCCGATGCTGCTTGACTCTGAGCCCATGCCCGTCTCCAAGAGTATTGATATCCGTATTCCTGACCGTACTGCCCCGTTTGCTCCGAATTTATCTGATCCTTCCGTCGCTGAGTCTGCGAATGCAGGAGTGACACAAGCTGCAACTGCGACGCCTGCCGCTCCCGTCGTGCCTGAACCCCCTGTGATGGCCACCCCAGCACCTGTCGCACCGGTGCCAGCACCGACTCCTGCTGCACCCAAACCCGAACCCAAAGCCAAGGCTGAAGTCAAGGTGGAACCCAAGGCTGAACAAAATAAGTCCACGGTATCCAAGGGTCCTCGTTCCGATGATGGTGCACGGGCTCTGGCTCTGCTCGAAGGACGCCCGTCTGCCGATGTTGCAGGACCACCTGGAGGCGCAAGCAATGCAGGCAAACCTCCAACGAAAGGTAATTTTGTTGTTCAGGCGATGTCCCTGGATGCTTCCGCTGATGCGCAATCACAAAAGGAAAAGCTGTCTGCTTCTGGTGTGAGTAACGCCTTTGTTGACGGACCTGTCCAGGTCAATGGTTCGCAAAAGTATCGTGTGCGTGTTGGTCCTTTTTCGTCCCGTGAAGCTGCGCAGGCCGCCCAGACTCGTTTGCGTACGCTCGGCTTTGGCGGCGCCTTTATTACATCGCAGTGACAGGTTTCGATTTCGTCCTGCTAGCCATACTGGCGATTTCTGCCACTTTGGGCCTGGTTCGCGGTTTACTGAAAGAAGTCCTGTCACTCGTAGCCTATGTATCAGCATTTCTGGCCGCGATCTGGTGGGGGCCGACAGTCTCTGAATGGCTGACGAGGTGGATCACTCAGTCTTTTTTACGAATGGGCGTTGCCTATTTCAGTGTGTTTGTGGTTGTGTTGCTAGCGATCGGACTTGTCAATATGACGCTCTCAGCGCTGATCAGTCGAACGGGCCTGACGCCTGCTGATCACGGGCTGGGTGCGTTGTTTGGTTTGCTGCGTGGAGTGCTGTTCATCCTGCTGCTGGTTACGCTGGCAGGCTTCACGCCGTTACCTAACGAGATCTGGTGGAAGCAAGCCATGTTTTCAAAGCAAGTTGTCAGTATTGTTCAGCAGATCAAGATCCGGCTTCCAACACCGTTTGGTGATTGGTTACCTTATTGATTCAATTGTATTTGTTTGCGGGTTAACCGCTATCGGGAAAGTTCATGTGCGGAATTGTTGGCGTCATCGGTCGCGGCCCAGTTAACCAGCTGTTGTATGACAGCCTGTTACTTCTTCAGCATCGCGGACAGGATGCAGCAGGTATCGCCACCTCAAATGGCAATCACTTCAATATGTACAAAGCCCATGGTCTTGTGCGTGATGTGTTTCGTACCCGCAATATGCGCTCGTTGCCAGGAACATCCGGCATTGGCCAGGTACGCTATCCCACTGCAGGTTCGAGCGACAGCGTCGAAGAGGCGCAGCCTTTTTATGTCAATGCTCCTTTTGGAATTACCTTTGCGCACAACGGCAATCTGACAAACTGGCAAGAATTGCGTGAGTCTCTCTACAAGAACGATCAGCGACATATCAACACGAATTCAGATTCGGAAGTCTTGCTTAACGTCCTGGCGCACGAGCTCCAGCGTGCGGCAAATGGCGTCTCACTCGACGAGTCCGCGATATTTCGCGCAGTAAAAGCTGTGCATCAGCGCGTCAAAGGTGCCTATGCTGTAGTGGCTCAGATTTCAGGTTACGGATTGCTGGCATTCAGGGATCCTCATGGTATTCGACCACTTTGTCTGGGGCGTAGTGATTCAGGACAAGGTTCAGAATGGATGGTTGCGTCTGAATCTGTTGCTCTCGAAGGCTCTGGCTTTGCCTTTGTCAGGGATATTCTTCCTGGCGAAGCCATCTTTATTTCTCTGGATGGCATGGTCAGCAGCGAGATCTGTGCCTCGGGAGCGGTTCACGCTCCCTGTATTTTTGAATACGTATATTTTGCCCGTCCCGATTCTGTTCTGGAAGGCGTGTCGGTTTACGGTGCACGGTTGCGTATGGGCGAATACCTGGCTGACAAACTTGCACGAAGCCTGCGCCTGGGTGATATCGATGTTGTCATGCCAATCCCGGACTCTTCGCGTCCCGCCGCGATGCAACTCGCTGACAGGCTTGGGTTGAATTACCGTGAGGGTCTGATCAAGAATCGTTATGTTGGGCGCACTTTCATCATGCCAGGCCAGGCTGTACGCAAAAAATCTGTACGCCAGAAACTCAATACGATTGGCATGGAATTCAAGGGCAAGAATGTGTTGCTGGTGGATGACTCCATCGTACGTGGCACGACCAGTCGCGAAATCGTGGATATGGCGCGTGCGGCCGGTGCAAATAAAGTCTATCTGGCTTCAGCTGCGCCACCTGTGCGTTATCAGAACGTATACGGAATTGACATGCCCACGCAGTCAGAGTTGATTGCGACGGGTCGTAACGAGGAAGAAATTGCCAAGCTGATTGGAGCAGATTCCCTGATTTATCAGGATATCGAGTCGATGACAAAATCTATTTCTGACCTGAATCCCGCACTCAAGAATTTTGATACTTCATGCTTTACGGGTGAGTATGTGACGGGCGATATCACGCCCGCCTATCTCGAAAATCTGGGCCGTACCCGCAAAAATGCGCAAGAAGGTGCAAATGGTCTACTGTTTAATATGGGTTTTGCTGCTGAAGACAACTAGATTCGCCTGACCGTTATTCATCGGGGGAGCAAGTTCCCCCGATTGACTGCAACCAGTCTGTCGGCCAGTTATTTAGAACGTGTCAGACGCGCCAACGCAAACGTGGCAAGCAGGCCAAGAAGCGAAAATAAAATCAGGCTCCAGTATGCGTATTCAAGTCCAAAAACCTTGATACGTGCATCCATGCAACTTGCATAGATACCAAACAACCAGGGCATACTTGATTCGAGTCCGGTCTTTGTCATAATCTGGTCTGCGGTGGATTGCACACACGAAAAACTATTGGATGCGACCTGCGCCTGATACCAGGCTGCCGAAATACCTGACACACATAAGGCCAGTACGCCAGCGAGTGTCAGCGATGTCCATAATCTGCCTGGCCTGAGCAGAACGCTCACCAGACATACCGTTGAAATCGTCAGGTAAATCAACCGTTGAAACACACACCACGCGCATGGCGCCATGTCAAAGAAGTATTGAGATATTAAGGCAATCAGCACTGCAAGCAGGCTTGTGGCACCAATTGTCGCAATAATCATTCGTTCACGCTGCATGGACTCGCTCCTGGGTAATGGCTTCAAGGACAGCGCGTTCAAACTGTCTTTGTGTACGGGGCTGGCTTAACGTCTCACCACAAATGACAAACACGTCCTCGACACGATCACCAAGCGTCATGACTTTTGCTGTCTGAAGATGGATGCCGAAATTCACAAACGCCTGTGCAACATCGCCAAGCAAACCTGGACGGTCTGTAGCAATTAAGTCCAAAGTCCAGTTTTGACTGCCTTCATCCGGGTGAAGTTCAACTACCGGAGGAACGGGAAATGCCTTGGACAGACGTGACGGGCGTGTGGCGATATGGTTTTTAGCAGCAGATGACTGGTTGGGATGATCCAGGTCCAGATGCAGCGCAAGCTGATGTTCAATCAATGCAGCTTGTGTCCGTAAGTCATCTGACATGTCAATTGGCAGGACGATGAAGCTGTCCAGTGCGTAGTGATTGCGTGTCGTGTGAATCTTTGCATCTTGAATGCTAAAGCCATGCGCACCAAAAAAAATACAGATCCTTGCAAATAAATCAGCAACATCTTTGGTGTAAACCATGACCTCGAGTCCTGCGCCTTCTTCTGTCGGCCGGGCCTTCACAATTGCATGATCAGGATTGGTCTGATAATACAGATGCCTGGTATGCCAAGCAATATCAGATGCCTCGTGACGCAGGAAATATGCAACATCAAGCTGCTTCCAGAATTCTTCACGCGTGTCATCGCGCAACCCAGCCAGTCGTGTCAGACCTGCTGCATGCTCCATACGCTGACGCAAAATGGTGTTCGTGTCATCCAGTGAGCCACCCAGGGCAAGACTCGTCTGATTAAACAGACTTTCAAGCAGCTTGCCTTTCCAGGCGTTCCATACTTTTGGGCTCGTTCCGCGTATGTCTGCGATCGTGAGCAAGTAAAGCGCTGTGAGTTTGCGGGAGGTGCCAACCAGCGTAGCAAAATCCTGGATGACCTGAGGATCAGATAAGTCTTTCTTTTGAGCGACCTGAGACATCGCCAGGTGGTTGCGCACAAGGAACACAACCAGCTCGGTATCTTCAGCACTGAGGAAGTGGCTGCGAGCAAAACGTTTGACTTCCAGCGCGCCAAGTGCCGAATGATCGCCTCCGCGTCCTTTTGCAATATCGTGAAAAAGCGCCGCAACGTACAGTAGCCAGTGTCGGTCGAGTGCCGCAATCAGTCGTGTCGCGACGGGGTATTCCTGAGCGTGCTCAGGCATCGTGAACCGTCGCAGATTGCGGATGACTGCGAGTGTGTGCTGATCGACGGTATACACATGAAATAAATCATGTTGCATTTGTCCGACCACTTTGCGAAACGATGGCAAATATCTTGGAAGGATATTGAGCATGGTCATTCTGCGCAGTGCATGAACGATGCCTTGCGGCTGCTGCAAAATAGCCAGAAATGTATGTTTGTTTTCTGGTTGACGCCTGAATTCAGGGTTGATCAGGTGTCTTGAGTGCCAGATCGCACGCATGGCCCGACCTGAAAGCTCCGTGAGTTCGGGGTGCTGCTCCATGACAAGGAACACATTCAGCAGTTGTCCCGGATCCGTATCGAATAAATCTTCGCGAGCAATATCGAGTCTATGGCGTCTTGCGATATAGTTTTCATCGATGAACTGCTGGTCCGACTCATTGAAGGGGATCAATCGTTCTTCAATGTTTTGAACAAGCAATGTATTGAGCTGCGTCACCAGACGCGCCGCCCAGTAGTACCGCTGCATGAGAATTTCACTGGCACGCCGATTGGCTGTGGGTGCCAGGCCGTAGACTTCAGCCATTCCATGCTGAAGGTCGAAAATCAGGCGATCTTCACGGCGATTGACCAGCAAATGCAATTCAATTCTCAAGCGCTTGAACGCCTGCTCCGCGCGTTTGAGGTCGCGAGCCTCAGCTGCTGTTAGTAAGCCTGCACGGGCGATTTGTTGCCAGCTGGTACCAAAGCCGGCTGCGCGCGCCATCCACATGATGACTTGCAGATCACGTAAGCCACCCGGGGATTCCTTGCAATTCGGCTCAAGCGAATAGGGCGTGTCCTGGTAGCGTGCATGACGCTGCTGCATTTCTGCGCGTTTGGCCTGAAAAAAAGTATAAGGATCCAGATGTGCCTTCATCGTGCTGATAAAGGTCTGGGTCAGTGCACGACTGCCTGCAATCCATCTGGTTTCCAGCATCGAGGTCTCGACGGTGATGTCGGCAGACGCTTCTTTGATGCATTGTTCAATTGTGCGTACGCTGTAGCCAGGTTCGAGGCCGACATCCCACATGGCTGCGACTAACGCACCCAATGAAGCTTCCTCTTCGGTGGTTGGGTCTTGTGGCAACAGAATCAGCAAGTCAACATCGGAAAACGGATACAGCTCGCCCCGACCATACCCGCCTACAGCAGCTAGCGCGGCACCTACCGGCAAGGGGCACAAGATGAGCAACTTGCGCAGCGTAATGTCTGCGCAACGCCTGAGCGACGAGAGCAGGGTGTCTGCACGCAGTGTCTTGCGGTACTGTTCGATGGCCGTGCGCCGCAGCGCCCGCATCTCTTCACGCAATACAGCCAGGTCCGCAGGGGTCATGATCAGGCAGTAATGAATGCTGGAGGAGGTGGCATACCTTCAGAAACGGTCAACACTTCATATCCTGTATCTGTCACAAGAATAGAGTGCTCCCACTGCGCGGAGAGACTGTGGTCGCGTGTGACGACCGTCCAGCCATCTGCGAGCTGGCGAATTTCACGTCGTCCGGAATTGATCATCGGTTCAATTGTAAAAATCAGGCCAGGCTCTAGAATTTCACCAGTTTTAGCTTTGCCGTAGTGCAAAACCTGAGGATCCTGGTGAAAGCGCTGTCCAATCCCGTGCCCACAATATTCGCGCACCACAGAAAAACCACTTGATTCAGCGTGCTTCTGGATCACGCTGCCAATATCGCCCAGCGTATTGCCGGGTTTAACCTGCGCAATGCCCAGCCACATGCATTCAAAGGTAATGTCTGTCAGTCTGCGGGCCAGAATGGAAGGTTCACCCACGTAGTACATCCGGCTGGTGTCACCGAACCAGCCGTCCTTGATGATGGTGACATCAATATTCATGATGTCGGTATTCTTGAGCACGCGGTCGCCCGGGATGCCGTGGCAGATCTGGTGATTGACCGAGGTGCAGATGGCGCCAGGAAATGGCGTGTAGCCAGGTGGGGCGTAGCCAACGGTCGCCGATTTGACTTTGAGTTCATCCGTCAGATATTCAAGCACAAGCTTGTCCAGCGCACCCGTTGTTACGCCCGGTTTAACGAATGGAGTAATGTAATCAAGGATTTTGGCGGCATCCTTGCATGCGGCCCGCATACGGTCTAAATCGGCAGCGTTTGTAACTAAACCCATGGTGACTTGTTCAATAGTGGTGAAAGATAGTAGAATTATAGGCTTACCTGGTTTTACGCAGTGTGGATATCCCTAAAGTGTCCACACGTATTCCAGGTACGTAGGGGATGCCAAATAGGTATTTCCTATACGGAAGTTCATTCTGCTCACCGGGCAGGAGAGCTTTCAAATCGCGTGTTGTGCCACCAGGGTGCCATTTTTGATTCAAAAGCGGTGCAGGCGCAATACAAGACCCAACCCTCGGAGCTATAAAAATGTCTTTAATGCGTGATATGTTGGAAGCGGGCGTGCACTTTGGTCACCAGACCCGTTACTGGAACCCAAAGATGGCCCCTTATATTTTTGGCCATCGCAACAAAATTCATATCATCAACCTCGAAAAGACGGTTGATCTGTACCAGACCGCTACCAAATTCGTCAAGCAAGTATCTGCCAAAGGTGGCAATGTCCTGTTTGTGGGTACCAAGCGCGCTGCGCGTGAAATGATCGCTTCAGAAGCTACCCGTGCAGGGATGCCTTTCGTTGACAGTCGTTGGCTCGGCGGTATGCTCACCAACTTCAAGACAGTCAAAGCTTCCATCAAGCGTCTGAAAGATATGGAAACAATGATCGCCGAAGGCGGTACTGAGCGCATGACCAAGAAAGAAGGCCTGATGTTCCAGCGCGAACTCGACAAATTGAACAAGTCGATCGGCGGCATCAAGGACATGAACGGTTTGCCAAGTGCAATTTTCATGATCGACGTCGGCTATCACAAGATTGCTGTTGCTGAAGCCCGTGCGCTTGGCATTCCTGTTGTTGCGATTGTTGATACCAATCACTCCCCAGATGGCGTTGACTACATCATTCCTGGTAACGATGACTCCGCTAAGGCGATCGCCTTGTACGCAACAGGTATGGCAGATGCCGTACTCGAAGGACGTGCTCAGAGCCTGAATGGTCTGGTCGAAGAAATCACCCAGGGTGAGGAATTCGTAGAAGTCGACCAAGAGCAAGCTTAAGTCCTGATATCACCCGCTGCAGGATCGCGGGTATCTTTTAGACCTGTCGCCCCGAACATGTTTCGGGGTGATTCATATTTATTCTGGAGCAAACATGGCTGTTATTACCGCTGCGATGGTTAAAGAACTGCGCGAAAAAACTGATGCGCCCATGATGGAGTGCAAAAAAGCACTGACAGAAGCCGAAGGCGATATGACACGTGCCGAAGAAATTCTGCGTGTCAAACTCGGCAGCAAAGCAAGCAAGGCCGCCGGTCGTGTGACCGCTGAGGGCCTGATTGGCCTGTACATTTCACCTGATGCAAAACAAGGTGCGGTCATTGAAATTAATTGTGAGACAGACTTTGTTGCCAAGAACGACGATTTTGTCGGCTTCGTCAATAATCTGGCTAAACTCGTAGCGACTACTGATGTAGCGGATGTGGCTGCACTGTCAGCGGCACAGATGGGTGATGCGACGGTAGAAGTCACACGTCTGGCTCTCGTCGGTAAAATTGGTGAAAACATTGCAATCCGCCGTTTTCAGCGTTTCAACACCGCCAACAAGCTCTCGAGCTACGTTCACAGCGGCAAAATTGGCGTGATTGTGGATTACTCCGGTGCGGATGAGATCGGCAAGGATCTGGCCATGCATATTGCAGCCACTAAGCCACGTGCACTTGACGAGTCAGGCGTCTCTGAAGCAGACAAGGAAGCTGAGCGCTCAGTTGCCCGCCTGAAAGCTGCAGAGTCAGGTAAGTCACCTGAAATTGTTGAAAAAATGGTCGAAGGCACTGTTGTTAAGTTCCTCAAAGAAGTTGCTCTGCTTTCACAGCCTTTTGTCAAAAACGACAAGCAAACGATTGCACAGATGCTCAAAGAGAAAAGCGCTGCAGTGTCTGGCTTTGCACTTTTTGTTGTCGGTGAAGGAATTGAAAAGAAGACCAGCGACTTTGCTGCTGAAGTTGCTGCAGCCGCTGCAGGTCAGGCATAATTATTTCAGAAAACTGGGCGGTGCCATCAAGCCCGCCCAGAGGAATATCAACTACACTTTTTGTATGTTTTTAACCATCTGGATGATTGCCCATGACCAGCAGAATGCATAAAAGAGTACTCCTCAAACTTTCTGGTGAAGCATTAATGGGCGATGATGCTTTTGGCATCAATCGCGCAACCATTATGCGCATGACAGATGAAGTCGCTGAAGTCGCAGCAATGGGCGTTCAGCTCGCAATTGTGATCGGCGGAGGCAATATTTTCCGCGGCGTTGCACCTGGTGCGCAGGGAATGGATCGTGCTACGGCAGACTATATGGGCATGATGGCTACGGTCATGAATGCCCTTGCTCTGCAAGATGCTCTTAAGCATCGCGGTGTGGATGCCCGCGTGCAGTCAGCACTGAACATTGAACAAGTCGTCGAACCTTATATCCGCCCGAAAGCGTTACGCTACCTCGAAGAGGGCAAGGTTGTCATTTTTGCCGCTGGTACAGGTAATCCATTCTTTACGACCGATACTGCCGCTGCTTTGCGTGGAGCAGAAATCGGCGCAGAGATTGTGTTGAAGGCGACCAAAGTGGATGGTATCTACAGCGCTGATCCCAATAAGGATCCGTTGGCAACCCGTTACACACGGATCAGCTTTGATGAGGCGATCATGAAACGCCTCGAAATTATGGATGCAACAGCGTTTGCGTTGTGTCGCGACCAGAAGCTGCCTATTAAAGTCTTCTCAATTAACAAGCCTGGTGCACTGCGCCGCGCTGTAAGCGGGGATGACGAAGGCACACTGGTTCACGTATAAAGGAATCTAAATGAGTATTGCTGACATAAAAAGTTCGGCTGAAGCACGTATGGCAAAGTCGATCGAAACACTTCGATCAAATCTGGCCAAGATTCGTACAGGTCGCGCAAGTACCGGGATTCTTGATCATATTCAGGTTGAGTACTACGGTTCGCCTGTGCCTTTGAGTCAGGTTGCGAACGTTACCCTCATGGATGCCCGTACATTAAGCGTTCAGGTCTGGGAAAAAAACCTTGGCTCAACAGTTGAGAAAGCCATTCGTGATTCCGATCTGGGTTTGAATCCAGTTGGCATGGGTGACAGTATTCGTGTCCCGATGCCTGCTTTGACCGAAGAGCGTCGACGCGACCTCAATAAAGTCGTCAAGTCCGAAGGCGAGGACGCTAAAATTGCCGTCCGTAATTTGCGCCGCGATGCCAATGAAGCCTTTAAACGTCTGGTCAAAGACAAAGAGATTTCAGAGGATGATGAACGCCGTGCTCAGGATATTGTTCAAAAACTGACCGATCGCTGCATTGTCGACATCGACAATATGGTCACTCAGAAAGAAGCTGAGATCATGACGGTTTAACTCGTCAAACCCATATGACCATTATTAGTTCGACACGCGAAGTACCTGTCACCTCTGCGATCCCTCAACACGTCGCCATTATCATGGATGGTAATGGTCGTTGGGCTTCAAAACGTCTGTTGCCAAGAACTGCGGGCCACGCCAAAGGCGTGCAATCTGTCAGACGTGCCGTAGAAACCTGTGGCCGGCTAGGCGTTCGGCATTTAACACTATTTGCCTTCAGCTCTGAAAACTGGCGCCGTCCCGCCGAAGAGGTGACCTTGCTGATGCGCCTGTTTGTGCAGGCACTCGAAAGAGAGGTCGCACGCTTGGAGGATCAGGGCGTGCGCATGCATGTGGTAGGTGACTTGTCTGCCTTTGAACCGCGACTTCAGGAGCTGATCCTGCAGGCGCAAGCTCAGACTGCACACAATGACAAGCTTCACCTGACCATTGCTGCCAATTACGGTGGTCGCTGGGATATTTTGCAGGCGACACGCAAGATGCTGATTGCCGAACCTGAGCTGGCTGCTAATCCTTTGTCCATCGACGAATCTCAGCTCGAAAAATACTTGTCCATGTCCTGGGCACCAGAGCCTGACCTGTTTATCCGAACGGGTGGCGAACAGAGAATTTCTAATTTTCTGATTTGGCAAATGGCCTATTCCGAGTTGTACTTTACAGATTGTTATTGGCCTGACTTTGGCGAGGCGGAATTGCTGCAGGCATTCGAGTGGTACCGTGTGCGCGAACGCAGATTCGGTCGTACCAGTGCACAGTTGCACGCTAAAAGTGCGAGTTAACTGACATGCTCAGACAACGTGTTCTGACCGCTGTCGTTTTGTTAGCAATATTGGCCGCTACTGTTGCTGTGCACACGCCCTGGCCCTTTTTAATTTTTATTGGCATTGCCTGCGGCTGTGCAGGATGGGAGTGGGCAAAGCTGACACGTCCTCAAGCCAGTACGTTTGCAGTACTGCTTGGTGTCGGATTGTTCGCGGTAACGATGCTTCAGGCCGAGCAATGGCTTGGCTCTGGCTGGCCACACTTGTTCTGGCTCAACTTGAGCTGCAGCGTGAGCGCGGCAGTCTGGATTTTCTGTGCCGTGCCAGCTGTCCTGCGTGGCGATGCTCAATCACCTGCCGCACACGCAGGCTGGACTGTATTTGCGCCGATTACTTTATTTGCAACGTGGGCGGCGCTTGCTGTCTTGTTTCTTCAGCACGGTCCGTTTTATGTGCTGACATTGCTGATCCTGATCTGGACTGCTGATATTGGCGCGTACTTTGCGGGCAAATCATTTGGTCGACATAAGCTCGCACCTTCCATCAGTCCTGGCAAAACAATCGAAGGTGCGGCTGCGGGTATTATCGGCGTCATCCTCTGGGTATTGGCTTCAGCGTATTTCTGGTCTGACAGTTTTGGCGCCTCTCTGGTCGCACGATGGTCTTGGCTGGGTGCTGCAGTCTGCGCGGTATTGCTTGGCTCCTTATCCATCATGGGTGATTTGTTTGAGTCACTCCTCAAGCGCCGTGCGGGCGTAAAAGATTCCAGCGGTTTGTTGCCCGGACATGGTGGCGTGTATGACAGGATCGATGCTGTTGTTGCGGTGATCCCGGTTGCGTATGTTTTGACGGAATACCTGACATGGTGAAGATTGCCCGGGTCACGATTCTTGGATCGACAGGCTCGATTGGTCAAAATACGCTGGATGTCATTGCGCGTCACCCGGACCGATTTGCTGTATACGCGCTCTCTGCATTCAGCAGGATTGATCTGCTTGCCCAACAGGCATGGGCTTGCGGGGCTGCTGTCGTGGTTGTGCCGACAGATGTTGCGGCGACGCTTTTTCGCAAACTCTGGGTGCATGCCCAACCATGTCCTGAAATCCGAGTTGGAACACAGGCGCTTGCAGAGACTGCCGCTGGTCCGGATTGCCAGATTGTCATGGCGGCTATTGTGGGTGCAGCCGGACTGCCTGCAGCGCTTGCAGCGGCATCGGCCGGCAAACGTGTCTTGCTCGCAAATAAAGAAGCACTTGTTGCCGCCGGATCATTATTTATGGCAGCTGTGCGAGAGCATGGCGCTGAGCTGCTGCCGATTGACAGTGAGCACAATGCAATTTTTCAGTGTTTGCCCCACGATGGTCGAGCCAGCGCCCCTTCAGGGCCAACTCCTGGTGTCAGGCGCCTGATTCTGACGGCTTCGGGTGGCCCTTTCAGGACCCGTCAGTGGGGTGATTTGCATGATGTGACTCCGGAGCAGGCCTGCGCGCACCCGAACTGGAGCATGGGCAGAAAAATCTCTGTTGATTCTGCAACCATGCTCAATAAGGGACTTGAAGTCATTGAGGCACACTGGCTGTTTGCGATGCCCGCAGATCGTATTAGTGTGGTGATTCATCCTCAGAGTGTTGTGCATTCCATGGTTGAATATGAGGACGGCTCCGTTCTGGCCCAACTTGGTCAGCCAGATATGCGCACACCCATTGCTTACGGACTGGGTTTTCCTGATCGTATTGCCTCTGGTGTCGGTTTGCTGGATCTGGCACTTGCAGGCAGACTGGACTTCTCCGCTCCAGATATGGAGCAGTTTCCCTGCTTGCGTCTGTCTTTTCAGGCGCTTAACGCCGGGCAGGGCGCATGTATTGCCCTGAATGCTGCCAACGAAATTGCTGTCGCCGCTTTTCTTGAACGCCGCTTGTCTTATACAAATATTGCGTGCATGATCGAAGCAACCCTGGATTGGCAGACTGGTCTGCCCAGCGCCGCATTTAATTGCTTGGATGATGTGCTTGCCCTCGATCAGATGGCGAGAGATCACGCAGCCAGCTCCCGACTCATTTCGCAGTCATCCTGAAGAATTCATCGAGTGTCTGACGCATGCTTTTTACTTTAATTGCCTTTTTTGTCGCACTTGGCATACTCATTACCTTTCATGAGTTAGGTCATTACTGGGTTGCGCGCATCTGCGGGGTGCGTATTCTTCGTTTTTCCATCGGATTTGGCCGTGTATTGATCAAAAGGGTCGATCGTCACGGGACTGAATGGGCTTTGTCAGCAATCCCGCTCGGTGGTTACGTCAAAATGCTTGACGAAAATGAATCCGTTGCTGGCAAGCATTTATCTGCTGAAAGCTTCCAGGCTCAATCGGTCGGTCGCAGAATCGCTATTGTTGCAGCGGGTCCGGTCTTTAATCTTCTGCTTGCCGTATTCTTTTATGCACTGCTGAACTTCATTGGCACACAAGAGCCTGCTCCTATTCTGGGCACGCCTCCTGCTCAGAGTGCTGCAGCAAAGTCAGGCATTGAGGCAGGTGACCGGATTACAAGTGTGAATCAGCAGGCTGTTCAATCATGGAGCCAGGTGCGCTGGGAGTTGTTGCAGCAGGCCTCAGAAGGTGGCCCGGTCGAGCTCAGTCTGGAGCATGGCGGACGCAGTTTTACCCGGACGATTGAGTTCCCTGTTGTGCCAGATCCCTCAAAAGAAGACCCGCTGCGCATGGCAGGTTTGACGCTTGGCGGTGCAACGCCGAGAGTCGGGTCGATTGTTGCCGGCTCTGTCGCTGAACAGGCTGGAATGTTGCAGGGCGACGTGATTACCAGGGTCGGTGATTTAATTAATCCGGATATAGGATTAGTGATTTCGACTATTCAGCAGCATGCAGACAAGACCTTGCTTGTTCAGGTTGAGCGTGCGGGCCAAGTCATCGATCTCTCGCTCGTACCCGCCGCATTTACCCTGGATTCCGGAGCAATCGTCGGCCGGGTAGGGGTGCAGCTTGGAGGCGATGTGCCGATGGTTGAGGTCAGTTATGGCCCGGTTGATAGTGTCACGAAGGGCGTGGTCCGTACCTTTGACACCGCGTGGTTTTCGTTGCGCATGATGGGAAGGATGCTGATTGGTGAGGTTTCCTGGAAGAACATCAGTGGGCCTGTCACGATTGCGGACTATGCGGGACAGTCTGCAAGAATTGGTTGGTCAGCGTACATAGCATTCCTTGCATTAGTGAGTGTGAGCCTTGGTGTTTTGAATTTACTGCCAATCCCGATGCTCGACGGCGGCCATCTGCTGTACTATCTCGTTGAAATTGTTCGCGGTAGTCCGCCTCCGGCCAAATGGGTTGAAATTGGGCAGCGCGCAGGTTTTGGTGTGTTGGCAAGTTTGATGATGTTGGCGCTGTTCAATGATTTGATGCGTATTTTTACCTAATGCAGATCTGTTTTAAAATCACTGTTATTCCCTTTTTACCCCGTGTCTCAAGGATCATCTAGGATGTTCAGCTGGAACTTTTTTTGCGCCCGATGTCTCAACGGCATCTCTGGTATTGCTCGCAATATCGTTCTCGCAACGTTATTTTTGATACCACTGACATCTCAGGCGTTCACGCCTTTTGTGGTCAGCGATATACGGGTTGATGGGATCCAGCGTACTGAGCCTGGTACGATCTTTGCTCAGTTACCATTTAAAGTTGGTGATAAATTTACTGACGAACTCGCCACCGAGTCGGTCAGGCGCCTGTACGCAACAGGCTTGTTTAACGACGTACGAATTGATACCTCCAACCGTGTGGTTGCCGTGATTGTTCAGGAGCGTGCCACCATTGCTTCAGTGTCCTTCACCGGCATGCGCGAATTCGAGCCCAAGACAATCATCGATTCGCTCAAACAGGTCGGTTTTGGCGAGGGGCGCATTTTTGACCAGTCTATGCTTGAACAGGCTGAGTTTGAGCTCAAGCAGCAATATCTCGGAAAAGGCAAGTACGCAACCGACATCACGGCTACGGTCACACCTCTGCCACGCAATCGCGTAGGTATCAGTTTTGATGTATTCGAAGGCTCAGTTGCCAAGATCAAAGAAATCAAAATTGTTGG
>CANCOC010000004.1 GCA_947379755.1 Alcaligenaceae bacterium | reverse complement strand
ACCGGGTCATTTTCATGGATCAGGGCGAAATCATTGAGCAAAACACACCAGACGCATTTTTTGACTCACCCCAGAATGAACGTACCAAACTGTTCTTAAGCCAGATTTTGCATTGATCTTCATGAATATTCACTCACTCATTTTTTCCTTAGCCGTATGTGTGCTTGGTTGTGCGAGTCCGTTGTCGATGGCTCAGGCACCAGCGGCTTCACTGGATGCCGCCGCGGCGCCCCAGACCGTCTGGCCAGCCAAACCCTTGCGCTTTGTTGTGCCTTATCCGCCCGGTGGGCCGCTAGATACGATGGCGCGTCTGCTTGCCGAAAAAGCCAGAGTGTCGCTGGGTCAGGCCATCATTGTTGAAAATAAACCGGGTGCTGGGGGCAATATTGGTGCTGATGTCGTGGCTAAAGCCGCTCCAGATGGCTACACACTGGTGATGGGGGCTGTCGCGACCCATGCAATCAATCCCTGGCTGTTTGCATCCATTCCATACGATTCTGTGCGTGACTTTGCGCCTGTGGCGTTGGTGGCTTCCGTCCCCAATGTTCTGGTCATGAACAAAGATTTTGCCCAAAAAAACAGTATCCGTACCGTGCAGGATCTGATTGTCTACGCGCGTAGTCACCCGGGGGAATTGAACTACGGGTCGGGTGGTTCCGGCAGCGCTGGACATCTGGCCGGGGAATTGCTCAAGGCCCGTGCACAGATCAATGTGGTTCACATCCCTTATCAGGGCGCATCCCCTGCCCAGCTTGCCTTGCTTTCCGGGCAGTCGCATTTTATGTTTGACAACCTGGCTGCTGCAGCCGGACTGATCAATGATGGCAAAGTGGTGCCGCTCGCGGTCACAACCACCAATTGCGCGTCCATGTTGCCCGGGGTGCCCACGATGCAGGAGGCTGGAGTGGAGCCATTTGATATTGGTACCTGGTTCGGAGTCTTCACAACTGCAGGTACACCGCCCGCTGTGGTGAATGCACTGCATGACGCCTATCAGACTGCGCTGAAGGATCCCGTCGTCATTGAACGGCTCAAAGCCATGGGGTCTGATGCGTCACCGATGACTTCCGAACAGTTTGCGCAGATGGTTGGTCGTGAGCGCGATAAATATCAGGAAATCGTCAGGATTTCTGGTGCGCAGGTGAACTGAGTTGCACCAATGGTCAAGTGTGAACTCCGGTGACCCGGCGTCGCGCTAACGGCGGTGCAGCGCTTCGCCGGCCTCGGGATCCATCCGCCAGAAAGACAGGCTTGGCAGGGCGCACAATATACCGATCACGATAAATCCTGCGATGACGTCGCTGGAAGCCAGTGTCGTGGCCTGTCGCCAGGCCATGCTGACATTGAGGGTGCAGGCTGCGACGCCTACCCCCAGACTCACGCCAAGCTGTTGTCCCATCGCGGCAAAGCTGCTCGCCCGACTCATGCTTGTGTGGGACATGTCTGCATAAGCCAGGGTGTTGACCGCAGTGAATTGCAGAGAGCGAAAAAAGCCGCCAATCAGCAGCACACCAATCATGAGCCATACCGGAGTGAGGTCTGTGAACAATGCACACAGGGACAGACTCAGGCCCGTGAGTATTGCGTTCACCGTGAGTACGCGGCGATAGCCCCAGCGATGCAGGATGCGTGGGGCGGCGAATTTCATCGCCATCGCACCGACCGCACCTGCAAAGGTAATCATCCCCGCCGACATCGCACTCAGGCCAAAACCTACCTGCAGCAGCATTGCCATGAGAAAGGGGGTTGCACCCACGGCGAATCGGCATAGGTTGCCTGCCAGTATTGCCACTCTGAACGTCTGGATGCGCAGCAGTGACAAATCGAGGATGGGATCAGGGTGGCGACGTGAGTGCAGGTAATACAGCAGGCCTGTGGTGAGGCCTGTCCCGATCAGACTGGCTGTAACGAGTACGGACGTGTCGCTTTGACCGAGTGATTCAAAACCACCCACCAGGCAGGCCATACAGGCCGCACTGAGTAAAAATCCCAGCCAGTCAAGGCGACGCAAGGTACTCTCGGCCGGCAGCTCTTGCACATAGCGCCGAACCATCCAGATGCCAATCATGCCAATCGGCAGGTTGATCAGGAAAATCCAGTGCCAGGAGGCATAGGTCACCAGGAATCCGCCAAGGGGCGGGCCGATCATGGGGCCGATCAGCGCCGGCATGGAAAGGAAAGCCATGGCGCGCAGCAGGTCATGTTTTGGAATGGTGCGCAGCAAAATGATGCGTCCGACGGGCACCATCATGGCACCACCCACGCCCTGGATAACGCGAGAGAGCACAAGTTGCAGCAGGCTGCCCGAAAGGGCACAGGTCAGCGAGCTCAGTGTGAACAGTGCGATGGCGGTCATGAAGACCTTGCGTGCACCATAGCGATCGGCGGCCCAGCCGCTGATCGGGACAAAGACCGCGACAGCAAGCAGATATGAGGTAATGGCAATATTCAGGCTGACTGGATCGGATCCCAAGGCGACGGCCATGGTGGGAATCGCCGTCGTGACGACGGTCGAGTCCAGCATTTGCATAAATAGTGCGCAGCCGACGATAAAGGGCAGCATTCGGCGCGATTCGGATGAATCCGGCACGCTCTGGGGTATGTGCGGGGTCGGGGGCGCCATAATGTGTTTGTCGGTCTGCTCTACAGTACACTAGGCACCAGTCTAACCTTTTGCTGGCGTACCCATGGCAGAGCACTTCACTTCAGAAATTACCCAGTTCCTCCAGGCGTATAAAACCGCCCATCCGGACGTTGAACAGCGTCAGCGTGATGGCCGTGCGCGTTTGTGGGACAAACCCCAGGATCCCGAGCTTGCTGAAGACTTCAAGCAGGCGCGTGTACAGCAGGGCCCTTACGTTTATCAGAACGATTAAGTAAAGCCACCCATGTCCCAGGGAACAGTCTCAGGCGATCATCTGGATGCGCTGGTGCAGCCGTCGGTCGATACAACACCTGATGTTGTGGATACCGTTGCCCTGGCACGCCTGTATGGCGAGCCGTTGTTTTCCCTGCCGACCGATCTGTATATCCCCCCCGATGCACTTGAAGTGTTTCTCGAAACATTTCAGGGGCCGCTCGATCTGCTTTTGTATCTGATTCGCAAGCAGAATTTTAATGTCCTCGATATTCCGATGGCCGAGGTCACCAAGCAATATTTGTCATACGTCGACCAGATTCGTCTGCATAACCTTGAGCTGGCGGCAGAGTATCTGCTGATGGCGGCGATGCTGATCGAGATCAAGGCGCGCATGTTGCTGCCGGTCAAAAAGACCGATACAGGTGAGGAAGCCGAAGATCCTCGTGCAGAGCTGGTGCGGCGCCTGCTCGAGTACGAACAGATGAAGCTCGCCTCTCAAAAACTTGATGCCTTGCCACAGCTGGGACGTGATTTTCAGCGCGCCCAGGCCTTTGCAGATCTGCGCGTCGAACGGGCTCTGCCCGAGGTCAACGTCGATGATTTGCGCACGGCGTGGGCCGATATCCTCAAGCGTGCCAAGCTCAATGCACATCACCATATCACCCGCGAACAGATGTCAGTGCGAGACCATATGACGCACATTCTGCGCCGTCTGTCAGATATCCGATTTATTGAGTTCGGTGAGTTGTTTATGGAGCGCATCAATGAGGGCGCGCCAGTTGCGGTCGTGGTGGTGCACTTTTTGGCCATGCTCGAACTCTCACGTGAACTGTTGCTTGAAATTACACAGGCAGAACCCTATGCCCCGATTTATGTGCGTCTGGCTTTTACCAGCGCAGCTGCCTAAACGCGGCTCAGAACGCGTGCGGAGACAGGATTGAAAGTCGTACATACTATTGAAGATTTGCGCGATCATTTGCGTGGTCAGCTGCGCGTGTCCTTTGTTCCGACGATGGGTAACCTTCATGAGGGGCATATGGCACTCATGAAACTCGCACGCCAGCACGGTGACCCGGTGGTCGCCAGTATCTTTGTGAATCGGCTGCAGTTCGGACCCAACGAAGATTTTGACCGCTACCCGCGGACCTTGCAAAATGACATCGAAAAACTCGAACGTGAGCGCGATGTCTATGTCCTGTTTGCGCCCGATGAGCGCGAGCTCTACCCTGAACCACAAAGTTATCGCGTCCAGCCGCCGCAAGAGCTGGGCGACATTCTCGAAGGTGAGTGCCGGCCGGGTTTCTTTGGTGGTGTCAGTACGGTCGTGCTCAAACTGTTTTCCTGTGTGCAGCCACGCGTGGCTGTGTTCGGTAAAAAAGATTATCAGCAACTGATGGTGGTGCGCAATATGTGCCGCCAGTTTCAGCTACCCGTAGAAATCCTGGCCCACGAAACGGTGCGCAACCCCGATGGCCTGGCGTTGTCTTCACGCAATATGTATTTACAACCCACCGAGCGTGCCGAAGCGCCCAGGCTGTACGCCGCACTTCAGTCCGTCCAGCAGCATCTGCAGCGTGGTGAGTGTGACATCGAGCAGCTTGAACAGCAGGCGTGTGCAGAGCTCAATGGGAGAGGCTGGCAGGTTGATTACGTTGCGGTCAGGCGCCGTCGGGATCTCCATAAGCCAGGCCGTGATGAAGTCGCTGCGGGTGAGCCACTTGTAGTGCTGGCTGCGGCCAAGCTGGGCGCAACGCGTCTGATCGACAATCTCGAACTCTAAAGTACTTTGAACGTTGTCAATACGTACATAGGGTAAGTCCGCCTGTCAGATTTGACAGCTTCACTGACTTGACATGCTCTGCCAGACTGCCTCCAGTAACCAATCGGAGGCGATATGAAGCATGAGCACGATATTGAAGGCGCAGGTTGGACCGTATTGACTGCGCGCGAACGGGATGTGATCCATCCTGTCGCGGAGGGTAAGTCCAATAAGGTGATTGCCATGGAGCTGGGGATTTCGATGCGCACTGTCGAAGCGCATCGTGCGCGCATTTTTTACAAGATGGGAGTGCGTAATGCTGTCCAGCTGGCCAGGGAGGTTTGCACCAACCCTGAACCATCAAAAATATGCACCCATGAATCGTCAGAGCAATATCCCGGACTGTGCGCACAGGCGCGAACGGAGTGATCCGCCCGGCTGACTGAACTTAAGGGCAGGTTGGAGCTGCTTTTTTGTCAAGCTCAACGATCGGGTCGAGGTCAGGCTGCCGTGACAGGGTGTAGGTCAGATTTGGCGTCTCACCATTCATCGATACCAGTTTGAGTGCATTGCCCGAGATCATGGAGAGCTCTGCACGCACATTACCTTGAGCATTGAGTAAGACGACACGTGGTGTAGCCATCGGGGCGACTCGCCAGCACCCCTGATCCAGCTGGGCGGGGCCACTCTGGCTGTTTTGATCCAGATATGCGGCACGTGCACGCCAGCGACCGTTCGGTGCCAGGCTAAGCGTGATGCGCTCTGCAGTGCATTTCATTTCAGGATGAAAGCAGGGCAGCGTGCCACTGAAAGTTTGGGGTTCCGGAATCAGCGCTGACTGCAATGTATCGGCAGGTGCTGTGGTGACTGCTGTGGTCACTGAAGCAGTGCCTACGTCAGCAGGTGGTGCATCCGTTGGTGCACTTGAGGCATCGTAGGCTTTTGCCGTGCCCTGTGTGGCAGGTACTGCACTTGAGCCAGTGGCGCGCACGGGCGCTGTCGCAGCAGATGGTTGGGTGCCTGTTTTTGTCGGCACTGGGGTGCTTGTGACGACAGCCGCAGGTGCGTTGCCAGTCGAAGGCTGGCGCAGATCGATCTGAATCTGACTGGGTGCACGCAGTGACTGATTGGCATAAGAGCCCTCTGCCTGCGCGATTGCATCGGTCGTCGAGCTTGCACTTGGCAGGTTGTAATAACCAGGCTGTTGCATTTGCTGCTGCATTTGCGCGCAACCTGCGAGGACAACCGTGGTCAGCAACGCGAGAGGCAGACGTGAAAACACAGTGCTTGATTTGGGCGACGGATTGAGTTCAGACATGAGAGACTTTCCAATTCAGGATACAAAACTGATGCAAGGGTCATATTCTACGCAATTGGTTACAACCATGCTCAGCGGCAGGGGGCGTCGCATCGATGTTTGGCAAAATTTCTGATGCATTCTTGTGGGGTCTGGTCGCTGCATGTGCTGGTGCGCCGCTTTTGCTAGCCGTGGCGCATCGTTTGCCTGAGGCGCTTAAACGTGGCTGGGAGCGGGTGACAGCAGATGAAGACGCGGCTTCTTTTTGCCCCTGGATATCTGTTTTCTGGCTGGATGTGTTGCTGGTTCTGGGGGTGGTGCTGAGCAATATTGCCGTGCTTTATGCCTGGGGTCTGACCGGGTCAGGCGTCTCAGCGATGTTTTTTTGCGCAATCCTGCTTGTTCTTGCACGAATTGACGCTGCCTGCGGCTTGCTGCCGGATCTGCTGACTTTGTCGCTGATGTGGCTGGGTATGCTGTTTCATATGGCAGGTGGCTGGCTCGCACTTTCTTCTTCGGTTGCCGGTGCCGCATCAGCCTACATGCTGCTCTGGATCGTTTTTACTGGGTATCGATGCAAAACGGGCCGCGATGGCATGGGATACGGGGATTTCAAGCTCGCTGCCGCGCTTGGGGCATGGCTGGGGGTACAGGCGGTTCCATATTTTTTACTGAGTGCTACGTTGCCGGCTGCATTGGTGGGACTATGGGCCCGGCACGCTGCGGGTCTGCACAGAGACTCTGGTCTGCCTTTTGGACCTTTTCTGGCACTTGCGGGTATTCTGGTTCTTTTCTGGGATGTTGCGCCCTGCGCGTGACGATCCCCTGTGGCGCCTCAGGGTGCATTTTTGTGTGCAGGAGCATGCATGTTCAAGTTGGGTTTGACAGGCGGAATAGGGTCGGGCAAGACACGTGTGGCTCAATTCCTGGCTGGCTGGGGTGCTGCGGTGATTGATACAGATTTGATCGCCCATGCGCTAACGGCCCCAAACGGTGCTGCGATGGTGCCGATTGAGGAGGCATTCGGCGAGGACGTCATCGATGCCGCCGGTGCACTTGACCGTGCGCGCATGCGCGAACTCGTGTTTGCCGATGCATCACGGCGCGCGCAACTCGAATCGATCTTGCACCCTTTAATCGCGGAGGCCGTCATCGCGCAGGCTGAGCAGGCAAAGGGGTTGTACACGGTATTTGTGGTGCCATTATTGGTTGAGTCGGGCCGTTGGAGAGATCGTATCGACCGGCTGTGCGTGGTCGATTGCGAGGTTTCCACGCAGATTGAACGTGTCCGGGCACGCAGTGCCATCCCTGACGAAACCATTGAGCGCATCCTCAGCGCCCAGGCCACGCGCGAACAAAGATTGGCGGTTGCTGATGATGTGATTGTCAACGACCGGAGTACTACGATAGGTGTACTGGAAAATCAAGTGTTGGTCTTGCACAGAGCCTGGTGTAACCTTGCGGGGTGGCGGGAATAATTCTGTCACTGATTCTGTCAAATGTCAGGACGATGCATCATAGTGATTCTTTTTGAATATCCATTTAACGAGCGGGTCCGCGCACTGATGCGCCTGGAGTCCCTGTTCGATCGAATGATGTTTTTCGCTCGCCCAGGTGATCCTAAATTGCACCAGGTCGCGCTTTCTGCCCTGTTTGATTTGCTGGATGCGACTGAACGCACGGACATGAAGGGCAGCGTGCTTCAGGATCTTGAGCGTCAGAAAAACGTCCTGAATAGTTTGAAAGATCATCCCGGTGTGGATGCTCAGACACTGAATGCGATGCTCATCGAGATTGAGCGCGTGGCTGCAAATCTGAATGCTGCGGGCAAAACAGGTCAGGCGCTAAGAGAAAATGAGTGGCTGGCCAGTTTGCGTGGTCGTCTCTCTGTTCCTGGTGGCGGCACTCAGGTTGATATGCCATCTTTTCATGCCTGGCAGTTCAGGCCTGAGGCAGAGCGGTGTGCCGATCTGCAGCGCTGGATGGCTTCGCTCATGCCTTTGCAGGCAGGCATTGCCATTGTGCTCAGGTTGCTGCGTGAGTCTGGACAGCCCGAAAGCGCCATTGCTCCACAAGGTGCCTACCAGCAAATGCTGGCTGGCAAGGTGTACCAACTGTTGCGAGTGTGGATGGATGATTCTGTGCATGCTTTTCCTGAAATCAGTGCCAACAAATACATGGTCTGGATTCGTTTCGCCTCACAGGATGGTGATCAAAAGCCTCAGGCGGCGGTACGAGATCTTCCTTTCAAAATGGCTCTTTGTTCTCTTTAGGCATGACCTCAGCAAGTCTGAGTGACAGATTCAACGCATACGCACGTTGAATTTTCGCCAATAGCACGCAATTCCTCTCAGAAATTAGTTCCATTACGTTTCGGAACTTGCTCAAGTTGTGCGCTGGAGTGATTCTTGCGCCACAATACTCACTCTTCGCACGCTGAACGGAAGTCTTATGTCTGAACGTCAATTGGCCACGCGAGCGACACGCTCACGCCTGATTTGGGGAGCGCTGGCCATCCTGATCGCCGCCGCTGCTTTTTGGTATTTCAGTGGTTCAAAGTCAGGAAATGTAAAAGGTCCCGCTGCGGGCTTTGTTGCACTTGTCCCGGTCAGGGTTGAACCGGCACGCGTGGAAGATCTTGATATTTACCTGCGGGGACTCGGAACGGTCACGGCCTTTAATACGGTCACTGTGCGCAGCCGCGTTCAGGGAGAAATTGTCGAGGTGCTTTTTAAAGAGGGTCAGCAAGTCAGGGAAGGTGATTTACTCGCCCGCATCGACCCGCGTTCCTTTGAAGTCGCACTGAGTCAGGCGGTTGGCATGCGTCAGCAGGATGAGGCGCAATACGAAAATGCCAAGCGTGATCTCACGCGTTATCAGACGTTGCGCAAGCAGGACTCCATTGCCCCGCAGCTGCTCGATACACAGCAGGCGCTGGTACGCAAATTCGAAGGACAGCTCAAAAGCGATCAGGCCGCAGTTGATAACGCCCGCCTGCAGCTCGACTACACACGCATTACTGCTCCGATCGCAGGCCGGCTGGGTTTGCGCCGTGTCGATGCCGGTAACCTGGTGGTTGCCAATGATCCGCAGGGTGTCGTTGTGATTACGCAGACACAACCGATTTCTGTGATTTTTACACTGGCAGAGAATGATCTGCCAGCCGTGCGTCAGCCAATGCTCGCTGGCCAGGTGTTGCAGGTAGATGCCTATGACCGAGCGGATCTGCACCGGCTGGCTCAAGGCACGCTGGTCACGGTGGATAACCAGATCGATGTGACAACGGGCACGATCAAACTCAAGGCCCAGTTTGGTAACGAGACAGACGCGCTGTTCCCCAACCAGTTTGTCAATGTCAGGATGAAAGTGCGTACAGATCTCAACGCCTTGACCGTACCTGCCGGTGCCTTGCAACAAGGGAACCAGGGAGCCTTCCTGTATGTCGTGCTCGAGGATGATACGGCTGCAGTCAGGCCTGTCAAAGCGGGTGCGATCAGCGGCGAACGGGTTGCGATTCTGGATGGCATCAAAGCCGGAGATCGTATCGTGCTCGAAGGGACTGATCGCTTGCGTGCAGGAGCCAAAGTGCGGGTGATTGATCCCAACCGCCCTGCCGAAAAGGGTGCCGCGGCCGTTCAGTCTGGCAAGCGGACTCAAAACGACGCGCCCAGCGCAACCACTGCCGCAATGCCTATGCAAGCCATGCCATGAACCTTTCACGCCCGTTCATTATCCGGCCGGTAGCCACCACGCTGGCGATGGTGGCATTACTGCTGGCGGGTTTGATTGCATATCGTTCGTTGCCAGTATCTTCTTTGCCTGAAGTCGATTACCCGACGATTCAGTCCACGACGTTTTACCCTGGCGCAAGCCCCGAAGTAATCGCCGCGCTTGTGACCTCGCCGCTTGAGCGGCAGTTCGGACAAATGCCAGGCTTGCGACAAATGAGCTCGAGCAGCTCGACAGGCGCTTCCATTATTACCTTGCAGTTTGCGCTCTCGCTGCCGCTCGATGTTGCCGAGCAACAGGTGCAGGCCGCGATTAATGCCGCAGGAAATATTCTGCCGCGAGATTTGCCGGCACCTCCTGTCTACAACAAAGTCAATCCTGCCGATGCGCCAGTGCTGACGCTTGCGATCACCTCGCCGACCGTTCCCTTGCCACAGGTGCGTGATCTGGTGGACACCCGCATGGCACAAAAAGTGTCCCAGGTGGCAGGCGTGGGGCTCGTGACGGTGGCGGGTGGCCAGCGACCCTCGATGAGAATCCAGGCTAATCCGCAGTCACTCGCCGCCTATGGCCTGACCTTTGCTGATGTGCGTGTGGCTGTGATTGCTGCCAATGTGAATCAGCCCAAGGGCACACTTGATGGTGCGCAACGCTCGACCAGCATCAATGCCAATGATCAGCTCAAGAATCCTGATGAGTATATGAATCTTGTCGTCGCATATCGCAATGATGCGCCACTCCGGTTGTCCGATGTCGCTGTGGCGGTGACGGATGCCGAAGATGCGCGGCTGGCCGCCTGGGCCGGCACGCAACCGGCGATTCTGCTCAATGTGCAGCGTCAGCCGGGAGCGAACGTGATTGAGGTCGTAGACCGGATCCAGAAGCTCTTGCCGCAACTGCGAGTGGCGTTGCCAGCGAATCTGGATGTCACCATCATGTCGGACCGTACGCAGACGATCCGTGAGTCCGTGCGCGATGTGCAGATTGAAATGCTGATTGCGATCGGACTGGTCGTGCTGGTGACATTTGTGTTTTTGCGCACGCTGACCGCGACCTTGATCCCAAGTGTCGTAGTGCCCTTGTCATTGGTCGGCACGTTTGCGGTGATGTACCTGACGGGTTTCAGCATTAACAATCTGACGCTGATGGCACTCACGATCGCCACAGGTTTTGTGGTGGACGATGCCATCGTCATGATCGAAAATATTGCCCGTTACCTTGAAAAGGGCGACACCCCCATGCAGGCTGCGTTAAAAGGAGCCTCACAGATCGGCTTCACGCTGGTTTCGCTGACGATCTCTCTGATTGCCGTGCTAATCCCCTTGTTGTTCATGACAGAGGTGGTCGGACGACTGTTCAGGGAATTTGCCGTCACGCTCGCCGTGGCGATTCTGTTGTCCCTGCTGATTTCACTGACGTTGACGCCCATGATGTGTGCACGTTTGCTGCGGGCGGGCGATCACGAAAAGCATGGCTGGGTCGCGCGGCACAGCACGGTGCTGATCGACCGGCTGATTGCTGGTTATGACCGGATGCTGCAAAAGGTCCTCAATCACCAGAAGGCGACACTCTTTGTCGCTCTGGGTACCTTTTTGCTGACGGCACTCCTGTATGCCGCGATTCCAAAAGGGTTCTTTCCCCAGCAGGATACGGGTCTGATACAAATCATGACTCAGGCACCACAGAGTATTTCTTTTACAGCCATGTCCGCACGCCAGCAAACTGCGGTCAAGATCGTGCTTGAAGATCCGGATGTGGCATCGGTGTCTTCCTTTATTGGTATTGATGGGACAAATGAGTCCGTTAATACCGGCCGGATACAGGTCGCGCTTAAGCCCCATTCGGTCCGCAAACGTGACTCCATGCAGATTATGCAGGAGCTGCAAGCACAGCTCACGACGATGCCAGAGATGCAGTTTTTTTTGCAGCCCGTCCAGGATCTGACAGTCGAAGATCGAATCAGCCGTACGCAATATCAGCTGTCGCTTGAGAGTGCAGATGCGCATGTGCTGGCCAAGTGGGTGCCTTTGCTGGTTGATCGCATGCGTGCCGAGTCCTCACTGGCCGATGTGACCGATGACCTGCAGGAAGACGGCGTCAATACGTTTGTGGATATTGACCGCGATGCTGCGGCACGCCTGGGCGTGACGGCTGCAAGTATTGATGACGCGCTCTACGATGCGTTTGGTCAGCGTCAGATTTCAACTATTTTCACGCAATCCAATCAGTACCGCGTGGTGCTCGAAACTGCTCCACAGTTTCGCAAGGACCCTTCCGCACTGGGTTCGGTCTATGTAAAAACGACAGATGGTAAGCCTGTGCCGATCAGTAGTGTCGCAAAAATATCCGAGTCCCGTTCGCCTCTGGTACTCAACCGGCTTGATCAGTTTCCATCAGTAACGATTTCTTTTAATCTGGCACCTGGTGCTTCGCTGTCCGACGCCGTGGATGCTGTGGGGCGTGCACAAAAAGAGATTGGTTTGCCCGCCGGGGTACAGGCAAAGTTCCAGGGCGCTGCACGCGCCTTTGAATCTTCGCTCTCAAGCACCTTGCTGTTGATTCTGGCTGCCGTTATCACGATGTATATCGTGCTGGGGATTTTGTATGAGAGCTTTATCCATCCGGTGACAATTTTATCGACTTTGCCGTCCGCCGCCATTGGTGCGCTGCTCGCCCTCATGCTGTCAGGCCGGGATCTCGACATGATTGGCATTATCGGCATCATCCTGCTGATTGGTATTGTCAAGAAAAACGCGATCATGATGATCGATTTCGCTCTGGATGCCGAGCGTCAGCTTGGATTGAGTGCACGTGATGCGATTCATCAGGCTGCGCTGCTACGCTTTAGGCCCATTCTCATGACGACCCTTGCTGCGCTGTTTGGTGCGGTGCCTCTGATGCTCTCGACCGGGACAGGCGCCGAGTTGCGCCAACCCTTGGGTCTGGTCATGGTGGGCGGTTTGCTGGTCAGCCAGGTCCTGACTCTGTTTACAACACCAGTGATTTATCTGTTTTTTGATCGTCTTGGTGGTGGCAGTAAAAAAACGGCTGTTGCGAGTACTTCATGAATCTGTCCGGGCCCTTTATTGTCCGCCCTGTTGCCACGACACTCCTCTGGCTAGGTGTTGTGCTGGCTGGCTGGCTGGGTCACAGCCTGCTGCCGATTGCGCCCTTGCCACAAATTGAACTTGCCTCCATTTCTGTCAGCGCGCAGATGTCGGGTGCGAGTCCCGAAGTCATGGCGGCCACGGTTGCTACGCCTCTTGAACGTTCGCTTGGAACAATTGCAGGTTTGACCGAGATGACGTCGCGCAGTACCACGGGTCAAACGCGGATCACTCTGCAGTTTGACCTCAGTCGCGATATCAATAGTGCAGCAACAGATGTTCAAGGTGCGATCAATGCCGCGCGCGCCATGATGCCGAGCGGTTTGCGCAACAACCCGTCGTACAAAAAGGTGAATCCCTCAGCAGCGCCCATCATGACGCTGGCACTCACATCGGACTCGTTGTCGCAGGGCCAGCTCTACGATATTGCCTCCACCATTGTTCAGCAGAAACTTTCTCAGGTTGACGGGGTGGGGGAGGTCACGATTGGCGGGAGTTCCTTGCCTGCGGTGCGAATCGATCTGGAGCCGGACTCTTTGACGCAATATGGCGTCTCGCTTGAAGATGTGCGGATTGCAATTGCCTCTGCGAACTCCACTCGCCCTAAAGGCTTGCTTGAGAACGAAACGCATCGCTGGCAGATCACGGCCAATGACCAGCTCTGGCGGGCGGCACAGTACCGCCCGCTAATCATTGCCTTTCGTAATGGTGCACCTGTCAGATTATCTGATGTGGCCAAGGTGGAAGACTCGGTCGAGGACACGTTTAATATCGGTTATTTCAATGCCAAATCCGCCATTCTTGTGCTGGTGCGCAGCCAGGCCAATGCGAATATCATTCGGACCGTTGATGATATTCGCAAAGAGCTCCCGGTGTTGCGTGCCATGCTGCCTGCGGACGCGAATGTCGAAGTGGCCCAGGATCGCACACCTAGTATCCGGGCCTCAGTGAGCGAAGCTGAAAAAACATTATTGATTGCCATTGGCCTGGTGATGCTGGTGGTACTGGTCTTTTTGCGGGACTGGCGTGCTGCCGTGATTCCAACAATTGCTGTGCCAGTATCACTGATTGGCACCTTTGGCGTGATGTACCTGTGTGAATATTCACTCAATACCATGTCGCTGATGGCCCTGATCGTAGCAACAGGTTTTGTAGTGGATGACGCGATCGTTGTGCTCGAAAATATTTCCCGCCACATCGAGAAGGGCGCCACACCTTTGCAGGCTGCGATGCGAGGCACGCGCGAAGTTGGCTTTACTGTGCTTGCGATGAGTATCTCACTGGTTGCAGTCTTTATTCCGATCCTGCTGATGGGCGGGCTGCCGGGCCGGTTGTTCCGGGAGTTTGCGGTGACGCTATCCGTTGCGATCGTTATTTCAATGTTTGTGTCTCTGACGCTGACGCCGATGATGGCGGCACGGATATTGCGCAAAGCGCCTGATCCACAACTGGCTGCGCCTGGCCGCAAGGGGCGTTTTGCGAGCTGGAGTCAGAACGGGCTTGATGCCGTGATGCGCGCCTATGGGCACTCACTGGACTGGGCGCTGCGCCATAGCCGTTTCACGATGCTGATTCTGGTGGCCACGATCGGTTTGAATTTCTATTTGTACAGCGTTGTGCCAAAAGGCTTCTTTCCACAGCAGGATACCGGCATGATGCTGGGATTTTTTTCTACTGACGATGGCACTTCTTTTGAATCGATGAAGCCTAAACTGGATCGGTTCAGACAGATTCTGATGCGCGATCCGGCGGTCAATACCGTCACTGCCTATGCAAGCGGTCGGGGTGGCAGCAACACCAGTTTTCTGGCCGTGCAGCTCAAACCGTATGCCGAACGCAAGCTTGATATCCAGGGTGTCATCAATCGACTGCGGCCACAGCTTTCCGGTGTGCCCGGTGCGCGTCTGTTTCTCATGGCGCAGCAGGATATCCGCGTTGGGGGACGACAGAGCAGTGCGCAATTCCAGTTCACTCTGATGGCCAACGAGCTCGATGACCTGAAAATCTGGATGCCCAAAGTTCAGCAAGCCCTGGCGGCGTTGCCTGAACTGATTGACGTGGACACTGATGTCGAGGACCGTGGTCGCCAGGTCTCGATCGAGGTTGATCGTGATGCAGCGCAACGTCTGGGCGTGCCGATGGCAAGTATTTCTGCTGTGCTGAACAACTCCTTTAGCCAGCGGCAGATTTCTGTGATGTACGGCGAACGCAATCAGTATCGCGTTGTAATGGGTGTGGCGCCTCGTCATGCGCAGGATCCGGACTCCCTGAATGATGTGTACGTCTTGAGCCAGAGCGGGCAGCGGGTACCGCTTTCAGCCGTTGCAAAGTTTGAGACGACCAATGCGCCCTTGAGTGTGCGGCATCAGGGCTTGTCGGCGGCCGATACGATTTCATATAACCTGGCGCCTGGTGTTGCGCTGGGCGAGGCCAATGCTGCGATCGAGCAGGCGATCGCAGCCATCAGCCTGCCCAGCGAAAAAATCCAGGCAGGGTTTCAAGGCACGTCAAAAGCGTTGCAAAGTGCGTTGTCCAATCAACCTTTTCTGATACTTGCTGCGCTCGTCACGATGTACATCATCCTGGGTATGTTGTATGAGAGCACGATTCATCCCCTGACGATTCTGTCGACGCTACCTTCCGCCGGGGTTGGTGCTTTACTGGCTTTGCTGGCGATGAAAACAGAATTCAGTCTGATCGCGCTCATCGGCGTATTCCTGCTGATCGGCATCGTCAAGAAAAATGCCATCATGATGGTGGATTTTGCACTGGATGCCCAGAGAACCTCAGGCGCGTCTCCAAAAGACGCAATTTATCAGGCTTGCATGACACGATTCAGGCCGATTTTGATGACGACGTGTGCCGCGATATTTGGAGCACTTCCGCTGGTCTTTGCTGCCGGGGCGGGTGTTGAAATGCGCCAGCCACTCGGCATTACGATTATGGGCGGATTGGTGTTTAGCCAATTATTGACGCTGTACACCACACCTGTGGTGTACTTGTATCTGGATCGGTTCCGCTTATGGATGTTAACCAAGACACAACGATGATGGTTTTAATGCTCAATCAATTGCAACGCCCGCTCAGGAAACTTTCTCGCATGCTGATGGGGGTTGGTCTGCTGGGTCTGCTTTCGGCCTGTATGGTCGGACCTGATTACGTGCGCCCACCCGTAGATGTTGGAACGACTTTTAAAGAGTCTGCCGGCTGGCAGCCGTCGCGCGCCTTAGCTGACATCCCGCGTGGACCCTGGTGGGAGATGTATCAGGATGAAACCTTGTCTCAATTAATGGACGAGCTCAACACATCAAACCAGACGATCGCGCAGACTGAAGCCAAATTTCGTCAGGCGGTTGCTATCACGCAGGGCGCGCGCTCGCCCCTCTATCCCAGCCTGACCGTTAACGGTGCGGCTACGCGCGCAGGCGGCTCGGCGACGAGTGCAGCGGGCGTGGTGTCGAGTACGGCCATGACAACCTATAACGCCAATGCTCTGGCGAGCTGGCAGCTCGACATCTGGGGCAGTGTGCGCCGCAATATCGAATCGACGGATGCCTCTGAACTTGGGCTTGCGGCCGACGTGGCTGGCGCACGCCTGACGGCGCAAACCGCGATGGCGTTAAGTTACCTGCAGGTGCGCATACTGGATGAACAAAAAAGATTATTGCAGGCAACGCTTGATGCCTATCAGCGATCATTAACGCTGACGACCAATCGCTATGAAGCGGGGGTCTCAGGACTTGCTGATGTGGCTGTGGCACGCACCCAGCTCGAAAGCACGCGTGCCCAGTTCATCGACCTTGAACAGCAGCGTGCCGTATTTGAAAACTCTGTTGCGGTTTTTCTCGGGCGTCCTCCCTCAACGTTTTCAATCGCCGAGCGAAAGTTTGAGTTGACGCCCCCTGTCTCGCCAGTGGGCTTGCCCTCACTCGTGCTTGAACGACGCCCGGACGTAGCGGGTGCCGAACGCAGGACCGCTTCGGCAAATGCCTTGATTGGCGTTGCAACGGCAGCCTGGTTTCCCAGTCTGACGATTAACGGCAATACGGGTTATCGCGGTAATGATTACACGCAGTGGTTTACCGCACCTGCGCAGTTCTGGGCGTTAGGTCCCCAGCTCGCGATGCTGATATTCGATGGTGGTGCCCGACAGGCCGCGATTGAGCAGGCACGTGCGGGGTTTGATTTGCAGGCCGCAATTTATCGCCAGACCGTCCTGCAAGCTTTGCAGGAAGTTGAAAATGCCATGGTACAGATGCGGGTGTTCGAGCAGGAGGCTGTCGTCCAGCGCCTGGCGGTTCAGGCCGCACAGGAGTCGCTCAGGCTGACACGTAACCAGTACGATCAGGGTCTGATTGATTATCTGAGTGTCTCGATTCTCGAAACGGCGGCACTGAATAATGAGCGGACCTACATCACCCTGACGGGTAACCGGTTAAGTGCAAGCGTGCGACTGATTGCGGCAATCGGTGGTGGCTGGTCTGTCGAGGACCTTAAAAAACTGGATGCTTCAGGCAACCCAACTGCGAATCCCAGCAACACCGTGCCCACCAACTGATTGTGCGATGTGCAGGGTCTCGGCAGATTGTCCACCCAGTGCGTAAACGGGGAGACCTGCCTGCGCGTTGAGGGCAGCAAACTGTGACCAACCCATGCCTGCCACGCCAGGATGTGAAGCAGTCGCCAGCACCGGGCTGAGTACTGCGAAGTCTGCCTGCAAATGTCGTGCAAGCTCCAGATCGGCCTGATTATGCGTGGACATCCCCAGTAATTGATGGGGTGCCAGCTGAGGGCGAGCAGTCAGTGCCTGTGCATCAAGCGTGCGCAGATGCAAGCCATCGGTATATTCAAGCCAGGCAGCAGGATGGACACTGTTGAGTAGGACGCGCGCACCGGCTGCATGACAACGTGCACAGACCGTTTGCAACGCTGCGAGCAGGTCGTCAGCCGCGTCTCCAGCTGGCCAGACAGGTTCGCGCCACTGTAAAAGCTTGAGCCCATTAGCGAGCGCCTGATCCAGCCGCCTTAAAAAAGCAGGCATCTGTTCTGCAGAACCAGCGGAGGAGATCGCATAAAAATCTGGGAGCTGCAGCCAGCGCAGAGGCGGATAGGTGGCAGGCAGAAGCTGGGGAACTTCGTGGGCATGCTCGAGTGCGACCCACTGTAACGCTTGCCCTTCGAGGCCGACAGGCTCACCCGTCCAGCCCGTGACGCGGCAAAAAGCCAGGCGCACGGTCGTCGTGGGGTATTTGTGGATATAGGTGACCCAGGGTGTAGCTTCGGTCATCTGGATGCCGATTTCTTCTTGAAGTTCGCGCGCGAGTGCCTGAAGGACGGTTTCGCCTGGTTCGAGTTTGCCACCAGGCAGCTCCCACCAGCCCGGCCAGGGCTTGCCAGCCGGCCGGTTACCCAGCAAAACAGTGCCATCCGGGCGCAGCAGCACGCCAACGGCAACATCAATGATTTTGTCAGGCATGCCGTGCGGCCCAGTCGCGTGCAAACTGCCACGCCACGCGTCCGGAACGTGAGCCACGCTCAAGGGTCCACTGCAAGGCCTCGGTGCGGGAGTCGGTGATGCTCGCTTCGGTGCAGCCGAGTGTGCGCAGCCAGTGAGCCACGATGTCCAGATAGTCATCCTGGCGGAATGGATAGAAAGACAGCCACAGACCAAAACGTTCGGACAGCGAGATTTTTTCTTCGACGGTTTCGCCAGGATGGATTTCGCCATCTGACTGATGCTGATAGCTGAGGTTTTCGCTCATGTATTCAGGCATCAGGTGGCGACGGTTCGAGGTGGCATAGATCAGGACGTTGTTACCCGTCGAGGCGGCAGAACCATCAAGTACGGATTTCAACGCCTTGTAGCCGGGCTCGCCTTCTTCGAAAGACAAGTCATCGCAGAACACGATGAATTTTTCTGGCCGCGCACCTACGGCATCCACGATGTCCGATAAATCAGCCATGTCAGCCTTGTCAACCTCAATGAGTCGCAGGCCGCGATCACCGTAGGCAGCAAGCATGGCTTTGACCAGTGAGCTTTTACCTGTGCCGCGCGCACCGGTCATCAGTACGTTGTTGGCAGGCTTGCCTTCGACGAAATGCAGCGTGTTGCGATCAATGATTTCTTTTTGACGTTCGATGTGCTGAAGGTCTTCGGTGTTGATCAGCGATACATGCGTAATCGCATCTAGCCAGCCGTGTGAGGCGCCACGTTTGCGCCAGCGAAAGGCGCGGGCGTCCCAGTTCATCGCAGGCGGCGCCGGAGGCAGCCACGCTTCAAGCTGCGTGAGCACGCGCACTGCACGCGCCAGTAACTCTGTCATTTCGGATGAAGCGATAGGTTGGGTTGTGTTTGAGTTGTTCATCAGGATCTGTAGTCGGCGTTGATGCTTACGTACTCGTGCGAAAAATCACAGGTGTAAACAGTTTCGGTGATTTCGCCCCGGCCCAGGGCGATCCGTACAAGAATTTCAGGTTCTTTCATAATGCGTTGACCATCTGATTCTTGATAGTCGGGGTTGCGTCCGCCACGTGTGGCCACCAGTACATCGCCAAGCCAGAGATTGACGCCAGCTACATCCAGATCCAGGATGCCTGCGTAGCCGACAGCAGCCAGAATGCGGCCGAGGTTTGGATCGGAGGCAAAAAATGCCGTTTTAACCAGAGGTGAATGTGCCACTGCGTAGGCAACAAGCAGAGCTTCTTCGGCGGTTTTGGCTTGCTCGACGCAAATGGTCATGAATTTAGTGGCGCCTTCGGCGTCACGCACGATTTTTTGTGCAAGGTCTTTTGCCGCGTTAGCCAGTGCATCTTTCAGCGCGGTGTAGTGCGGATGGGAGGTGCTGTCGATCATCAGGCCGCACTGTCCAGTTGCCATCACAATAAAAGAATCATTGGTGGAGGTGTCGCCATCCACGGTGATGCGGTTAAAGGAGACATCGGCGAGTTCGCGTGCCAGCTGAGTGAGCAAGGGTTGTGAAATGCCTGCATCGGTCGCAAGATAGCTCAGCATGGTAGCCATGTTAGGGCGAATCATGCCTGCACCTTTACTGATGCCTGTGATGGTGATGGTGTGCTCGCCCAGTTCCACACGCTGGGAGTGGATCTTTGGCAAGGTGTCGGTGGTCATGATGCCGTGGGCTGCCGAGACCCAGTTGCCGGGTGATAAGTTCTTGATTGCGCCAGGCAGCCCCGCCACAATACGGTCGACCGGCAGCGGCTCAAGGATGACGCCTGTCGAAAAAGGCAGAATTTGTTGGCTGCTGACGCCCATGAGTCCTGCGAGCGCATCGCAGGTTTGCTGTGCCGCCAGCATGCCCGGTTCACCTGTCCCGGCGTTGGCATTGCCGGTATTAATGACCAGGGCGCGAATCGCCTGACCAGAGGCCAGATGTTGCTGACACACAATCACGGGTGCCGCACAAAACCGGTTGCGGGTAAATACACCTGCAACACTCGTACCTGCACTCAGACGAAAGACGGTCAGATCACGACGATCTGCCTTGCGGATGCCTGCCTCGGTGACACCGATTTCAATGCCAGCAACGGGGAAAACTGCATCGTCCGACGGAATATATAAATTAACGGCCATGGCGTGTCGCAAAGAATAATGGGTGAAGAATCCGCAATTATCGCTTTTTTGCGGACGCTGTCACCCATGAATGTCGATGCCAGGTGCCAATTAATCAAAAATCACCTGGATATTTCGGTCTTGCTAATCGATCGAGATGCCTGTTGCCTTGGCAAGTACCTGCATTTTGTCGATTTCCTTGCGGATGGTTTGCGCAAACTGGGCGGGCGTTGTACCCGAGGGGAATAGACCCATCAGTGCCAGTCGATCGCGCACAGCAGGTTCGTTGACGGCTAGTGCTGCGGCGTCGCGCACGCGCTGGATGTCTTTGGCTGGTGTGCCAGCAGGTGCGACCAGCCCAAACCATGAGGGATCATTGTTCGAGGCGAGATTCAGTTCGGCATAGGTCGGGACATCAGGAAGGGGCGCCAGACGGGTGGGCCACGAAACGGCCAGCGCGCGCAGTTTGCCCGACTGAATATGCGGCATGGCAGATGCCACCTGATCGAAATACACCATGACCTGACCTCCGATCAGATCGTTGAGCGCAGGACCCGCACCTTTGTAGGGCACGTGTGTCATCGAGGTCTGAGTGGTGCTTTTGAACAACTCGCCCCACATATGACTGATTGTTCCGTTGCCGGTCGAGGCATAGCTGAGCTTGTCAGGGTTGGCCTTCAGGTAGGCGAGGAACTCGGCAAAGTTCTTGACCGGCAGGCTGGCATTGACCACCAGTACGCCAGGTGCCTGGACAAGTTCTGTGACGGGAGCAAAGTTCTTGATCGGGTCATAAGGCAAGTTTTTATAGACAGCAGGGTTGACACCGTGAGTCGATACGGTTGCCACGCCAAAGGTCAGGCCGTCTGGCGCCGCTCTGGCGACTTCCATCATGCCAATCGATCCGCCGGCACCTCCGCGGTTTTCAACCACAACGGTCTGGCCGAGAATTTTGCCCAGGGGCTCCGCAAGCACACGTGCTGCAATATCTGTCGAACCTCCAGGAGGGAACGGCACGATCAGGCGAATCGGTTTGCCCTGTGTTTGAGCGAACACCGACGACAAGCTGATTGCGGCGAAAAGACCGGAAATACAGGCCAATACGGTACGTCTATTCATGCGTCACTCCATTTCGGAAAAGTATGACCACCTGCTACTATTTGAAACCAAATATTATGTGTATTTTGCACTGAATCGCGTGTCGTAACCGACATTTCTGGAGACTTTCTATGCGTCTGTTTCATCGTTTGTTTGTTGCGGCTCTGATGTTGCCGGGCCTGGTCATGGCTCAGACCCCGATTAAGGTAGGCATTGCCAATGATTTGTCAGGTCCTTTTGCCGCACTCGGCGCTGAGGCGCGCGATGGCTTCAATCTGGCTATCAAACAGCTGGGCAACAAACTTGGTGGCCAGCCTGCTGAGTTTCTTCAAACGGATATGGGTGGTAATCCTGATCAGGCCAAGCAGCTGGTGACGCGCTATATTCAACGCGACAAGATTGATTTTTTTACCGGCCCGATTGGCTCGAACGTTGCACTCGCAGTCGGTCCGGCTTTGTTTGCGGCCAAGATTCCTTATTTGTCGAATAATCCGGGCCCAAGCCAATATGCTGGCGCACAATGTAACGACTACTTCTTTGGCCTGACCTACCAGAATGATGCCTTTCACGAAGCAGCAGGCAAGGTTGCGGCAGATCGCGGCTTTAAAAAAATGGTCATCATGGCGCCAGACTATCCGGCTGGCAAGGATGCGCTGACAGGCTTCAAACGGGGTTACAAGACATCGGTGAATCAGGAAGTCTTCACCAAGCTTGGCCAGATCGACTACGCAGCGGAGCTTGCGCAATTGCGTGAAGCCAAACCTGATGCGGTCTATATCTTTTTGCCCGGCGGCATGGGGATTAACTTCATCAAACAGTTTGTCTCGGCTGGCCTGAACCAGAATATCAAACTGATCGGTCCTGGTTTTTCTGCGGATGAAGATGTGATTCAGGCCGTGGGTGAGCCCATGGTTGGTATGCTCAACACGGCGCAATGGGCCTTTGATCTCGATCACGCGCAGAACAGGCAGTTTGTTGATGCCTTTCGCAAGGAATACAACAACCGCAACCCTTCGGTTTACGCCGCGCAGGCCTATGACGTCATCATGGCAATCAATGCTGCAACCAAGGCTGTCGATGGCAAAGTCAGTGATCGTGCCGCAGTTCTGGCTGCATTGAAAAAGGCAGATTTTGCTTCGGTACGCGGTCCGTTCACGTACGGGGTCAATAATTTCCCGATCCAGCCTTATTACCTGCGCGTGATCGAAAAGGGCGCGGACGGTCGCATCACCAACAAACTGGTGGGCAAGGTGTTTGATTCCTATCAAGACGTTTACGTGGGTGAATGCAAGAAGCCTTCGTAAGATTGCCTCGATGAGTCCGACGCTCGTTGCCGAGCAGTTGCTCAATGGTTTGCAGTTCGGTCTGATGCTGTTTTTGATTGCGGCAGGCTTGACACTGGTGTTTGGCATTCTGGATATCCTGAATGTCGCACATGGTTCGCTGTACATGGCGGGCGCCTATGTGGCCGCCCAGACCATGCAGGTGACGGGTTCGCTGCTCGCTGCGATCGTGGTTTCTGCGTTGGTGACTGCCGGGGTGGGCCTGATCATTGAGATCGTATTGATTCGCAAGCTTGTGCTGCGGGATCATCTGGCGCAGGTGCTGGGTACCTTTGCTGTGATCCTGATTGCCAATGATCTGGTCAAAATGATCTGGGGCCCGGCACCGATGATGATGAATATGCCTGCAAGCTTGTCGGGACCTGTGCATCTGCTCCCTGATTTTCTCTACCCTGCCTATCGATTGCTCATTATTGCTGTAGGTCTGGCGACAGCTTTGGGTCTGTATCTGTTTGTGACCCGAACACGTGCCGGCGTGCTAGTGCGAGCGGGCGCGTCCAACCGGCAGATGGCGATGCTGATGGGTGTGCGAGTTCCTTTGCTGTTTCTGGGTGTATTTGTGCTGGGCGCCATGCTAGCTGCCTTGGCTGGTGCGTTGCTCGGTCCTGTCTCCGCGATTCAGGCCGGCATGGGCGAGCAGATCCTGATCCTGGTCCTTGTGTGTATTGTGATTGGTGGCATCGGCTCGATGCGTGGCGCCTTTGTCGGTGCGCTGCTGGTGGGCTTTGTCGATACCGCAGGACGTGCTTTTTTGCCAAGCTTGTTGAAAACTTTTTTCTCGCCTGCTGTGGCCTCCAGTGTCGGACCGACGCTCGCTGCGATCTCCATCTACGTCCTGATGGCAGTCGTTCTGGTGTTCAGACCTGCTGGTCTCTTTCCGGCACGCGGCTGATCATGCGCGCATCACTGGTACTTTCAAGCTTGTGCATCATCCTGCTGGCGCTGTTTCCGCTCGTGGCACCGCTCATGGATCTGGGCTTTTATGTTTCCTTTGTGAGGCGGGTGATGATTTTTGCGCTCGCTGCGAGCAGTTTGAATCTGATCCTGGGGTATGGTGGGATGGTGGCTCTGGGACATGCAGCTTTTTTTGGGGCAGGGGCTTTTGTCGTAGCCATCCTGTCTGCCGAAGGCGTGACCAGTGCCCTGATCGCCTGGCCGGTCGCCGTGCTGGTCACGGCGCTGCTTGCCCTGCTGGTTGGCCTGATCTCGCTACGCACGCGGGGCGTGTACTTCATCATGATCACTCTGGCATTTGCACAGATGATCTATTACATTTTTGTCTCGCTGCGCAAGTATGGTGGCGATGACGGACTCAACCTTGTGGCACATGCAAAGTTTCCCGGGGTAGATCTCGCAGATGACACGCAGTTTTATTATCTGGTGTGCGCAGTCGTCCTGATCTGTCTGTATGTCATGCATCGTCTCGTTCGCGCAAAGTTTGGCCAGGCGCTGCAGGGCATTCGTGAAAACGCTTCCCGCATGGAAGCGATGGGCTATCCGGTGATGCGCATCCAGCTGCTGGCCTTTGTGATCGCAGGCGCCTTTGCGGGTCTGGCAGGGGCCTTGCTCGCAGAACATAATCTGTTTGTTTCTCCCAGCCTCATGCATTGGACCGAGTCTGCCAACCTCATCATCATGGTGATAGTGGGTGGCATGGGCCTGCGCTACGGAGGCCTGGTGGGGGCGGCGGTGATGCTCACGCTCGAAGAATTCTTGCGCCTCTACACCGACTACTGGCATCTGCCGCTGGGCATCTTGCTGCTTGGGATTGTGCTGCTGGCGCCGCGTGGCCTGTCTGGCTTGTGGGCATCCGTGGCATTAAAAATGGGCGCATCGAAATCATGCTGAGGACCCATCAGCTCGTCAAACGCTTTGGTGCGCTGGTTGCCACCGATCACGTGTCACTGGAGCTCAGGGCGGGCGAAATCCATGCCTTGATTGGACCCAATGGAGCGGGTAAGTCGACACTGATCCATCTCCTGTCGGGCACCATGCCTGCCGATGCGGGCGCGATCCATCTCGATGGCCACGAGGTCACGCGCGAGACGGCGCATCAGCGGGTGGCTGCGGGATTGTCGCGTTCTTATCAGATCACAAATATCTTTAACACACTGACAGTGTTTGACAATCTGTTGCTCGCCGTTCAGTCGCATGCAGGCAGCAGCTTCAGGTTTTGGCAGGCACGCAGCCGGGATGTGGCACTGACAGATGCTGCGCGTGAACTGGCACAAGCTTGTGCGATTGACTCAGGCTTGTGGCAACAGACTGCCGGCACGCTGCCGCATGGTGAGCAAAGAAAAGTTGAATTCGCACTGGCACTGGCTGCACAGCCCAGAGTGCTGCTGCTGGATGAGCCGATGGCTGGCATGGGGCCTGACGAAACATTGCGTTTAACCGAACTGATTGAATCGATGCGTGGCAGCATGACCATCCTGCTAGTCGAGCATGACATGCAGGCGGTGTTTCGATTGGCCGACCGGATTTCCGTGCTGGTCTATGGACGTCTGATTGCGACCGGGACGCCTGAAGAAATTCGTGCCAATGCGGATGTGCGGCAAGCCTATCTTGGCGAGGAGGCTCCATGCTGAGTGCACAGCGACTTTGTAGCGGCTATGGCATGAGTCAGGTGCTGTTTGATGTGTCGCTTGAGATTGCGAGCGGAGAAGTGGTGGCCCTGCTCGGGCGCAATGGCATGGGTAAAACTACGCTGGTCCGTACAATGTTTGGCCTGCTGGCACTTAAAAACGGCGCATCCCTTCAGTTTTGCGGACAGGATGTAACGGGCTGGGCGCCAGATCGCATTGCCCGTCTCGGTATGGCGATTGTGCCCGAGGGTCGCCAGTGCTTTCCGAACCTGACTGTGCGCGAACATCTGACTGCTTTTGCAGACGTGCGTCATCCTGACGCACAACAGCTATGGGACGTCGCGCGGGTCTTTGATATGTTCCCCCGTTTGCGTGAACGTGCAAACAATATGGGCAATCAGCTTTCGGGAGGAGAACAACAAATGCTGGCAATTGGTCGCGCACTCGTCACCAATCCTCGCCTGTTGATTCTGGACGAGGCCACAGAAGGCCTTGCGCCCAAAGTCCGGGAAGAAATCTGGCAGTGCCTGGCGCAACTGCGTCAGCATGGTCAGACGATTCTGGTGATTGATAAATATGTCGATCGTCTGCTCAGGCTTGCTGATCGACATATTATTCTTGAGCGCGGCTGCGTGGTCTGGCAAGGGAGCTCAGAAGCGCTCGATGCCGACCGTAGCGTGTGGACGCGTTATCTGGGTGTCTAGCCTTTTGCCAGTTTGGCAAAGACGCGGTCTGCAATGTCTATGGTGGCAGCAATGACGCTGTCATCATGGGTCGAGGAAACAAAGCCCGCTTCGTACGCCGATGGCGCAAAGTACACGCCCTCATCAAGCATGGCGTGAAAGAAGGTTTTGAACATTTCAATATTGCTGGCAGACACCTGAGCAAGCGTGGTCGGAACCGTATGCGAAAAATACAGACCGAACATTCCGCCAACTGAGTCTGCGCTGAATGGAATGTTGTGTGCGTGCGCACGTGTCACCAGACCTGTGACAAGATTATGTGTGCGTGCGGCGAGGTCTTCGTAAAAGCCAGGCTCGGACAGCAGCTTGAGCGTTGTGATCCCTGCGGCGACGGCAACCGGGTTGCCAGAAAGCGTGCCTGCCTGATATACGCCACCAAGTGGTGCGATGTGCCGCATGATGTCCTTGCTTGCACCAAAGGCGCCAATTGGCATGCCGCCGCCAATCACTTTTGCGAGGGTGGTGATGTCAGGCGTGACGCCTGATAACCCTTGCACGCCTTGTGGACCAACACGAAAGCCCGTCATTACTTCGTCAAATATCAGCAGGGCACCGTGAGCGGTACATTCGCTGCGCAGTGTTTCGAGAAAACCTGGAATGGGTTTGATCAGGTTCATGTTGCCCGCGATCGGCTCGACGATGATGCAGGCAATTTCTTTGCCGTGTTCTGCAAAGGCGGCCTTGACGCCGTCGATATCGTTGTAGTCGAGCACGAGTGTGTGTGCAACAAATTCAGGAGGTACGCCGGCTGAGGTTGGGTTGCCAAAGGTGAGCAGGCCGGATCCGGCTTTAACCAGCAGGCTGTCTGCGTGACCGTGATAACAGCCTTCGAATTTGATGATTTTGTTGCGGCCGGTTGCGCCCCGTGCCAGTCTGATGGCGGTCATGGTGGCTTCGGTGCCCGAGCTCACCAGTCGGACCTGCTCGATCGAGGGCATACGCTCGATCAGCATTTCAGCGATGATGACCTCAGCCTCGGTTGGTGCGCCATACGATAGACCATGGACCGCTGCTTCCTGGACTGCACGCACGACTTCGGGGTGTGCGTGCCCCAGGATTGCCGGACCCCAGGAGCCGATGTAGTCGATGTAGCGTGTGTCATCGGCATCCCAGAAGTATGGCCCCAGTGCGCGCGCGACAAAGCGTGGCGTGCCGCCGACGGAGCGAAATGCTCGCACGGGTGAATTTACGCCGCCAGGAATGCTCAGGCAGGCACGGTCAAAGAGTTCAACGTTACGGGACATTCAAAAGCTCCAGTCGGACGGGCAAAAAAATCATGTGAGAGAAAAAGGTGCTGCCAGCGCGCGCGCCGTGGCTTCGATATCGGTCGCCAGGAACAGGCTGCCCACGACCGCAATGGCATCAGCACCTGCCTGGGCAATTGTTTGTGCATTGTCCAGATTGATTCCGCCAATTGCCACCACGGCAGGCCTGGGCATGGCTTGCTCCAGGCAAATTTTGCGGCCCGCCTGCAGTACGGCCAATGGAGCCGCAGGTGCAAGTGGCTTGGTTTGTGAGGCAAACATCGCACCAAAGGCAATGTAGGCTACATCATATTGAATCAGGCTTTGCGCACGCAAGGGGTCTGCATAGCAGGACACGCCAAGCAGCATGTCGGGCCCCAGCGCACGGCGCACCAGATCAGGCGCATCATCGTGCTGGCCAAGGTGTACACCATCGGCCTGGATTTCCTGCGCCAGACGCCAGTCGTCATTGATCAGAAACACCACACCCAGTTCTTTGCAGACCTCCTGGATGCGGACAGCCAGGGACCGGCGTAGTGCCGCGTCTGCGGTTTTGTGACGTAGCTGCAAGGCGCGCATGCCCCCGCGCGCTGCTGCGCGCACGGCATCTTCGAGCCTGACGGGGTCATCCCACTCTGGCGTCACACCATACAGGCCACGAGGGAACTTGGTGGTGGAAATCATGACAGCCCGGCAGATTCGTTAGAAGACTGTTGCAGGGGGACCCTGCGTGCAATGCGCTGCCCCATGCCCGGCTGGAAGGATTGCGCCAGGGCGAGTTCGGCATGTGCGCAGGCCTTTTTGGCTGCTTCAGGAACGCTCAGGCCCTGAGCCAGAAAGGCGGCGAGCGCGGTGGCAACCAGGCCGCCCGCATCGCGCACGCGTTCCGGTGGGGATTGCCAGGGCCAGCTCACGATTTCATTGGCGGGTCCGACCAGAATGTTGACCAGATGGCCGGGGCGCTGCTGACTGCCTGTGACCAGCACCCAGGCTGCGCCAATCGCCTGAAGTGCCTGGGGGCCAGCGGTTTGCCCGGCGGCCTCCAGCACGTCCTCTGTAATCCAGTGCGCCAGACGTTTGGCCTCAACCACGACAACGTGCGCCTGGGGGACCAGCAGTTCGATGGTGGCGCCCACGAGGTCTTCTACCTCATCTTCTTCGGGCTCTTCTTCAGAATCGAGCTCCTGCAGGCCCAGATGCAGTACGAGCGGCACCTGGCTGTAATCGGCGGCAATCTGGGCGACCGCGCTGACGGCTTCAGTCGAGGAGAGTGCTCCGACTTTGATGGACTGAACAGGCATGTCTTCGAGTACGCAGCGCGCCTGGTCATCAATTTGTTCGCCAGAACAGGGATGGACCGTTTCGGTTTTTGCACTGTCTTGCGTCGTGATGGCGGTCAGCGTGGCGAGTGCGTGGCCACCCAGCGCGGCGCAGGTGACCGCGTCAGCAGGTAGCCCATCCGACCCAGTCGGGTCAAACGGTCCAAAAACTAGCGTAATAGGTAAAGAGTAATTTGGCACTGAAATAGGTTCCGATGACTTTTAAACACGTTTGAACCAGTGATTTGCATCAAACAACCAGTAATGGTTCGGCAAGCAAGTGTTGGTTTCGGTAAAATTGACCCCATTGTAAGAGATGACCCGTAATAATCTGTGTATTACCGATTAGCGGGGTATGAATAAAGAGAGAGCTATGCGTACCTGGATGTGTCTGATTTGCGGATGGATTTATGAAGAAGCCTTGGGTTTGCCCGAAGAAGGGATCGCCCCAGGTACCAAATGGGAAGATGTTCCTCCAAACTGGGTCTGTCCGGAGTGTGGCGCTCGCAAAGAAGATTTCGAAATGATGGAAATCTGATTCCCGTATTTTTTGACCTAAAGGACTGATCATGACCGAACAGACTCAATACTCTGATGCTGCGATTGACTTGTCCAACCAGTTTTTGATGGCGATGCCTGGCATGGTGGGTGGCAATCTCGCGGGTACCGTGATTTATATTTGTGAACACACCCCAAAAGGTGCACTCGGCCTGGTGATTAACCGTCCGACGGACCTCATGCTTGGCAGTTTGCTCGAAAAAATTGATTTAAAACTGGAAATTGTCCCCAGGCATGACACGCCTGTCTTTTTTGGCGGGCCGGTGCAGACAGACCGGGGGTTTGTGCTGCATGCGCCAGCCGGCGAGTACAGTTCCAGCATCAAATTCGAAGGCATGGCACTGACGACTTCACGCGATGTGCTCGAAGAGGTGGCCGAGGGCCGTGGCCCTGAAAAAATGCTCGTGACCCTTGGTTACGCAGGCTGGGGAGCTGGACAGCTTGAAAACGAACTGGCCCAGAATGCATGGTTAAGTGTGGAGGCCGACAAAAATATTATTTTTGGCATGCCGCCAGACGAACGCTATGCTGCGGCCCTGAAACTCCTGGGGATTGATCCGGTGATGCTGACGGGTGTCGCCGGGCATGCATGAAGAAACCCTGCTTGCGTTTGACTATGGTGCAAAAAAGCTGGGCGTGGCAATTGGCAATTCCCTGCTTAAACAGTCCCGTCCGCTTGATATCATCCTTGAGCCCACCCGGATCGGCCGGTTTGCCAGGATCGCCGCGCTGATCGAAATGTGGCAACCCGAGCGCATGGTAGTGGGTCTGGCCCTCGAATCTGATGGTTCAGAACACTATCCTGCAGGACATTGCCGACGTTTTGCACGCCAGCTTGAGGGACGCTTTGGCATTCCCGTCGTACTGGTTGACGAACGTGGCTCGAGCGTATTGGCCCAGAAAATCACCGGAAATGACGCAGATGATGCGCACGCAGCGGCTATTATTCTGCAACGATACTTTGACGCGCTGACCTGAAGGCTCCCATGGCATACACCCCAAACATCTATACCCCTGAACAATTGCCGGATGCCGAAACGCTCTATGCGAATCTGCTCTGTGCCGTGCGCCAGGAAATCCAGTCCTTACCTGTCCAGCAAGTCCATCTGGTAGGGATTCATTCTGGTGGCGCCTGGCTGGCCCAGCGTCTGCACCGCGACCTCAAGCTGGTTCAGCCCTATGGCACGCTTGATATCAGTTTTTACCGCGATGATTTTGACAAGATCGGCTTGCATGCACAAGTTCTGCCTTCGGAAATTACCTTTCCGGTCGCAGACAAACACCTGATTCTGGTCGATGATGTGCTCTACACCGGACGAACCATACGTGCAGCGATGAATGAGCTATTTGATTATGGTCGGCCCGCATCGATTCGTCTGGCTGTCCTGGTTGACCGGGGCGGACGCGAACTGCCGATTGCCGCTGTGGCTGTTGGCGGATGCGTCGAGCCTGCTCCCGAGGGGAGTCTTGTCCTGTCGCAGACCGAAGACGGGGGCCTGGTCCTGACAGTTGAATCCGAGGAGCATTGATGCGCAACCCCCAACTCAATCAGCACGGCGAGCTGACACATCTGATTACCACCGAGGGGCTGCCACGCAGCATCCTGACGCACATTCTCGATACGGCTGAGACTTTTGTGCCGCTGGCCGATCGTGATGTCAAAAAAATTCCTCTCCTGCGCGGCAAAAGTGTTTTTAACCTGTTTTTCGAAAACTCAACCCGTACACGCACGACCTTTGAGATCGCGGCTAAAAGACTGTCTGCTGACGTGTTCAACCTCAACATCAATGTGTCGTCCGCAGCAAAAGGCGAGACGCTGCTCGACACGATTGCCAATCTGTCTGCCATGCAGGCCGACTTGTTTGTGGTGCGGCACGAAGCCTCCGGTGCACCCTATCTGATTGCGCAGCATGTGGCGCCGCATGTGCATGTGATCAATGCGGGCGATGGCCGCCATGCGCATCCGACGCAAGCCCTGCTGGACATGTATACGATCCGCCATTTCAAAAAGGATTTTTCCAATCTGACCGTTGCGGTGGTGGGCGACATCTTGCACTCGCGTGTCGCGCGTTCCAATATCCACGCGCTCACCACGCTCGGTGTTGCCGAAGTCCGTGCCATCGGACCGCTCACCCTGCTGCCAAGCGGGCTGGAACAAATGGGTGTGCGTGTGTTCACCGATATGAACGAAGGACTGAAGGACGTAGACGTGATCATCATGCTGCGTCTGCAAAACGAGCGCATGCGGGGGGCCTTGCTGCCCTCGTCGCACGAGTACTTTAAGCATTATGGCCTGACCGAAGAAAAACTCGCGCTGGCCAAACCCGACTGCATCGTGATGCATCCCGGGCCGATGAATCGTGGCGTAGAAATAGAGTCCGCGGTGGCGGATGGCAGTCAGTCTGTGATTCTGAATCAGGTGACCTTCGGGATAGCGGTCCGGATGGCGGTCATGAGCATTGTGGCGGGAGCATCAGCATGAAGCTGGAGATTAAAAATGGTCGCGTGATTGATCCTGCACATGGTGTAGATCGCGTAACCAGTGTGTTTATTGCCGATGGCAAGATTGCGGCACTTGATGACGCCCCCGCGGGGTTCAAGGCTGAACGTACGATCGATGCTACTGGCAAGCTGGTCATTCCGGGCCTGGTGGATCTGGCTGCACGTTTGCGCGAGCCGGGTTTTGAATACCGGGCGACGCTTGAATCAGAATTGAGAGCAGCACTGGCTGGCGGGATTACAAGCCTGGTGCTGCCGCCTGATACCGATCCGACGCTCGATGAGCCGGGTCTGGTAGAGATGCTTAAACATCGTGCCCGGCAGATCGATCAGGTCAATCTGTATCCGCTCGGTGCGATGACAGTGGGCCTCAAAGGTGAAGTGATCACTGAGATGGCCGAACTCACCGAAGCCGGCTGTATCGGGTTTTCACAAGCTGATACACCTGTGCTGGATACGAATGTTGTATTACGTGCGATGCAGTATGCGCGTACGTTTAATTATGTATTGTGGTTGCGCGCGCAGGATCCCTGGATGTCTCGCTCAGGTGTTGCTGCAAGTGGTGCCTATGCCTCCAGGCTGGGTCTGTCGGGCGTACCGGTTCAGGCCGAAACCATTGCCATTCATACCTTGCTCGAATTGCAGCGCACCTCAGATGTGCGTTTGCACCTGTGCCGCCTGTCGTCTGCAGCGGGCATTGAGCTCGTTCGCGCCGCCAAGCGCGAAGGCCTTGCGGTGACGTGTGATGTCTCGGCCAATCACGTCCATCTGACAGATGTGGATATTGGTTACTACGACAGCAATTTCCGTCTGGATCCGCCTTTGCGTGGCCAGCGTGACCGCGATGCGATTCGTGCCGGTCTGGCGGATGGCACGATTGACGCGATATGTTCGGACCATACCCCTGTCGATGATGACGGCAAGATGATGCCATTTGCCGAGGCCGAGCCCGGTGCAACAGGCCTTGAACTGCTGTTGTCACTGACCCTTAAATGGGCCCAGGATGCAGGTGTTCCCTTGCTTGATGCCATTGCTCGGGTGACCCGGGATCCCGCCCGGATCGTGTGCGCTTCGTCACCAGCAGTGCCTGCCTGCGGTCAGCTCGGCGTGGGTGATGCTGCCGATGTCTGCATCGTGGACACTCACGCATGCTGGCAAGTCAATCGTCAATCACTTCTGAGTCAGAGTCAGCACACGCCCTTCCTGAATATGGAGTTGCCTGGACGTGTGATGGCAACAATTGTGCGTGGACGCGTAGCCTGGGAAGCTTCTGCTTGAATGGCGTGCGGTTCCTGGCACGTGCGCTGGCTGCGCTGACCTGGGTGTTGGCAGGCCTGCTGTTCATGGCGCTGACTTTTGCCCTTTGTGGTCTGCAAGCCAGGTTGTGGTCTAAAAAATACTGGTCTGTCGTGCTGCTCTGGCTCTGTGGCGTGCGTGTCACGCAGCGTGGCGCACCCGTTGAGCGGGGCGCCGTGTTGTGGGTCGTGAACCACGTCTCGTGGCTCGATATCTTTGTGCTCAATCGCGTGCGTGCAACAGCCTTTGTCGCTAAAAGCGAAATTCGGCACTGGCCGCTGATCGGCTGGCTGGCGAGAGGGGCGGATACGATCTTTATCGAACGCGCCTCGCGTCATGCTGTACACAAGGTCGGTGAGGCGATGCAGCAGAGGTTTGCCAGCGGGCAGGCTGTTGGCCTGTTTCCCGAAGGCACCACGTCACCCGGGCTTTCGGTCCTGCCTTTTTATGCCAATCTGTTTGAGCCTGCGCGAAAAGCAGGTGCTGTGATTCAGCCCGTTGCGCTCAGGTTTTATCACCATGGCGCACGTAGCGACTTTGCCGCTTTCGTTGGCGATCAGACGCTTTTGCACAACATGTGGTGCGTACTTGGTGGCACAGGGACTTCGGTAGAAATGGTATTTTTACCGGTGATCTGGGACGGTCAGAGTGAACCGCCTGTGCGCGCCGAGCTGAGTCGTCTCGCGCACAGTGCGATTAATCTGACACTTTGACCTAGCAGCTCTGGCATCTCGGATGCGCACGCAAACGCGGATAGACACCTAAAGCATTGTTTGCGTAGATTTGTTTCTTTTGCGCGTCATCGGCCGAATTTGAGGCATCGATGTACCGTTTGGTATCGTCAAAATAGAAGTTCGTCAGAGGGTCAATGCCTTGAACTGCGCCAACTGTTTCTGAGGCGAACAATACATTTTTGGTGGGAAGTACCTTTAACAGCAGATCGATACCGGGCTGGTGGTAGACACAGGTATCAAAGAACACATTGTTCAGAACTTTTTCTTCGAGTGGTGGCAGGCCCATGTCCTGGGCAATCCCACGGTAACGTCCCCAGTGGTAAGGGACAGCACCACCCCCGTGTGGAATGACGAACTTGAGTGTCGGAAAATCCTTGAATATATCTGAGGTCATGAATTGCACAAACGCTGTGGTGTCACCATTGATGTAATGGGTGGCCACCGCATTGAAATGTGGATTGCATGAACCGCTGACGTGAATCATGGCGGGCACATCAAGCTCAACCATTTTTTCGTATAGCGGATACCACCATTTTTTATCCCACAGAGGCGGGTCGGTCCAGCGCCCTCCGGTCGGATCAGGATTCAGGTTGGCACCGATAAAGCCAAACTCGTTGACGCAACGCTCCAGCTCTTCGAATACCCGTGCACCTGGTGCAACCCCTGCGGCCTGAGGCAACTGGCATACGCCAACGAAGGCGTCGGGAAACATTTTGCAGGCACGGTTGACCAGGTCGTTGCAGTAACGTGCCCACACGACGTTCGTTTGTTCGTTGCCCATGTGGTGATCCATGCCCATCGCGCGCGGCGAGAAGATCGTCAGATCAATCCCGCGCTCACGCATGATGCGCAATTGTTTATTTTCGATTCCTGAGCGTATTTCGTCATCACTGACCGCGGGCGGTGCACCCGTGGGAGCGATGCCTGTGCGCTGAAACTCAGCAATCTGATCTGCGCGAAATTGCGCGACCTGAGGTGGTGTCGTGGTGAAGTGGCCGTGACAGTCAATGATCATGATGCGGTGCTGATAAAAGGTGAGTCGGGCGTAAATGTTTACGCGTGAAAATATTTAAGCAGAAAAATCCAGTTTGAATTCAGACAGGAATTTTTTCATGAAGACGGCTTCGTTGCTGATGAAGGTGTTCGTCTCAGGCAGTGTCCAGTTCAAGGGTTCGAGACCATTTTTGCGCAGTTTGTCTGCAACAGTCGCACTGGCGACCACTTTGTTGATGCTGTCGTGCATCATCGCAACCAGAGCGTCGGGGGTGCTGGAAGGGGCAAAGACTCCGATCCAGGAGGGCACCGAAGAGCCTTTGAAGACTTCCACAAGCGAAGGCACGCCAGGCAGGCTGGAAATGGTTTTTGGCTGGGCAATTGCAATCCAGCGCAATTTTCCACTTGCGACCATTGGCCCGCCCACGGGAACTGTAGTGAAGACGGCATCAAGGTGACCGCCTGCAGCGTCTGCGATCATGGGGGCGCCGCCTTTGTAGGGCACCATCGTCAGATTGAGCTGGGCGGAGCGCTCAAGCAGTAATGCAGCAAGGTGGTGTGGGCTCCCAATCCCGGCCAGTCCGACACGCAAGGGCGTAGGGGAGGCTTTGGCTTTAGCGAGAAACGCATCAAGGGATTTCACGCCCAGTTGCTCCGTCACGGCAAGCACCAGGATCATATCGGCAAAAGCGGCGACCGGCTTCAGATCTTTAAAAGGATCTACGGATTTGGATGCCAGCTGTGGGACAAAGGGGTTGGTCGTAAGCGTCGAGTTTGCAAATACGCCAAATACGCCAGCGTCGCCAGGCTGGCGTGCTACAAACTCGGTTGCAATATTGCTCGCTGCACCAGGCTTGTTTTCTATAATGAACGTTGCGCCGGTTTCGTGGCTCAGTCCGTCAGCAATCGTACGGGCAGCGAAGTCCACAACGCCGCCTGCGGGATAGCCAACGACAAATCTGAACTGTTTACCTGCTAATTGCTGGGCGAAGCTGGTTGATGTGATCCCTGCGGCCAACGCTGCGGCGAGCGTGGTCAAAAGCTGTCTGCGATCCATGTTGTCTCCTCTGGAAATGCGGATGGGTTTATTGTTTGTGTCGATTGTGCCACGATCAGGAGGACGAATGGAAATACCGCAATTCATGCACCACCAAACCCAGCAATGGATAGAGGCGCACCTGCCACCCATGGGCCGTCACATGGTGTATACCCAGCCAGGCGAGGTCTGCTGGCGGCAGTTTGGAACGGGAGAGCCGCTGGTATTAATCCATGGCGGGCATGGCAGCTGGATGCATTGGGCCCGCAATATTGAGGCTTTAGCAGAGCGGTTTTCCGTCTGGGTACCTGATCTGCCAGGTTATGGTGACTCTAGTACACCCCAGTTTGATGATTTCGACAGTCTGGTTGAGATTACGTTGCACAGTCTGGATCAACTGTTCGGTGCAAGCACTGCGATCAATCTGGCTGGTTTTTCTTTTGGCGGACTGGTGAGTGCCCATATTGCCGCCAGACGTGCTTCGGTTAAACGTCTGGCCCTGCTCGGCCCTGCAGGACATGGTGGTCCCCGCCGCCCACGCGGCAAGCTGGTGAACTGGAAGCTTGCCACCACGCAAGCTGAATTGCTTGAGGCGATGCGGCATAACCTCTGGGTGCATATGCTTGATGCAGACATGCAAATTGATCCTCTGGCGATCGGCATTCATACCCAGTCCTGCATACAGACACGCTACCGCAGTCGTGGGCACTCCATGAAAGGCGGCCTGGCTCAGGCGCTCGATCAGTATGAGGGTGATACGCTTTTTATCTGGGGTGAGCAGGAGGTGACTGCGACCCCGCAAGCTCTGGTCCCTGCGCTGGTCAATGCGCATTCTCATCGCAGTTTTCGCATCATTCCTGCCGCAGGACACTGGGTGCAATATGAGGCAGCCTCAGCAGTCAATGCGCTGTTACTGGAGTGGTTCGGCGAAGTGTAGGCGTTTAGTCTGGAGCGAACGGATTCTGGCTCTGTTTGCACGGGACTTGCACGACCCTGCGATCCTGCAGGCGCACGGCTGTTAAATGTCCGCCCCAGACGCAGCCCGTGTCCAGGCAGATGACATCTGAACGCATCACCAGTCCAAGTGTCGACCAGTGTCCGAAGACGATTGTGACATCACGCGTGGCGCGATCCGGTACGTCAAACCATGGCACCAGTGCTTCTTCCCGGATATCCGGCTGCCCCTTGACCGGCATCGCCATGTGGCCTTTTAGCGTGCACATGCGCATGCGTGTCAGGGCATTGATAATGACGCGATAGCGCTTGCCGCCGGTATGACCTTCCTTCCAGTGATCGGGTTCGTTGCCATACATTTTTTGCAACATTTTTTGCCAGTTATTTCCGCGCAGGGCGGTTTCGACTTCGTTGGCAAGCGCAAGCGTTTTTGTCACATCCCATTTGGCCATGACACCTGCATGCACCAGTAAGTGATTCATCTCATAATGCGCCAATGGTCGCCAGCGTAACCAGTCGATGATCTCCTGTGCATCTGGTGCATCGAGCACTTCGAGTAAGGTATCGTTTTTGCCCAGACGTCTCACGCCCGCCGCGACGGCCAGCAGGTGCAGGTCGTGATTGCCAAGAATGGCTACGCTGCGATCCTGCATTGCCATCAGGCGTCTGAGTGTCGACAATGAGTTGGGACCGCGGTTGACCAGGTCGCCAGCAAACCAGAAGCGCGCTTTGGTGTCCAGAGCAATCTCGGGCTGTTGCAGTAAATCATCGAGTGATCCGCAGCATCCTTGTATGTCTCCAATCATCCACACGTTGGGTAATACGATCATATCGGCGATTTGCTCCAGGGCCATGTACCTGTATTGCGCGATGCGAGTGCATTACGGTTTTCCATGAGCCAGGTACATCCCAGCGCAATGAGCATCGCGCAAATATTTGGGAATAGCGCCGTAATTACGGGCGGCCATTTGTAGAGCAGCCCCACGTTCAGCGCGAGCTGGTTAATCATGAAAAAGCCGGTGCCAAGCAGAATGCCGATAAAAACCTTTGCCCCGACGCCACCGCGTCGTGTCTGCATAAAGCTGATGGGAGCGGCGATTGTCAGCATCACAATCAGCGTGAACGGATAGGCGATCTTGCGCCAGACAGCGACAACCTGCCGGTCTGCCTGCAGCTGGTTTTTATTAAGATAATCAATGTAGTCACGCAAGGCCAGCAGGGACATGCGCTCTGGCATGAGAATCCGGGCGACCAGACGCTCGGGTGTGAGCGTTGTGTCGACCGTGCGCTCCTTGAGCTTTTCGACCACCATGAGCGGGCTGTTAGTGACTTTTGCGTCTGCCAGCGCATTTTTTGCAGACGCCGTGATTCTGTTTTCGGTCACATTCTGCATGACGAGCTTGCCGTCGACAAAACGCCCAGTATCCGCCTGTGACATGGCAGAGAAGTTCGTCGCGTCTGAAAACTCATACATGCGCAGATTTGCAACGTTGCCAGAAGCCAGTAACTTTCCAATGTTGATGACGCGTGTGCCGCCGTTGGTGGTCGGCTCTTTGAACCAGTAACCTGTCGCGAGCATGCCGCCCTCGACCCGGCCGCGCAGCAGCAGATTGGCTTCGCCGCTTTTGACTTCAGCAATGGGTGTCAGGACCTCTGACAGAAGGAGTGCACCGCAGATGATCGGGATCGAGATGGTCCAGAGCATCTTGAGCAAGCCCATGCCACTTACGCCTGACACGCGTAGAATCACGAGTTCGTTGCGTTGCGCGAGCCCGGCGAGCGCCAGAATCGCACCAATCAGCAGGCCAATGGGCAGCAAGTCATACAGACGCGTCGGCATCGCGAGCATCTGCAGATAGAACAGCGCACTCAGAGGGAATTTTTCACCCACGGTGTCGAGCTCGTCGACCAGCGTGAAGAATGTGAACAGGCCAAGCAGTGCCACCACCACGACAAAGGAGGAACGGTATATTTCACGAGCGAGATAACGGCGAGCGGTACGCATAAGTTCCAGTGTAATGCCTGGTCGATGAAACGATCGGGATCAGGTTTGTTTTTTATCTGCATTAAGCGTTGTTCTATATCGAGGCATCAAGCTCGGCACGGATCGCAGCAATCACCGGCTCAATGGCTGGTGTCACACCATGCCATATCAGAAAACTCTCTGCTGCCTGCGCGACAAGCATGCCCAGACCATCTGCAGTGTGACAGACACCCTCGCGGATGGCCTGCTGCATATAAGGAGTTGGACGGGCGCTATACATCATGTCATATGCCCAGGCGCCGGGTGCATATATGCCTGAAGGTATATCAGGCGGTGCCTCTCCCAGGCTGCTCGCACTGGCGTTGATAACAAGGTCCCATCCTGGCTGATGGCTTGCCTGCTGCAAACCACCTGCACTGAGTGTCACACCGGATGCCCGGGCGACGGGCTGCCAGCCAGCCATCAGATCTCTGGCTCGTTCAGGAGTGCGATTGACCACGCGAAGTTCAGCGCAGCCAGTCTCAAGCAGCGGGCCCATGACCCCGCGTGCGGCCCCCCCGGCACCAATCATCAGGATACGTGCATCTTTGCATTGCACACCCAGGCGCTGCAGGTCGCGTACGAGTCCGACGCCATCGGTGTTGCAGCCATGCAGCGCACCCTCATGCATCCACAGGGTATTGACAGCCTGAGCCGTGCGTGCGCGTGCACTGAGGTGTGCGCTGGCGAGTTGCCAGGCCTGTTGTTTGAACGGCACCGTGACGTTGAGCCCACGACCACCCTGGGAAAAGAAATCATTGAGGGTCGACGCAAACGCATCTGTTGGTGCCTCAATCCGTGAATATTGCAGGGCGATTCCTGTCTGTTGGCCAAATAGCTGATGAATGGCTGGGGAGCGGCTGTGCTTGACCGGATGGCCGATGACGGCGAACCTGGGGATCTGTGCCTGTTGAGTCTTGCCTGATTGTGTGTCGTTCATGGTTCGCGAGTTTGAAGAACGCCGTTGACAAAATGCCAGGTCCTGGTGATGACGAGCTGGTCGATTTGCCTGGCCATGTCCGGAGGAAAGGGGCCAAAAGGTGCGGAAAGTTGCGCGATCCGGCGAACCGCCTGGTTCAGCAGTGCCTGGTCCGACGGCTGGTCGATCGTGATGTCTGACAATGTCCCGTCCTGACGGATCGTGAGTGTCGCCTGGACCGTGCCGTAGACGGTCTTGCCTGTGCTGCGCGGATAATGCAGTGCGCCGATCTGTTCGATCCGCTGGCGCCACTGGTCAATGTAGGCGGCGTAACGTACGGCTTGTGTGGCGGGTGCGTCAAAGTGTTTGCGTGGGCGCTGGTTGTAATCCTGGACCTGCTGCGCAAGGATTGCGATCTTTGCATTCTGCAGAATACTGTCGCGCTGGGCATCGTCAGTGCCCGGTGCCTCGCTTTCCTTCATGAAGTAAGGCGAGGTTTGTGGTTGAGCCACCAGTTCGGGCGACTGGATGCGCGTCAGCAGACGCTGCTGTTCGGACTCAAGCTGGAGCCTTTTTTTTGTCAGGGCCTGCACCTCGACCTGAACGCCTGTGTCGCCCGAATAGGGCATGTCGTGCGATGCATTGACGGCTGCGGCGTCACCCCCACCATCCAGATTGTTCTGTGCAAGCAAACGGGCATGGGCAGGTGGCAAGTCAGTGCTGGCATTGACCATCACGACTTCCATCGTCTGCGTTGCATCCAGGGCTTGCTGGGCGGGAGGGCGTTGCCAGGCGATGAGCACAACATGTGTCAGGATCGACAGCGCAATCGCCCAGCGCAAAAAGCGCTGCTCGGATGCTCGCCACTGCTTGGGCAGTGGAGCCAGAGGAGGTTGGATGTGCGAAGTCACGTTCGGCTGCTGATCGATGACAAGTGTTTGATTTTAGGCGTTCTCTGTGTGTTCCGGGAGAGGTTCAATGGCTGACAGATATCCGCAATCCAGTTCGAGCCCAAGCTCGTCGAACCCCTGGATCCTGAGTTCGATCTGCTGGCCACGGCCAAGTTCCGGCATGCCGGACAATCGCGTGACAAGTGGGGCATTGCTCAGCCGAACCAAGTCTTCTTTCAGGACGGTTGCCAGGCATGTCGAGATATTCTGTTGTTGCAACCACCTCAGGCACCAGTAGCGTTCCATGCTGTTCTGGAAGTCGTTCCATGCGGTGTACTGGGCTTCAAAGCCGCCAATGATCGCAAACAAGTCTGCATCGCGAGGCTTGAACGGAGCCACGAGTGGGGCAGAGATGCCATGCTGGATGGTGGCGATCAATTGCCATTGATTCACGAGGTCAACATAACGCCGCAAGGGCGAGGTGCACCAGGCGTATTGCGAGACCCCGATCGCCTCGTGAGGCAAGGCATGCGTACTCATTCTGACGCGACCGGTTTGTTGTGAACGGTAGATGCCCGGTACGCCATGCGCCGCGAGCACTCCACCCCAGGTGCTGTTGGCCAGGATCATGTATTCGGCAATCAGGCGATCAAGCGGCGCATTGCGCATGCGTGGCAGGATGCTTACCGGAGTATCCGGACTGTCAGCGGTCCCGTCCAGATAAAAACTGTATTCCACCCGATTGTTATTTTCAGGTTTGCCCCGGACGTCTTCACGCTGTTTGGCCAGTTGCATGGCGAATGCCCAGAGCGGTCGAATCCAGTCGTTATACGGCAGGATATGGTCAGAATCTGCCAGTGTGGCCTCGGTGATCTCGGCATCCAGCAAATTGTGACGCAGGTTTTCACGCACGGCCAGTCGCTCGAGCTTGCTGGTGTGGGACAGGATGTCACCCGTCACAGGGTTCGCGGTCACATAAAGTGACAGGGCGGGCACGGCACGACCGGCTTCCAGGGAAAACGCGTTAATGACGTTCTCCGGTTGCATGGGGATTTTTTCGCCCGGTGTGTATACCGTTGACATCCTTGCGCGCGCGAGACGGTCAAGCTCGCTGTCTCGTGTGACGGCAAGGCCGGGTGCCGCGATGTGGATGCCCACGCAAATATTGCCATCAGGCAGCATCGTGACCGACAGTGCATCGTCGATTTCGGTCGTCGAGATATCGTCCACTGAATAGGCTTGGACTTCGGCCAGTGGGAGCTCTGCTCCCGCTGTGGGCAAGTCCAGCTCAGGGAATCCCACGCCGCGCGGGAAGTGGGTCGCAAGAAATTTGCCTTTATGCAGAGCAAGGGCATGCGGCCACGCACCCAGATCAAGCAGCAGACGCTCGGGTGTTTTTTGCGCCTGCGTGCAGGCGGCATCGAGCGCCTTCCATGCCTGCGAGTTCTTGTCTGGACGAATAATGAGCGTCATCGCGAGTTCAGCAATTCCGCCCGGCAGGCGCCCTGCAATCATCTCGCTGGCCCAGCCCTGGATTTCTTCGGCTTGTTTTTGTTTCTTTTCCAGCGCGCCGAGTGCTGCGGTGAGTATTTCAGGCGGAGCCGCACGATATCGACCACGGCCTCGCCGGTGAAAGTAGATGGGTGAGGCATGCAGTCTCAGGAGCAGAGTGGCTTTTTCGAGCGCATCAGGAGCATGGCCAAAATAGTCTGCACCCAGGGTTTCGACATCAAACTCCTCTTTGGGCGCGCATTCCCACAAAAAGGGGACATCTATTTCCTGAGCACTTTGTTCCGCCTGTGCAAGCAAGGCCTCAGGCGCAGGGCTTGCAAAGGTAAAAATGCAGTGCGTGCGTTTGATTTTGCTGCGCTTGCCCGAGCCTGACTCGACCTGCAGTGCAGCCTCGGTTTCAGACATGATGTGGCCCGCTTTAAACGCGCCGTCTTCTTCATACAAAACAAACATTCTGGATTCCGGTTGTGATACGTGAGCCGCTTTATTCAGGCTGCACTTGAGCCAAGGGTGTCGAGCAGGCGCTGATGGATACCACCAAAGCCACCATTGCTCATGATGAGGACGTGGTCACCTGGTCGGGCGGCCTGGGCAATGGCAGTGACCATCTGGTCGATCTGGTCGTGTGACTGCATGCGCGCGCCCAGCGCAGACAGGACGTGGGCAGGATCCCAGCCGAGCGCCTGTTTGCCCGTGCGCTCACCAAAACAGAATACAAGGTCTGCAGCGGCGAGTGCTTCGGGCAGGCGCGCCGCCATGGTCCCAAGCTTCATTGTATTTGAACGAGGCTCCAGAACGGCCAAAATACGCTGGGTACCGACTTGTGCGCGCAGTCCGTCCAGAGTCGTACGGATGGCCGTCGGATGATGGGCAAAGTCGTCGTAGACGGTGACGCCGTTGATCGTGCCGCGGACTTCCATGCGTCGCTTGACGCCTGAAAATTTGCACAGCGCTTCAATGCTGCGTGTCGCTCCGACGCCGACGTGTGCGGCTGCGACAATCGCGACCAGTGCATTATGACAATTGTGGGCACCAGTCAGTTCCCAGTGCACACGTCCAATACATTCCATGCCCTGATACACATCAAAGCTTTGTGCATCGATTGTTTGTGTATGCCAGCCGGAAGTCTCGCCTGTTCGAACCACCTCAGACCAGCAGCCGCGCGCCAGAACACGTTCGAGTGCCGCGTCCCGGGCGGGAAGGATCACTTGTCCCTGGCCCGGCACTGTGCGCAGCAGGTGATGGAATTGTGTTTCGATTGCAGCGAGATCGGGAAAGATATCAGCGTGATCGTATTCAAGGTTGTTGAGGATCGCGGTCCGGGGGCGGTAGTGGACAAACTTTGAGCGTTTATCGAAAAACGCCGTATCGTATTCGTCGGCCTCAATCACAAAGAGCGCAGAAGCAGGATCAAAGCGCGCAGAGACCTGTAATCCTGGGGCAACGCCACCGATCAGGAAGTTTGGAGACTTTCCTGCAGATTGCAGAATCCAGGCCAGCATTGAGCTGGTGGTGGTTTTGCCGTGTGTACCTGCAACAGCCAGGACGTGCTGGCCGCTCAATACATGTTCGCCGAGCCATTGCGGACCGGAGACATAAGGCAGCCCTTCATTCAGAATGGCTTCCATGAGGGGGTTGCCACGCGACACGACGTTACCGATTACAAATAAATCGGGTTTCAGATCGAGCTGTTCGGGGCCAAAGCCTTCGATCAGATCGATGCCTTGTTCGGTCAGCTGAGTGCTCATGGGGGGATAGACACCCGCGTCACACCCGGTGACACGATGTCCGGCCGCGCGCGCGATCAACGCCAGTCCACCCATGAAGGTGCCGCAAATTCCTAGTATGTGCAGGTGCATGAACAATCTCCTGTCCGCATTGTAGAGGGAGATGCCTTGTGGGCGCCCCTGCATAGCTTTGACAGGTTCCCGGATCGCGATGGGATGAATTGTCCCGTTCCCATGCCCTCGGCGTTATGATTGAACGCATGAAGAGAAGAACGATCATATTTGGGGCGGGGGGGCTCGCGGCCATGGCGTGCGCGGGCTGGCTGGCCTGGCGAGAGTCATCGCGCAAAGCGCCTCAGGCGAATCGCGCGGCAACGGCTGGGACGACGCTTCCAAGGACTACCTTGAATCCGGGCGCGCTACTGGAGTCGACGCTGCCTGACCTGTCCGGTCGTGAGGTGGCCTTTAAGCAGTTTCTTGGCCAGCCGATCGTGGTCAATTTCTGGGCGACCTGGTGTGCACCTTGTGTCCAGGAGATGCCAGATCTTGATTTAATGGCTCAGACCTTTCAGAAAGTTCATTTTGTTGGTATCGGCATAGATACTGTAGACAATATCCGTCAATTTGTAGATAAAATCAAGGTTTCTTATCCCTTGCTGATTGCCGGTAATGCAGGAATTTCGATGATGAGAGAGCTGGGTAACCCCTCGGGTGGACTGCCTTTTACCGTCATGTTTGATGCAGAAGGCAACATGATCGATACAGTTCTGGGTCAGGTCAAACCTGATGCGCTACGTACCCAGGTTGAGTCACTTGTTACAAAATCAAGGACGTAAGTAGACAAATCGCGGGTTTTAGCTTAAAAAGAGCTCTGTTTAGATAGATAGCTGATTCTTATATGGCACAACGCATCCTGGTTTTGCATGGCCCCAACCTGAATTTGCTGGGCTCGCGCGAACCACATCTCTATGGTCATACCACGCTCCCCGAGCTTAACGCCCGGCTGGGTGGTCTGTCTTCGAGCCTGGGTGCCAGTCTGGATACGTACCAAAGTAATCATGAGGGTGAGCTGGTTGATCGCATACAGGCTGCTCGCCTGGATGGTACGGATTTCATCGTGATCAATGCGGGTGCTTATACACATACGAGTGTTGCAATCCGCGATGCCCTGTCAGCAGTAAAGATTCCTTTTGTCGAAGTGCATCTTTCCAACGTCTATCAGCGAGAAGCTTTTCGTCATCACTCATACCTGTCAGATCTGGCGCTTGGTGTGGTGGCGGGTCTTGGCCCACAGGGCTACGAGGCCGCTGTGCGGTTCGCCGTGCAGCACGTCCAGCCAGCCTGATCACTCAAACGCTGGTTCATTAAAAACTTTACGGAAATACTATGGATCTCAGAAAACTTAAAACCCTGATCGACCTGGTTGCGGAGTCTGGCATTGCCGAGCTCGAGATTACCGAAGGCGAGGGCAAGGTTCGCATTGTCAAGTTTTCTCAAACCGTGCAGCCTGTTGCCTACGCACCCGCACCCGCTGCGGCTCCTGCGGCTCCAGCTGCAGCCGATGCCGCTGCAGCCAGCGCTGCCGCGCCTGCCGCTCCAGCTGCGCCGACTGGTCATACTGTTAAATCGCCTATGGTCGGAACATTCTATCGTTCTCCCAACCCTGGCTCACCTGCTTTTGTTCAGGTTGGCCAGGCGGTCAAAGAAGGCGAGCCGCTGTGCATCATCGAAGCGATGAAGCTCCTCAATGAAATTGAGGCGGATAAAACAGGCGTGATCAAAGAGATCCTGGTTGAAAACGGTGAGCCGGTTGAATATGGCCAACCTCTATTCGTGATTGCCTGATATGTTTGAAAAAATTCTGATCGCCAACCGTGGCGAAATTGCCTTGCGTATTCAGCGGGCATGCCGCGAAATGGGTATCAAGACTGTCGTTGTTCATTCAGAAGCTGACCGGGACGCCAAGTATGTGCGTCTGGCCGATGAGTCTGTTTGTATCGGGCCCGCCGCCTCGCGTGACAGTTACCTCAATATGCCTGCAATCATCGCGGCCGCTGAGGTCACTGATTCAGAAGCGATTCACCCTGGCTACGGTTTTCTTTCCGAAAATGCCGACTTTGCCGATCGTGTCGAAAAAAGTGGCTTTGTATTTATTGGGCCGCGCCCGGAGACCATTCGTCTGATGGGTGACAAGGTCAGCGCCAAGCAGGCCATGATCGTGGCGGGCGTGCCCGTCGTACCTGGATCAGAAGGCGCCTTGCCTGATGATCCGGCAGAAATCCTGCGCACGGCACGCGAAGTCGGTTACCCGGTCATTATCAAGGCCGCCGGCGGCGGCGGTGGACGGGGCATGCGTGTGGTGCATACCGAAGCCGCTTTGCTCAACGCCGTGACGATGACCAAGGCTGAGGCCGGTGCCGCCTTTAACAATCCCGAGGTCTACCTCGAAAAATATCTGGAAAATCCGCGTCATATCGAGATCCAGGTGTTGGCTGATGGTGAACGCAATGCGGTCTGGCTCGGCGAGCGCGACTGCTCGATGCAGCGTCGTCACCAGAAAGTCATTGAAGAGGCGCCCGCTCCAGGGATCCCGCGCAAACTGATTGAGCGCATCGGCGAGCGTTGTGCCGAGGCATGCCGCAAGATGGGGTATCGCGGTGCAGGTACGTTTGAATTCCTGTTTGAAAATGGTGAGTTTTATTTTATCGAGATGAACACTCGCATTCAGGTCGAGCACCCTGTGACCGAACTGATTACAGGGATTGATCTGGTGCAGCAGCAGATCCTGGTGGCTGCAGGCGAGAAATTTACTTTACGTCAGCGTGACGTCACCTTTAAAGGCCACGCGCTTGAGTGCCGGATTAATGCTGAGGATCCCTTCAATTTTGTCCCCAGCCCCGGACGGATCACTAATCTGCATACACCTGGTGGTCCGGGAGTGCGGATTGATTCACACGTGTTCAATGGTTATTTTGTACCGCCACACTACGACTCGATGATTGCCAAGGTCATCACCTATGGTGATACGCGGGCACAGGCTGTCGCGCGTATGACGATTGCCTTGTCTGAAATGGTGGTCGAAGGTATTAAAACCAATATTGCCCTGCATCGTGAATTGATGGTGGATGCCCGCTTTGTAGAAGGCGGCACCAGTATTCATTATCTGGAACAAAAACTGGCAGCCCGTCCTTGACCGGCTGTGTGCTGGATCAACCCGGGCAGGTCAACCGGATGAGCGGAAATCGTCATGCGTGAAATGGTATTGCTTTGCCCGGGTTCTTTTGCTGAATCGCTTTCAGATGCGCTGCTTGAGGCTGGCGCGCTCTCAGTTTCTGTCGAGGATGCAGATCTTGACACGGAGGCTGAGCAACCATTGTTTGGTGAGCCGGGTAGTGAGCCCAACTCGCAGGCCTGGATGCGCAATCACCTGGTCGTCTTGCTTGCCGATGGTGCAGATCCAGAGCAAATGCTTGAGGCTGCGTTGCAGGACACGGGGCCCATTGCTGAGCTGCCATGGCATCTGCGTGACGTCCCTGATGCAGACTGGGTGCGCCTGACGCAGTCGCAATTCGGTCCCATCTCTGTTGGTCAACGCATTCTGATTGTGCCAAGCTGGCACGCTGATCAGATGCCGGCAACACCCGAGCCTCATCGCATTGCGATCCAGCTTGATCCAGGCCTCGCATTTGGGACCGGCAGTCATCCCACTACGCACTTATGTCTGGAGTGGCTGGCGGACTGCCTGCCCGCGCAGGCAACGGTACTGGATTATGGTTGTGGTTCAGGTATTCTCGCGATCGCTGCATCCATGCTGGGCGCCTTGCGCACGGTTGGTGTCGACATCGATGAGCAAGCTGTCCAGTCTACGCGTGATAACGCGATTGCCAACGGTGTGACGGTAGCGTCCATGCTGCCCGATGGGTTGCAGGACGGACAGTTCGACGTTGTTGTTGCGAATATCCTTTCCAATCCGCTCAAAGTGCTGGCTCCAATGCTGGCCGGTCGTGTGCGCCCAGGCGGGCAGCTGATTTTGTCTGGCGTTCTTGAACGTCAGGCTGAGGAAGTTGCCGCAGCCTATGCGGCATGGCTGCCAATGTCTGTCTGGCAGGCCCGCGATGGCTGGGTGTGCCTCGCAGGCACCAAGCCCTAGGGCGTTGTCATGAGTCTTGTGACGCGCTGCCCCAAATGTCAGAATGACTTTCTGGTTTCGCCGGAACAGTTGAGCCTCAATGACGGGCTGGTACGTTGCGGGACATGCTCCAAAATTTTTGATGGCTATGCCAACCTCGAAAATGATCTGCCCACGCTGACAACCCGTGCCTCCCAGCCTTCGGAAGTTTCACAGGATGCGCATGCGCCAGCATCAGTACCTTCATACATGCCGGTTGAGCCGACTGTCGCACCACGTATGGATAGCTCTGTTCGCATTGAACAATACCTTGCCCCGGAACCACCACAGCCAGCGCCTGCCGTGATGCGCAGCCGATCGAGTGTCGAGTTTTTTGCTGAACAGGAGCCTGTTCAGCAGGCCTCAGGCGTTCAGGGCGAAACCAGAAGGCGCGAGCCGCATTTGATGGCGATGGGGCGGCAGCCTGATTTTCTGATGGCAGACGAGGGGCCAGGCCTGTTTGTGAAGATCTTGTGGAGCATGGCTGCCGGATTGGCGTTGCTTGCCCTGCTTGCCCAGGGCGTATACATCTATCGTAATGAAATCGTGACCCGCTTGCCCAGTATGCAGCCACTCTTGCTCAGTGCCTGTGCGCGGCTGGGGTGTGACATCTCCTTGACTCGCCATCTTGAGCGGATCTCTATTGATGCGTCTTCTTTACAGCAATCCGCCGGGCAGACGCAGGAAGGTCAGCCAACGGAGCTGACGCTTCGCTTCACGATGCGTAACCGGTATGATAAGAACCAGCCCTGGCCGCATTTGACCCTTGAACTCAAAGATGCCTCGGGCACAACGGTCGTTCGCAAGATCATCGCTCCTTATCAATACTTGCCCTCCAGTCTGACTGATCAGGCTTTTGCAGCAGGGCAGGAAGTCAATCTCTCGTTGCCGTTTACGGTGACTGGGTTGCAGATTAATGGTTTTCAACTCGATAAATTTTTTCCTTGAGGCATGAGCATGACAGCTCCCGTACTGATTTGTGGTTCCGTTGCGTTCGATACGATCGCTGTGTTTGAAGGGCGTTTTAAAGACCATATTCTGGCTGATCGCATTCATGCGCTCAGCGTATCGTTTTTGGTGCCAAGCATGCGACGCGAGTTTGGCGGCTGCGCAGGCAATATTGCGTACAACCTGAATTTGCTTGGCGGTCAACCTGTTCCCATTGCGACAGTCGGTGAGGATGCCTCGGACTATATCCAGCGCTTTGAACAGCTTGGCATTAACGTCAGCATGATGCGTGTGATTCCCGATACCCTGACGGCGCAATGCTTTATTACCAACGATCTGGATGACAATCAGATCTCGGCCTTTCACCCTGGTGCGATGGAGCACTCGTCACAGAATGACTTGACGGGTCATCAGGCTCCCTGGGCCATTGTGGCTCCGGACTCAAAAGCCGGCATGCTGGCGCACGCAGAGCGTTTGCATGCCCAGGGCACTCCATTTATCTTTGATCTGGGTCAGGCCATGCCCCTGTTTGATGGCAAAGACATCCTGCACATGCTCTCGCTCGCGCAAGTGCTCTGTGTCAATGATTACGAGGCGAGCGTGGTTGAACAGCGTACTGAGCGCTCGATTGCCCAGCTGGCCGAAGGTCTGCAAGCCGTCGTCGTCACACGCGGTGCGAACGGAGCGACGCTGTACACGGATGGTCACCAGGAGCATATCGATCCCGTCACACCAAGCGGCGTGGTGGATCCAACAGGTTGCGGTGATGCACATCGCGCCGGGTTGCTCTATGGTTTGACTGTAGGCTGGGGGTGGAGCGATGCGTGCAAGCTTGGTAATTTGATGGGTTCAATCAAGATTGCTTCGCGCGGGCCTCAAAACCATGCCCCGAACCGTGCTGAGATCAGTGCCCAGCTGCATGCGCAGTTTGGCCTGCATTTGCCTGGCTAGTTTTTGATTCATGTTTGAATGCAGGGGTACGATCATGCCTTCTATTTTTTTGTCTGATCCACGTCATACAAAATGTTTTTGGATGGTGCTCGTGTGCGTGCTGAGCGTGGTGGGGTGTGCTCAGACCAGCACGCCTTCATCAGGTGCCGCAGGTGACCGGCCTGCAAGCTCGCGTGAACAGATCGCCCGCAACGGGATCGTCATCAACGTGCGAGCGATCTATTTAAGTGAGGAGCGTGCCTCACAGCCTGCAGGCTCTGCCGGACGTTCGCTGTCGCAGGTGGGGGGAGCGGTTCTTGGCAACCTTGCAGGCGATACAACCGAAGAGCACTCCGGTCAGACGGATGGTTTTGAGATCACTGTGCGGCTCGATAACGGCGAGATCCGCACGATTACACAGCAGTCGGATGTCAGCATCAAACTGAACCAGCGCGTGCAAGTCATCAGTGGCTCAGGTGTCACACGGGTCCTGCCCAACTGAGACAAAAGCCTCGGTCGGTCAGGATGTTGTTTCTGTTGGATTGATATGCACCTGGATCGGGCTGTTCTGATCAAACTGCACCGTGCGTTGTGGAAATGGCAGTTTGATGCCAGCAGCATTGAACTTCTGCAGAATATTCAATCTCATTTCGCTCAGAACCACATTGGGATTCAAGCCAGGCTGGATTTTCATCCAGCACTGCAATTTAAACACCAGGCCATTGTCGCCAAAATCTTCTAGTGTGACCAACGGTCCAGGTGTCCGCATCACAGAAAGGTGGTCAAGACTCACCTTAAGAAGCAAGTCGCAGACTTTTTGTGTGTCTGAGCCAGCATCGACGGTGACCAGCAGCTCTTTGCGGATATCTGGAGTGGAGTATGTCCAGTTCACCAGCTTTTGCTCGACCAGCACGCTGTTTGGAATCAGCGTGTCGGTTCCTTGCGCGCCGTGGATAGTGGAGAACCGAATGCCAATCGAAGTGACGGTGCCTGTGATGCCATCAATCTCGACCAGATCTCCGATCCGGATGGGTTTTTCAATTAGCAGCATGACACCACTAATCAGATTTTTCAGCAAATTCTGAGTTCCGAAACCAACGCCAATTGCCAGTGCACCACCAAAAAAGGCAAAGGCACTGAGCGGGATTTCAACCAGATTAAACGCTGAAATGATGAGCGTGACTCCGGCAAGCAGCGTGAGCCAGCGGCCAATCACGATCGATTTGCTTGCACCAAGATTCGCTTTGTTAACGGCCAGCGCCAGTGTGCGCCGGATGAGTCCGGTGATCAGCATAAAACCAATAATCAGAATGGCCAGCGCACCGACGCTTTTACCAATCGTGATACTGCGTTTGAGCTTGACCTCGCGACCATCGACCAGAATGCTGTCATCGACTGCAAAAATCTCGTAGTTCCATACGGTTTTTGCGGCCGACCAGACGATACCGTGCAAGGCATCCAGTTTTTGGCTGATGCTGCGATTAGACTCTTTACTGTTGATCTCTTCGTTGGTGATTTGCAGCAATTGTTTGACGCGGCCGACTTCCGCATATACCGAGCGTGCATTATCGAGCTGCTCGGTGATGGGTTTGGTCAGGCTTGTTAAAAAGGCTTTTTCAGTATTGGATTGTGCGGTCTTAAGTTGTTCATTGATATCAAATGACGACTGTGATTTTTCTGCAATCATCTGCGTCAGGTATTGCTGACCTTGATCGAGTCGTCGGACCAGGTTGAGCTGTTGTGTTTTAGCGGTCAGGAAGTCTGCTGCCGTCTGGTTTGGAGAGTAAATATTGTGTCTGATTTTCCAGAGCTGAATCTGAAGATTGACGAGTTCGATCAGCGCGCGATATTTTTCACGCTCGATACGTGCGGCTTCGGCCTGAATATCAGCCATCCGCAAGGTGTTTTTTGCCTGGGTCAGCGTTTCTGATGTTGCTGTGGGTGATGCAAGCGCTTGCTCCAGCTGTGATTTTGCGACGACGGCCTGATCAAGGGTCCGGTTGATCTTTGAGCTGGCTTGCAGCTCCTTGCTGCGAAGCGTGGCAATCTGTTTATCCAGATCCGCCAGCATGACCCTGAGGTCTTCATCAGAAAATTCAAACTGGTTGTCGTAGTATGCCCATGTCTTTTTGAGAGTAGACAGCCGGATCGATGCAATCAGCCGCTCGGTCATGACCGTATCTTTGTCGATGACGGTTAAAGATATCTCGCTATTGTTGAGCTCCATCCGGCGCTGCAGGGCTTCTGCCGAGCGCCCTGGGGGCAGGATTGTTGATGTTGAAGTGGGCTCTGTCTTGTTGCTCACCTGGCGCAAATCAACTTCGATCTGAGAGTGTGCTTTTTTGAGGTCAAGGATCTGTTCGTCCAGAATGCCGAGACGTTGATCCAGGTGCTGAATCTGATACTGAACTTGCAAAATTGAAAGCTGGACTTCATCTCCAACCGAGAGGCGCCAGGGGGCTGCACCTGCGGGGGGTTGCCAGCTATCGTATTCTTTCTGTGTACGGGTGACTTTGTCGTTGAGTCTGCGCAGGTCTTTTAATGTGTCAACAATCTGGCTGTAGCCATCAGACTGCGTTTGTAAATAGCTGATGCGCTCGTTAAGTGTTTCGCGTGCGGCCGTATCGGAAGGCAGAATGTCTTTGAGCGCATTCTGGGTTTTGTTCAGTTCAGACTTGGTCGTGTCCAGTCTTGCTTGCATTTCTGACTGTTGCGCATCAATTTCTGCGACAGTGCGCAGTGACAGCTGTGCACCAGTCAGTGAGGTGACTTTTGCGCCTGCCTTGCTGTCTTTGCTGGTCTTTGTTGCAGGATTAAAGAGTTGCGAGCCGGGCAGGATCTGGGCCTGGCCGGTATGCATGCATAGTGTGAGTACAAGTCCTGTCAGCGCAATGGACAGGGACTGAAGACTTTTTGAAGCACAGTACATGGTTTACACGCCAAACAGTGAGAAGCTGATTCGATTGAGCACCATCATCGCAACTTGTGCGAGTATCAGCAAGGCAATGGGCGAGAGGTCGAGCGACCCGAACTGGGGCATGATCCGGCGGATCGGTAACAGCAAGGGTTCTGTCAGCGTACGCAATACGGGCATAACTGCCGCCAGTGGATTCACCCATGAAAGCACTGCCTGTATCAGTGTCATCCAGACAATCAGGTTAAGCGCCCAGCGTGCCATGGTCACGACTGCGGCACCTACAACTGCTGGAAGCAGGCTCGGCGGCGGAAGTGTGCCGGTCGATACGACCCACATCAGAATCAAATAAAGCATTGCAACGATTAACGCTGCAACCAGGCTGGCCCAGTCAAGCGTCTTGCCTGCGGGAAGAAGTTTGCGAAGAGGCAGAATCAGCCAGTTCGTGGCCTGGTGGATGGCCTGTGACATCGGGTTAAATGGGTGCAGTCTGACGGCATGAATCCAGGCCCGTGCCAACAAAGCCGCGCCAAAGAGAGATGAGCCGATTTCGAGTAAAAAACGCAGAATATCACCAAGCATATGCATGCCGTCCTTAACAACTGGGGTAGGGATTCATTGTCGCATGAGCCATGCCTTGAATCCAGTTCGCAGTCAATCCCGCGAAGCAAATAAAAAACCGCCCAGCGAACTGGGCGGTTAGTACTAGCCTAAGCCTTAAAGCTTAAGGACGGCCGCCCGTAGGAAATGGCCACGATGCTGCAGGATTCAGGGCTGTTTTGGCCACTGGTGCTGCAACTGCCGTGGGGGCAGCGACTGCAGGCTTTTTGGCCGCAGCTTTTTTAACTATTTTTTTTTTGCAGCTGGCTTAGCTGCGACTGGCTTGACTACTTTTTTAGCGGCTGGCTTAGCGACAACTTTTTTAGCTGCAGGCTTCTTAGCTGCGACTTTTTTAGCTGCTGGCTTTTTGGCGGCAACTTTTTTGGCTGCTGGCTTAGCTGCAACTTTCTTAACTGCAGGCTTCTTAGCTGCTACTTTTTTAGCTGCAGGCTTTTTAGCGGCAACTTTTTTAGCTGCTGGCTTCTTAGCTGCAACTTTCTTAGCTACAACTTTTTTAGCTACAACTTTCTTTGCCACAACTTTCTTAGCAACTACTTTCTTAGCAACTACTTTCTTAGCAACTACTTTCTTTGCTGCAACTTTCTTGACTGCTTTTTTGGCTGTTGCCATGGTAATACTCCTTAGTTCAGGGTCCCAAACATTAAACCCGTGCTTGACTCATCCCACCATGGGACTTTGTGTCGCCCGAGTTATTCATAGGAACAAACCACAACCAGACCTCGGTAGACAACTGGTTTGTGCTAATGAATACGGCACAGCCATTTGAACTGCCTCCCGCCAAGAGGGCGCGAACCAATTCAAATGGCACCGATGGATTTTTTTGCCATCCATCGGAAGTTACTGCTGCGCGTCAAGACTCTGACTAGCGGATTACTCCCAGTTCAGGGCACCGCCAGTCTGATACTCAATCACACGTGTTTCGAAAAAGTTACGTTCTTTCTTTAAGTCAATCATTTCAGCCATCCACGGGAATGGATTTTCTTCCTGTGCGAATAATGGCTCAATACCGATCTGTTGGCAACGACGATTTGCAATAAAGCGCAGATATGATTTAAACATTGGTGCATTCAGACCCAGCACGCCACGTGGCATGGTGTCTTCAGCGTATGCATATTCCAGATCAACAGCCTTTGCGAACAGTGCACGAATTTCTTCGCGGAATGCAGGTGTCCAGAGGTGAGGATTTTCAAGTTTGATCGTGTTAATCAGATCAATGCCGAAATTGCAATGCATGGATTCATCACGCAGGATGTACATGTACTGCTCCGCGGCTCCTGTCATCTTGTTCTGGCGACCCAGTGCAAGAATTTGTGTAAAACCGACATAGAAGAACAGGCCTTCCATTAGGCAGGCAAACACAATTAACGATTTCAACAGTGTCTGGTCAGCCTCGGGTGTACCGGTCTTGAACAGAGGATCTGCAATGACGTCAATGAACGGAATCAGGAATTGGTCTTTGGCCCGAATCGAAGGGACTTCGTTGTAGGCATTAAAGATTTCGGAGGCATCAAGATCCAGACTCTCAACAATATATTGATAGGCGTGGGTATGAATCGCTTCTTCAAACGCCTGGCGCAACAAAAACTGGCGGCATTCGGGAGCCGTGATGTGGCGGTAGGTTCCCAGCACGATGTTGTTGGCAGCCAGGGAGTCAGCCGTGACGAAAAAACCAAGATTGCGTTTGATAATGCGACGCTCGTCTTCAGTCAGTCCGTTTGGATTTTTCCAGAGCGCGATGTCGCGCGACATATTGATTTCTTGCGGCATCCAGTGGTTGGCGCAGGTTGCAATGTATTTTTCCCAGGCCCATTTGTACTTGAAGGGCACCAGTTGATTGACATCTGTCTTGCCATTGATGATGCGTTTGTCCGCGACATTGACGCGTGTTGCCGCATCGGCGGCCACCGGTTTGAGAGACAGGCCGGGGGTGGGCAACGCATCGTCACCGAATACTCCGGTGGCATTGCGTTGTGGCAGGGAGGCTTGCGCAGGCGCCACGCCCTGAGGGGGCGAGGTGTGCGTAGTAGTAGGTTCGTCGTTCCAGGTCAGCATGATTGATTCCGGTATGTATTATTGGCAGGCTTCGCACTCTTCAAAACCTGGATCACCAGGCCTCATCGAGCAAGCCACACCTAGAATCTCTGCTTCAGGCAAGACCTGAGCGGATGCGAATGTACCACTTGTTGAGTTTGCGCCCGATGAGTTGACTGCATTGAGTTCGCCACCACGACCTGTTGATTTCTCGGCGCTCGTTGCGCCAAGCGTACGGAGATAGTAGGTGGTCTTGAGACCGCGTAGCCAGGCAAGCTTGTATGTGTCGTCAAGTTTTTTGCCCGAAGCGCCGGCCATATAGATGTTGAGTGACTGTGCCTGATCGATCCATTTCTGACGACGTGATGCGCATTCAACAATCCATGTGGGCTCAACTTCAAAAGCTGTAGCGTATAGGGCGCGCAGATCGGCGGGAACGCGATCAATGCGGGACAAGCTGCCGTCGAAATATTTCAAATCGGCGACCATCACTTCATCCCATATTCCGAGTTTTTTGAGGTCGCGAACAAGATGTTCGTTGACCACAGTGAACTCGCCGGAGAGGTTCGATTTAACGTACAAGTTTTGATATGTTGGTTCGATGCACGCAGACACGCCAATAATATTCGAAATTGTTGCAGTTGGGGCAATTGCAACACAATTTGAGTTGCGCATACCTTGCAGTCTGATGCGTGCGCGCAACGAATCCCAATCGAGTGTGATCGAATCATCAACTTCGACGTAGCCGCCGCGATGTTCGCGCAGCAATGCGATCGAGTCATGTGGCAAGATTCCACGCGACCAGAGTGAGCCGTCAAAGCTTGCGTAACGACCGCGCTCTGCAGCCAGATCGCTTGAGGCGCCATAAGCGTAATAGCACACGGCTTCCATTGAGCGGTCAGCAAATTCGATGGCGTCCTGTGATGCATATGGCACGCGCATCGCATGCAGGCAATCCTGGAAGCCCATGATGCCCAGACCAACTGGACGATGACGCACGTTCGAGTTGCGAGCCTTATCAACTGCGTAATAGTTAATGTCGATTACGTTGTCGAGCATACGCATAGCAATCGTGATGGTGCGTTTGAGTTTTTCCTGATCAAGCACTTGCGAACCATCTGCATTGTGCTTGAGGTGGGCCAGCAGGTTGACTGAGCCCAGGTTGCACACTGCGATTTCAGATTCGTTGGTATTGAGCGTGATCTCGGTGCAAAGGTTCGAGCTGTGCACGACACCCACATGTTGTTGTGGTGACCGGATGTTGCAGGGATCTTTGAACGTGATCCATGGGTGGCCGGTTTCGAACAGCATCGACAGCATCTTGCGCCACAAGTTTGTAGCAGGCATTTTTTTGAAGAGTTCGAGTTCGCCGCGTGCGGCCTTGTCTTCGTAGCCGACATAAGCGCGTTCGAATGCTTCACCGACTTTTTCGTGCAGGTCTGGGCAGTCCGATGGCGAGAACAATGTCCAGTCGCCGCCTTCGATGACGCGCTTCATGAACAGATCGGGAATCCAGTTTGCGGTATTCATGTCGTGCGTGCGACGACGTTCGTCGCCTGTGTTTTTACGCAGGTCCAGGAACTCCTCGATATCCAGATGCCATGACTCAAGATAGCAACAGACAGCGCCTTTGCGTTTGCCGCCCTGGTTCACCGCGACGGCGGTGTCGTTGACGACTTTCAGGAAAGGTACAACGCCCTGACTTTCGCCGTTTGTACCCTTGATGTGGCTGCGCATCGCACGAACGGGTGTCCAATCGTTGCCCAGGCCGCCTGCATATTTTGCCAGCAGTGCATTTTCTTTGATGGCTTCGTAAATACCGTCGAGGTTGTCAGCAACAGTCGACAGGTAGCAGGATGATAATTGCGAGTGGAGCGTGCCGGCGTTAAACAGGGTCGGTGTCGAACTCATGAAGTCAAACGACGACAAGATTTGATAGAACTCGATCGCGCGTGTTTCGCGATCGATCTCGGCGATAGCCAGACCCATCGCAACGCGCATGAAGAAGACCTGGGGGAGTTCGATACGCTGTCCACGCAGATGCAGGAAGTAGCGGTCATACAGTGTTTGCAAGCCCAGGTAGTCGAACTGCAGGTCACGGCTTGCATCAAGTGCTGCTGCCAGGCGTGGCAAATCGTAGCGTGAGAGTTCTGAGTTCAACAGGCCACCCTCGACCCCACGCTTGATGAATGTCGGAAAGTAGGTTGCATACCGGGTATTCATATCTTCTTGCGAGACTTCTTCGCTCAGGACCTCTTTGCGAATCGTATGCAGGAGCAGGCGGGCAGTGACCTTGCTGTAGGCCGGGTCATTTTCGACCATTGCACGCGCGGAAAGAATTGCTGATTTATAGACCTCATCGACAGGCACGCCGTCGTACAGGTTTTTAAGAGTCTCTCTCTGGATCGCTGCCGTGTCGACGAACTCGCCCAGGCCAAAGCCTGCAGATTCAATGGTTGCTTTGAGTTTTGCCAGATCAAGCGGCTTGCGTACGCCATTCTCTATGACATGCAGTGTGCTTGCTTCGATCGGAGCCTGATCGATGTTTGCGCTGGCACGCTCCTGTGAACGGCGTTCACGGTAGAGCACATAAGAACGTGCTACATCATGTTCGCCAGATCGCATGAGAGACAATTCGACGGCATCCTGCACGTCCTCTATATGAAAGGTGCCACCATTTGGACGGCTGCGCACCAGCGCCAGCACGACTTGACGTGTCAGCGAGTCCACCAGTTCGCGCACGCGGGCGGATGCGGCACCCTGGCCGCCATTGACCGCCAGAAAGGCTTTTGTCATGGCGATCCCAATCTTGCCGGGTTCGAAATTGACGACAGAGCCATTGCGGCGAATGATGTGGTACTGCGTCCACACGGCTTCGGTAATGGGCGCTTCGGATGTGGCGAAAAGAGGTGCTGTGTCTGTTCTGGACACGCTATTGATCGATGTTTGCATTAAGGCTCCTGCGGAATAAACGTGGCACAAGCCACGTTTTGGTATGGGTTTTGTATGACGCTCTCTATATCCCCAGGCTATTTTCAGAATGGGGATACGGCTCAATAAGCTGGTGCTTGGCTACTACATATAGTGTTTTTATATCTGATTGGCACCAATTCTAGTGGTTTGATGGTTTTCGATCAATAGTTAATATTGATATATTTTTTTATCTTGGGCTTTGGGGTGTCACAAGTGAGTGTCCGCATGCACTCTGATGCCGAGTGTCTCGTTTAAGCTCCGGTTTACGGGGATGCTCTGTGTGTCAGGCGCGTCCCTGTTTGCGTGTGGCTGGGATCGCTTTTGGCAGCATAGTGTGGTGTAAAAACCATCAACTCTCACTGACTGTGCCAATGAAGTGCATATTGTCGTGGCGAGCGGGTCGATTTACTGCACTATGTCGCTATCAAGCCTTTTTTATAAAGTTTTATTGAAAATTCTGGAGTTGTAATGTTTGCAGCGGTGCAGGGTGTCTGGAGTCTGGGAGTATTTGCGTTTGGACGTCGCGCGCGTCACGGGTGTGTCTTATTATTGTGCCTGCTGTTGTCGGCCTGTGGCTTGCCCAGACCCAAGGATGCGCCCGTTGTGCCAGCACCGAGCGGCGCGGTTGCTCCCCGTTGCATTGCCCCGACCGCTGGCAATGCCCTGATCGGCAGCTGGTATCTGGTCACCAAGCAAAGTGGTGTGGCTGGAGAGATTCAGACCTTACTGACACTGAGTGCTGATGGCAACCTGCGCCAGCAAACGCGCGTCAAGCAGGGGCGCAACATCAGATCCGAATTGCGTGAAACAGGCTGTTGGGAAGCTCCCGCAGGCAAGCTGATCACGCGCGTGAGCAAATCCAACGGTGAACTGATCGACTTTAACGATCCGATTTATTCCACCACATATGTTGTAGAAAAAGTCGATGCCACGCGCCTGATGTATCGCGAAGACCGCCCCAACAGCAAAACTCTGCTTGCCAAGAAAGTGCAGGATGGCTTTCGTCTGATGTAACGTCAGATGTCGGCCAGTCTGGCCAGCACGGTTTGTTTGCCCAGGATTTCTAGCACTGCATCAATAGCTGGCGTATGCGTTGAGCCGGCAACGGCAACCCGCAAAGGGATCGCCAGTTGCGGCATTTTGAGTGTATGGGTGGCCAGCACGGTTTTAATCAATGCTGAAATCGCTTCGCGTGTCCAGGCAATGTCACCCGCCTGCACAGCGAAGTCCCGCAATGCGTTGCGCGCGGTTTCAGTCAGGTGCAGTGTGACCAGCTCCTCGGCAGGCTGGATAAACTCCCCACAAAACAGCATGGCACCCTCGGCAAGCTGCTCAAGTGTTTCGGCACGATCTTTGAGCAGTTTGACCACCTGCAGCAGATCAACTTTGGCAATGTCGCCGCCGCGACCTGTTATACGTGGAGCGATCTGCTGGGCGAGCAAGGCATCATCAGTATGCTTAATGTAGTGGGCGCTGACCCAGTTCAGTTTTTTGGGATCCCACTGTGCTGCTGACTTTGACAGGTGCTGAGGATCGAACCAGCTGACCAGCTGCTCGCGGGTAAAGAGTTCGTCATCGCCATGGCTCCAGCCCAGACGGGCCAGATAGTTGATCATGGCCTCTGGCTGGTAGCCATCGTGGTCATATTCCATGACGCTGACTGCGCCGTGGCGTTTGGACAGTTTTTCGCCATCCGGTCCGAGGATCATCGGAACATGGCCATATTCGGGAACCGGGGCACCCAGCGCACGCAAAATTGTGATCTGGCGCGGGGTGTTGTTCACATGATCGTCGCCACGCAGTACATGTGTGATCCGCATGTCCCAGTCGTCGACCACGACACAGAAGTTATAAGTCGGCGTGCCATCTGGACGCGCAATCACCAGATCATCAAGCTCGGTGTTGTCAAAACTGATCGTGCCTTTGACCATGTCGGTCCAGCTGGTGGTGCCGCCCTGTGGACTTTTGAAGCGAACCACTGGCTTGCGGTCTGCCGGAACTGCAGGCAGGGCTTTGCCCGGTTCTGGGCGCCACGTGCCATCGTAACGAGGCTTTTCACCTTTGGCCCGTGCGCGCTCACGCATGGCATCGACTTCGGCTGGTGTGCTGTAGCAGTGGTATGCGGTGCCGGCAGCCAGCATCGAGGCGATCACCTCCCGGTATCGATCCATATGTTGCATCTGATAGAACGGACCTTCGTCAGGCGTCAGGCCCAGCCATGCCATGCCATCCAGAATGGCCTGCACCGCCTCGGGTGTCGAGCGCTCAAGGTCGGTGTCTTCGATGCGTAAAATGAACGTGCCACCGAAGTGGCGGGCATAAGCCCAGGCAAATAATGCCGTGCGAGCGCCGCCCAGATGCAAAAAGCCCGTCGGGGAGGGTGCAAAGCGGGTGCGCACGGGTGAGGCGGGGGGTGTGATTGCAGATGTCATGGGGCAGCGCCTGTCGTGTGATGAAAATCAATGATGCAAATCAATGATTTAGCAAACGTTAGTTGTTAAGATGGGTCCTATTTTAGTAGAGAGCGCCACCCATCATGTTGCGCCACGCTTTTGAACCCTTGTTTGAGCCACGCAGCCTGCTCGTCGTGGCAGATCGCCCGGTCCCGATCGTGCAGGCGTTGCCCGCTGGCCTGCGCGGTCATTTCACGCATGTCGAGTGTCACCACGGTCATCCGATCCAGGTGCCAACAGTGCTCAATGGTGTTGAGCCAGGTGGTCGCGTGGACCTTGCTCTAGTCTGTATCGCCCCACGTAAATTAATTGAGGCGCTTGAACAAATCCGTCTGGCGCGTCCGCGAGCGGTCATTTTGTTGCCCCATGAGGAAATTGATTCTCATCCGGATCACACCCGTGAGATTTGTCGCGCCTGGGCCGAAGAGCAGGGCTGTGCCTTGCTGGGTCCGAACTCTGGTGTACAGCGCCCGCATGCTGGTCTCAATCTGTCCCAGTTTCCAACGCTCGCCCGCAACGGCAGGCTCGCCATGGTGGCGCAGTCTCGTGGAGTGGCCTCCGCCCTGATGGATTGGGCAGAGGACGTGCATCTCGGATTTTCCTGCGGCATCGCTCTTGGGGACGAAGCGGTTACTCGCTTGCCCCAGGTGCTTGAGTACCTCGCAACCGACCCCCGTACAGATAGTATTGTTTTGTATCTTGAAGAGATCGACTCTGGACGGGAGTTCATGAGTGCGTTGCGCGCGGCAGCAAGCGTCAAGCCGGTGGTGGTTCTGAAAGTCGGGCGGGCGCAGGATTCGGCCGAGGCCGAGGCCGCGTTTGATGCGGCCTTGCGACGTGCCGGAGCGGTGCGTGTCAGATACTTTTTGCAGCTCTTCTCGGCGCTCAAAGTGCTGGTTTATGCCCGTCGTCCCAAGGGACGCAGGCTGGCGCTCATGTCCAATGCGAGTGGGCCGCCCCAGATGGCGCTCGACATGGTGGCCTCAGGCTCACCGATCCTGAAGGCGGATTTCTCGCCCGCTACCCGCAGCATTCTGGGTGCTTTGCTTGAACCGGGGGCCTCGGCCTCCAACCCGGTGATTACCAATCAGCCACTGACGCCCGCCCTGACCCGCGCCTTGCTTGAGTGTCTGCTCAACGATGCGGCGGTTGACGGGGTGCTGGTGCTGTTAACGCCAGATGCGCGTTCGGATTTGAATGCCGTCACCGCAGAACTGACAGAGATCGCACCTCGTGCGCGCAAACCTGTGATTACTTGCTTTATGGGTGATGCGGGTATGCGGCCCTTGCGGCGCCGGCTTGACGATGTGGGAACCCCCGCATTTCGCACGCCTGAGTCTGCTGCGCATGCTTTTGGTGTCCTGGCGAGTTATCACTACAACCAGGAACTGCTTCAGCAAATGCAGCCGCCTGAACCTGATGGCACACTGCCTGCGCTGACGGACGCACTAGATGTACTGGCACGCGTGCGCGCAGCGGGCCGCACGGAACTGACAGACGAAGAGGCTCAGCAATTATTTTCTGCGTTTCATGTCCCGCTGACGCTCGACCGTGAGGCGCAGACACATGACGCACTGCATCTGGTGCCCATGGCGCTCAGCGTGACCCGCGACAGACGCTTCGGACCCATCGTCCGGTTTGGTGCAGGTGGTGTGGCAGCCAGTCTGGTTGAAGCGGATGCGGCGGTTGATCTGCCTCCCCTGAATCGCTATCTGGCACGTCGTCTGGTTGAACGCAGTGTGTTGTGGCAACGCACGCTCAACGGGCATCTGAGTCCTGATGTGCATGAGTGCCTGCTTGAGGCACTTGAACGTATATCGAATCTTGTTGCAGAGTTGCCTGATGTGGATCAGATCGTGGTGGATCCGCTGTATGCCAATGATCGAACGCTGTATGCGACACGCTTGAAGATCGTTTTGTTCGAGCAGCCTGTATCGGCCAGTCCGCAGACCACAGGTTATCTGCACATGGCGATTCATCCGTATCCCCATCGCTGGGTTCGCCACATGAGTTTTAAGGATGGGCGCGCCTGGACCTTGCGTCCGATCCGGCCCGAGGATGCCCAGGCGTTGCAGACATTCATTCGTGGGCTCTCGGACCGCTCGCGATACATGCGCTTCATTTCCATGATGCGTGAGCTCACCCCCCGCATGGTGGCACGCTACACCCAGATTGATTATCACCGTGAGCTGGCGCTGGTGGCGACCACGCTGGTGCCCAATCCTGCGAATCGTGGCTTGCCAACCGAAGAGATCATCGGTCTGGCGCATTACTTGCGCAATTCAGACGGACGCGGCGCAGAGTATGCGTTAGTGATTGGAGATGACTGGCAGCGGCTGGGTCTGGGTCAGGAGTTGATGCACAAGCTGATCAGGGCCGCAGCCGAACAGGGCCTGGAATATATTGACGGTTTGGTGATGTCAAGCAACAAACCCATGCTGGCGCTGATGACCAGCCTGGGGTTTTCCAACGATCCGGATCACGAGGATCCGACCATGCGTCGTGTCTGGCTCGGCTTGGAGCAAAGCTAGACCAGCACGCTGCGCAAGAACGCTGACATGTCGCTGATTTCTTGTGGACACACCGAGTGCTGCATCGGATATGTGTGCCATTGCAGTGGATAACCCATCGACACAAGTTTGTCGCGAGAGGCCTCTGCACGATCGATTGTCACGACAGGATCCTGCAATCCATGCGCCAGAAAGATGGGTGTATTCAGGTTTGCAGCGTGACGATCATGGTCTGCCATGTCCGCCAGCGGCAGATAACCCGAAAGCCCCATGAGTCCGGCAAGTTTGTAGTCGGCACGCAAACCTGTGTGCAAGGTCATGGCGCAGCCCTGTGAGAAGCCGGCCAGAACAATGCGAGAGGCTGGAACGCCCCGGCTAACTTCGCGCTGGATCAGCGCGTGTACTGCCCGTTCGGAGGCACGGATCCCTGTCTCATCCTCAATCCTCACGAGGTTTGGCACAAGGATGTCGTACCAGGACCGCATCGGCATTCCGCCATTGATTGTGACAGGCTGTACAGGTGCATGTGGGAACACAAAGCGCACGCAGAGAGACGATGGCAGACGCAGCTCGGGCACGATGGGTGCAAAATCATTACCGTCTGCACCCAGCCCGTGCAGCCAGACTACGCTGTGTGTGGGGGCGGGGCCTGTTTCAATTTCAATACTCTGCAGCAGCGGCGTCTGTGTCATTCGAGGTATCCGGATCGTGAAGCGTTTTGATTGCCTGAAATAGCGCACGGTAGTGTTTGCGCTGAGGCTCCTGGCCTTGACGCAGGACGGTGTTGGCGGCCAGTTCTTTGCGGCCTTCGCGGATCAGCGTGCGCAGTTGCTGAATATCGGCCTGTGGGAATTTGGTCAGCAGCTCGGTCAATACTGCATCGTCCTTGAGCAGCTTGTCACGCAGCGTTTCGAGGCGATGCATGGTCTTGGTTTGTTCGCGCGAACCAAATTTCCATGTATCAAGCTGGGTGCGGATCTCTTCGGCTGGTGCGTCACGCATCAATTTACCGACAAAATGGGTCTGCCTGCGCAGGCCCTCCCGGCTGGTCGTACGTTGTGTCAGCCGAATCGCTTCGTACAGGCGTTCAGAGAGGGGCAGCTGTTTAAGCCGCTCTGGTGATAGCTCTACCAGCTCACGGCCCAGATCAAGCAACGCATGCATATCGCGTTTGACCTGGGATTTGCTGGGGCCGTCATAGACGGGTTTATCGTCGTCTTCAGTTTTAGGTAATTCGTTTGTCATACGGCTATCATAAAGCCTCACGCGAATGGACCTATATGCCAAACTCAAATTCTTTACTACCAATTGCAAAAAATCGACAAATTTTCAAAGATTTGGTGACTCAGGCGCTCGATTACGCCAAAAATCTGGGTGCCAGCGACGCTGCGGCCGAGGTTTCTGAGTCCCAGGGACTTGCTGTTTCTGTGCGTAAAGGCAATGTCGAGACCGTGGAGCAGACGCGCGACCGATCGCTGGCCATTACCGTTTTTGCCGGACAGCGTCGTGGTTCTGCCTCGACTTCTGATTTTTCCACCGCTGCACTGCGCCAGACTGTAGAGGCAGCCTGGCATATCGCACGCTATACCGCCGAAGATCCTGCCGCAGGTTTGCCTGATGCGGATCAGTTGGCGATCGGTGTCAAACATAATTTACAGCTGCACCACCCCTGGTCGATCACGGTGGATGAAGCGAGTGCGCTCGCAATCACCGCGGAGCGCGCTGCGCGCGAGACCGACAAAAGAATTACCAATACCGATGGCGCCTCTGTCGATACGCACGAAGGTCATTTCATTCTGGGCAATACGCGTGGGTTTCTGGATGGCTACGCGTATTCGCGGCATGGTTTTTCGGTTGCGCCGATCGCTGGCCGTGGTCAGTCGATGCAGCGTGATTACTGGTACACCAGCAGTCGCCGGGCAGATCGGCTGGCCGACCCCGTAGCGGTTGGAAAGTATGCGGCTGAGCGTGCACTGTCCAGATTGTCGGCGCGCCGCATTCCGACCGGACATTTTCCGGTGTTGTTCGAAGCACCATTAGCCCTGGGACTGCTGGGGGCGCTCACGCAGGCGACCAGTGGCGGCGCCATTTATCGTCAGACCAGTTTTCTTGTCGATGCCCTGGGCCGTGAAATATTTCCCTCACACATCAACGTCAAGGAAAATCCCGCCATCAAGGGTGCCATGGGGAGCTCGCCGTTTGATGAAGAAGGTGTTCGTACGCAGGCGCGTGACGTGATCACCGGCGGCGTATTGCAGGGATATTTCCTCTCGTCGTACACGGCGCGCAAGCTTGGCATGCAGTCAACTGGCAATGCCGGTGGCTCACATAACCTCGAACTTACATCCAGACTGACCCGGCGCGCAGATAATTTTGAAGCGATGTTGCGCAAGATGGGAACTGGATTGCTGGTTACTGAGCTCATTGGCCAGGGTGTCAATTACCTGACGGGTGATTATTCACGCGGGGCCTTTGGCTACTGGGTTGAAAACGGCACAATCAAGCATGCTGTCGAAGAAATCACCATTGCCGGCAACCTGAAAGACATGTTCAGGCAGATTGTGGCAGTTGGTGCGGACACCATCACGCGGGGCAGCAAGACGACAGGATCTATCCTGATTGAGCGGATGTCTATTGCCGGGACTTGATTTTAAGTGTGCGCTATAGGTGAAAACCATGCTCCGATCCTCCCGGGAAACCGTGGGGGTCGGTGTAATATTCACTCAATCGGGCCTGAGATGTCCGGAATAACCCCGCGAGGAGATCCTGAATGCTACGTCGTTCGTTCTTAAAAAAAGCTAGTGTCGGTGCCGTTGCCGGTACTGCTGCCGTTGCAGCACCCGTGTTTGCCCAGGATGCACCGACCCTGAACTGGCGTCTGGCTTCAAGTTTTACCCGCAGTCTGGATACGCTCTTTGGCACCAGCGAACAGTTTGCAAAGTACGTCAGCGAGTCGACGGGCGGAAAATTCAACATCCGCCTGTTCCCGGGTGGTGAAATTGTTCCTCCCCTGCAGGTGCTGGACGCCGTACAGAAAAATACCGTTGAAATGGGCCACTCAAGCGGCTATTACTACTACGGTAAAGATCCTTCTCTGTGTTTTGACACAGCAGTGCCCTTTGGCCTGAACGCACGTCAGATGAATGCCTGGATGTGGGAAGGTGACGGCATGAAGTTGATGCGTGACCTGTATAAAGACTACAGCGTGGTGAACTTTCCGCTCGGCAATACCGGCGCCCAGATGGGTGGCTGGTATCGCAAGGAAATCAAGACCCTTGAGGACCTGAAAGGTCTGAAAATGCGCACCGCAGGTTTTGCAGGTGAAGTGCTTTCACGTCTTGGCGTCGTCCCTCAGCAGCTCGCCGGCGGTGATATTTATCCTGCCCTTGAAAAAGGGACTCTGGATGCCGTCGAGTTCGTCGGACCCTACGATGACGAAAAGCTCGGCTTTGCCAAAGTCGCAAAGTTCTACTATTACCCAGGCTGGTGGGAAGGCGGCGCCCAGACTTCGCTGTATGTGAACCAGGGCGAGTACGAAAAACTGCCTAAGAGTTATCAGGTCATTATTGATGCAGCCACCCGTGCGTCAACAGCCACCATGACGGCTAAGTATGACAACCTGAACTCACTTGCCTTGCGCCGTTTGCTTGGGCAGGGGACGCAATTGCGCGCATTCCCCCGTGCCGTCATGGACGCTTCGTGGGATGCTTCGAACAAGGTCTATGCTGAGTTTTCAGCTAAAAACCCACGATTCAAAGCAATTTACGAGAATTACATGGGATACCGCGATCAGCTCGTGCCATGGTTCCGTGTGGCTGAGGCCTCTTATGACCAGTATCTGGGCTCTGCGTTGTCACGCCAGAAGTAAGGCTTTAATTTATCGTCCTGCTCCGCAGAGAGCAGGACGTCAGTACCCTGCGGATACAGCCGATTTGGCTTGTATCCGTTTTTTATTGTAGAATCGAAGGCTTTCCCGGATTAATAGTTTCGAGCACGGGCGGTTCATAACGCTTTGGCAAGAACACTTTTGCATCAGCATCGTTCGTCCGGGAATTTGTAAAGCTCACTGGGATTGTCCCGGAGAGTAATTTTTAGGATCCAATCATGAAGACATTTGTGGCCAAGCCGCATGAAGTCAAACGTGACTGGTTCGTGATTGACGCCAAGGGCAAAATCCTCGGTCGTGTGGCCAGCGAAGTCGCACACCGTTTGCGCGGTAAACACAAACCAGAATTCACACCGCACGTTGATACCGGCGATTACATCGTCATTATCAATGCAGCCGATATTGTCGTGACAGGTAATAAGTCGAAAGACAAAAAATACTTCCGTCACACGACATATCCAGGTGGTATTCGCGAAACGAACTTCGAAAAAATGCAAGAGCGTTTTCCGGGTCGTGCGTTCCAAAAGGCCGTGAAGGGCATGCTGCCTAAAGGTCCACTGGGTTATGCGATGATCAAAAAGCTGAAGATTTATGCGGGTGCTGAGCATCCACATTCCGCCCAGCAGCCACAGACCCTCGAACTCAAAGGATAGGCCATGATCGGTGATTGGAATTACGGAACTGGCCGCCGCAAGACTTCGGTGGCACGTGTGTTCATGAAAAAAGGCGCAGGCAAGATTGTTGTGAACGGCAAGCCCGTTGACGAATACTTTGCTCGCGAAACAGGTCGTATGGTTGTGCGTCAGCCTCTCGAATTGACAGGTCACCTTGTATCGTTTGATTTTCATATCAACGTGCATGGCGGCGGCGAAAGCGGTCAGGCGGGTGCAGTGCGCCACGGTATTACCCGTGCTCTGATTGATTACGATGCAACGTTGAAGCCGCAGCTGTCGAAAGCTGGTCTGGTGACACGTGATGCCCGTGAAGTCGAACGTAAAAAAGTCGGTTTCCACAAGGCGCGTCGTCGCAAGCAGTTCAGCAAGCGCTAATTGCGCAACGACAGAGGCCTGGATTATGCAGGCCTCACCCAAAAGGGCCGCGCAAGCGGCCTTTTTGTTCTGTCAGTACTCTGCGTGTGATAATTCAGGACAGAATATCTCTGTTGGCAGTTTTTACGTCGGTCATGCTTTTTCAGGAATTTAATGATGGCACATACAGCAGCACAACGCATCAAAGTCGGTATCGTTGGCGGAACGGGTTACACAGGCGTTGAGTTGCTGCGCATGCTTGCCCAGCATCCGGGTGTTGAGCTGACGGCCATTACGTCACGTAAAGAAGACGGCATGCCCGTCGCTGAAATGTTCCCGAATTTACGCGGACACGTGAAGATTGCTTTTTCATCCCCGGACAAAGCAAAGCTCGAGCAATGCGATGTGGTCTTTTTTGCGACACCGCATGGCGTGGCCATGGCGCAAGCAAAGGCATTGCTGGCTGCGGGCGTGCGCATCATTGATCTGGCGGCAGACTTTCGTTTGCAGGACACAGCTGTCTTTGAACACTGGTACAAAATGCCGCATGCCTGCCCGGAAGTTTTGGCAGAGTCTGTCTATGGCCTGGTAGAGCTCAATCGCCAGTCGATTGCTGCTGCCCGGGTGATTGGTAATCCAGGTTGCTATCCCACGACCGTTTTGCTGGGGCTGGCGCCCTTGCTGGGCGGCCAGCCATTGATCGATACGACTGACATCATCGTCGATGCCAAATCTGGCGTCAGTGGTGCGGGACGTAAAGCAGAGGTTTCCACGCTGCTGTCCGAGGCGAGTGATAACTTCAAGGCCTATGGTGTGGCTGGTCATCGTCACCAGCCTGAAATCAAGGCACAACTTGATCTGCTGGCAAGTACCTCTGTCGGGCTGACGTTTGTGCCGCATCTGGTGCCAATGATTCGTGGCATGTTCAGCACGATTTATGTCCGCATTCTGCCAGAAGCCCGTGAAGTGGATTTTCAGGCGTTATTTGAAGCGCGTTATGCCAACGAAGCGTTTGTCGACGTGATGCCTGCTGGCAGTCTGCCCGAAACACGCTCTGTTCGCGCCTCAAATACTTTGCGGATTGCATTGCAGCGTCCAGGGCAGGGTGATCGGCTGATTATTCTCGTTGTGCAGGATAATCTGGTCAAAGGCGCCTCAGGTCAGGCGATTCAGAATATGAATCTGATGTTTGGTTTGCCCGAGACAACTGGTCTGAACCAGATCGCGATTCTGCCTTAAGGCACCCTGTCGATGTCTGCAACCATTCGCAGCACGCTTATCGCCTGGGGTGCTGCGGCCGTACTGCTTGTTGGGGCCGGTGCGCTAATGGGTGGGTTTATTGCCCAGCGCCCGGGTGCCGAGTCGGCGGCGCTTGAGCTGCGCTCGGATCGTCTCGCGCAGGCGCTGGCACGCAGTGAGTTCGACACTCAGTTGCTGTCGGCACAATCCCGGCTGGAAGCGTCCCAGAGTGAGCTCGCCATGGAGCGCGCAGCGCGTAGTGAGCTCGAAAAAAATCTGGCGGCGACGCAGGTAGAGCTTGGGCGTTTAAAGGATCGGATGGCGTTCTATGAACAGCTGTTGCCGCCCGGCCCGCAAGGCTCCATCGCATTGCGAGCGGTAGATCTTGAGCGCAAGGAGCATGCCTTGTCGTATCGCGTGTTGTTGATGCGCAGCGGCAAGTCTGGTGAACGTTTTACGGGGATGTTGCAGTTCGTTGCCAAGGGCCTTGAAGCGGGTAAGGAGGTTACATACACGCTCAAACCCCTGCAATCCAGGGCAACTGATTCTGCCGCGCTGCTGACAGATGCCATGCTGGGTGATGACCAGAGCGAACGGGCAACAGAGATTCTGCGCCTGGAGTTTGAGCAATTCCAGCGCAGCCAGGGATTGCTGGCGTTACCAGAAGGCTTCGAGCCTAAAAGCGTCTCGGTCGAGGTGCTGGAGGGAGGGATTATCCTTGTTTCGCGAAGGGTTGATCTGTAGGTTTAAGATAAGTTTGCGATATACTTGAGCAATTAAGTCAGGTACACGTCTCGAATGAGACAGGAGTTACATATGAGCACCGTCACCCAAACTGTTGATCTTCAGGCACCTCCAACGCCTATTATTTTTACTGATTCTGCTGCGGCCAAAGTCAAAGACTTGCTGATTGAAGAGGGCAACAATAACCTCAAACTGCGCGTGTTTGTGCAGGGTGGCGGGTGTTCGGGCTTTCAGTATGGTTTTACCTTTGACGAAGACGTCAACGAAGACGACACGACTCTCGAAAAGAATGGCGTTGCCCTTCTGGTTGATCCCATGAGCTTCCAATACCTTGTTGGCGCAGAGATTGATTACAAAGAAGACATCGAAGGCTCACAATTTGTGATCCGTAATCCAAACGCAGCCTCAACCTGCGGGTGTGGTTCGTCTTTTTCGGTTTAAATTTTCAGGATATGCACTGGCTAACGCTGAAGGTTTCAGGCGGGCCAGGTTGCACCAAGGATGCGAGCGCCTTTCGCTCCCGTGACTGATGGATTGCTGGCTGCAATGCCGCGCTGATGCGCCCAGGCCAGCCAGGCAAAGGCGAGCGCCTCGACGTCCTGAGTGTCAATGCCTGCATCATCTGTTGCCCGTACCGGGCATCCAAGCGCAAGCTGCAGTTCCTGCATGAGTGCGACATTGCGCGCTCCACCACCACAGACCAGTACGTCGGCCGCATCGGGTGCATAGTTCCTGATTGCGAGCGCGACGGATTGCGTTGTGAGCGTCCGCAGTGTCGCCTGAATATCTGCTGGGCGCAATTGTTCACGCGTGCTGAGTTGTCCGGCCATATGCAGCAGTCGTTGCTCAAGCCACTGCTGATGAAAGAGATCGCGTCCTGTCGACTTTGGGGCTGGGAGCTTAAACCAGGGCTCAGAGTCGATCATATGCTGGCACAGGTCGGGATGTGATCTGCCTCCTGCGCCCCATGCTCCATCCGCATCGTAGCTGGCACCCGTATGCAACTGACACCACAGATCCATCAGTACATTTGCCGGTCCGGTGTCAAAGCCGATCGGGTCTGTATCGGGTCGCAGGATGGTGATGTTTGCGATGCCGCCCAGATTTAATACCACACGGGGTTGCTCGGAGCTGAATACACCCGCATGGAACATCGGCACCAGCGGGGCACCCTGACCGCCTGCCGCTACATCACGGCTGCGGAAGTCTGCCACGACGCTGATATTTGTCAGTTCGGCCAGTCGTGCCGGTGCATTGAGCTGAATGGTGAAACCCTGAGAGGGCTGATGCCGGACGGTTTGTCCGTGCGCACCGATTGCGTGGATACGGGTGGCAGGCAGGCAGGATTTTTTAAGGAGGGTATCGACTGCCCGTGCATAGAGTTCAGCCAGTGCATTGGCTGCAAGTGCTGAGCGTGCAAGCTCATTGAAACCGTCCGTGCGATTGAGCGCAAGAAACTCGGCGCGCAAGGCCTCTGGGAACAGCTCGCAGGCGCGCGCGTGAACCGTGGGCTTGCCTGCGGAGTCAAAGCAAGCGAGCACTGCGTCCACCCCATCCAGACTCGTGCCCGACATGAGCCCGATATAAAAGGAGTCGGACATGCTGGTAGTCTCCGAGGCAGGATTAGCGGCTTGCTACGTTGTTGCTATCTGAAAAGGCGTCCTGAAATTTTGCGAGCACTTGCAGCTGCTGCTTGTATGAAGCAGTTGTCAGGGCAAACTGTTCGCGCTGGTCAGCACTGAGGGGCATCGCATTTGGCATGGCAACGGCAGTCAGTGGATCGATCGGCTTGTCAGCAACGCGGAATTCATAATGCAGGTGCGCACCAGTAGACCAGCCCGTCGAGCCAACATAGCCAATCAGCTGTCCCTGTGAGACTTTCGTCCCTACGGTAATGCCTTCGGCAAATCTGCTTTGATGCGCGTAAAGCGTGGATATCTTGCTGTGGTGCTTGATCATGATTGTGTTGCCATAGCCGTTTTTCCAGCCAGCGTGCTCGATCGTGCCATCTGCGGTTGCATGAATGGGCGTGCCGGTCGGCGCCGCGTAGTCAATCCCTGGATGATGGCCTGACCATGCCTGGTTGGCTGCCAATGTGCGCATACCAAAGGTCGAGCTAATTCTGGAAAACTTGATGGCGTTGCGCAAAAAGGCGCCTTGAAGGGTTTCGCCTTCGGCATCGTAATAGCTGCCTGTCTTGCCTTCAGGGCCGAACCACATGGCGCTGTAGGATTTGCCCTGATTGACGAACTCAAGTGCGAGGACACGTCCCGAGCCGACATTGCGGCCTTCATTGGTGCGTGTCTCGTAGACTACGCGAAACTGGTCGCCCCGTCTGAGTCCACGCAAAAAATCAACCTTGCTGCCGAGCACTTCAGCCATTTGCGAGGTGATCGCATCGGGAATGCCCGCTACGTCCGTAGCCGCAAACAAGGATCGTTCGATCGTGCCAACAGCAACTTCGGTATGCGTTTCTGTCCGCTGTTCGATTTCTTCGGCTTTAAAACCATTCTCGGTCGTGGAGATCTGTAGCAGTTTTGCGACGGACTGACCTGCTGACTCAACATTTGGAGAGTGAAAATAACGGATCCAGAGCAGTTGGCCAGAAGCGTTGGTCGCGGACTGGACCGAGCGTCCCGGATAAAGCTTGTAGACCGCGCGCGCATTGGGCTCGTGCGACAGAAAGGTCAGTAGGCTGCCATCGGAAATATCCAGCCGCTTTAAAACAGTTGCCAAGCTGTCGCCTGCGCGGATACGTGTCTCGTGAACAAAAGGCGCGGCATCCGGTGTGAGACTCGTGACAGGCTCAGTGCTGGCAACGGTAATCGGCACGACTTGCTGGACAAGCTTTTGCTCTGGAGGATTGAGAGAATCGGTCGTTGGATGAACCATACCGAGTGCTGCTGCACCAATACATAAAGTCAGCGTGGATGCGACGATCGCACCGCGCAGCAAGCCTTTACGCGAATGGTTGTCAGCAGAAAGAAGCGGGCCTGAGGAGGTTTGAACCTCGCTTGAGGCCTGGTCATTCTGTTGAAGCATGTGTAAGTGAATCCTGTGAAACTGCCTGATGCCGGTCCTTCTGTTTAGTTCTGTTTTGGCAGGTCAGCGCGAGTTTGCGTATGATGTGTGACAACCATGATCTTAGCCGATTTCAATGGCGCGGATAGTAATTTTTAATAAATTTATTGCATTTATTGGCCTACTTCCTTTATGTTGACTTCAAAATACACCATCACCGCTGAAGTTGAGTCTAACCTGCGCATTGCGCTGCGCGGCTGTGATGAGTTGCTCGTGCAGTCCGAATTTGCCCAGAAACTGGCTCGCAGTCATGCCACGGGCGTGCCTTTGCGCGTCAAGCTCGGTCTGGATCCGACAGCGCCAGATATTCATCTGGGACACACGGTTGTCCTGAATAAGATGCGCCAGTTGCAAGACCTGGGGCATACCGTGATTTTCTTGATCGGCGATTTCACTTCAATGATTGGCGACCCCTCGGGACGCAATACGACCCGGCCGCCCCTCACGCGAGAGCAAATCGCCGAAAACGCCAAAACTTATTATGCTCAGGCTAGCCTGGTGCTGGATCCGGCTCGCACAGAGATTCGCTATAACTCAGAGTGGTGCGAACCGCTCGGGGCGAGCGGCATCATCCAGCTGGCGTCGCGCTATACCGTCGCCCGGATGATGGAACGCGATGATTTCACCAAGCGATTTAAAGGCGGGATCCCCATTTCTGTTCATGAGTTTCTGTACCCGTTGATGCAGGGGTATGACTCGGTCGCCCTGAAGTCGGATCTTGAGCTGGGTGGTACGGACCAGAAATTCAATCTGCTGGTAGGACGTGAATTACAAAAGGAATATGGTCAAGAGCCACAGTGCATCCTGACGATGCCATTGCTTGAGGGGCTGGATGGCGTCGAAAAGATGTCAAAGTCCAAAAATAATTACATCGGGATTGGCGAAGCCCCGGAGTCCATGTTCGGCAAGCTGATGTCTATCTCTGACACGCTGATGTGGCGTTATTTTGAGCTGTTGTCCTTTCGCAGTCTTGAAGACATCGCTGCCCTGCGTGCAGAAACTGAGTCCGGTCGCAACCCGCGTGATGCCAAAGTCATGCTGGGTCAGGAACTTGTTGCCCGTTTTCATTCGCAACAGGCTGCCGAAGCCGCGCTGGCGAGCTTTGAGGCACGCTTTCGCGATGGAGCCATCCCAGAAAACATCCCTGAAATCAATGTGTTGGGCGCGCCTGTCGGTATCCTGAAGTTACTGCGCGAGGCCGGCCTGGTGGCCTCTGGTGCAGAGGCCCAGCGCAATGTCGAGCAAGGTGGCGTGCGTGTGGATGGTGACAAAATCGAAGATAAGGCGTTGCAACTATCTGCCGGGACCTATGTTCTGCAGGTTGGTAAACGCAAGTTCGCGCGGGTCACGATTTCCTGACCCTTTTTGTGGGGCGATCTGGTGAGACCCTCCGGGGCTCATGGCAGTACAATATTGACTCCAAATTTCAGTCTTAGCTAGGACAAAACATGTTTGATCGTAACCTTACTCTTGACCGCGTCGACCCTGAAGTCTGGGCTGCAATCCAAAAAGAAGACATACGCCAGGAACAGCATATTGAGCTGATCGCGTCCGAAAACTACGCAAGCCCCGCAGTGATGCAGGCCCAGGGTACTCAGCTGACAAACAAGTACGCTGAAGGTTATCCGGGCAAGCGCTACTACGGCGGCTGTGAATATGTCGATATCGTTGAGCAACTCGCGATCGACCGGCTTAAGGCTCTGTTTGGTGCAGAGGCCGCTAACGTGCAGGCCAACTCCGGTTCGCAGGCGAATCAGGCTGTTTACATGGCGGTCCTCAAGCCGGGTGATTCCGTGCTGGGTATGAGCCTTGCCGAAGGTGGTCACCTGACGCATGGTGCCTCGGTCAATGCTTCGGGCAAACTGTATAACTTCCACCAGTATGGTCTGGATGCCAACGAAGAACTCGACTACAACAAGGTTGAAGAGCTCGCAAAAACCCAAAAGCCTAAACTGATTGTTGCAGGCGCATCAGCCTATTCCTTGCGCATGGACTTTGAACGTCTGGCCCGCATCGCTCGTGAAAACGGTGCTTTGCTGATGGTCGACATCGCCCATTATTCAGGTCTGGTTGCAGGCGGTGCATACCCCAACCCAGTCCCTTTTGCAGATTTCGTCACGTCCACTACACACAAGTCTTTGCGCGGTCCGCGCGGTGGTGTGATCATGATGAAAGCTGAACACGAAAAAATCATCAACTCAGCAATTTTCCCCGGCATTCAGGGCGGACCTCTGATGCATGTCATTGCAGGCAAGGCTGTTGCCTTCCTTGAGGCGTCAAAGCCGGAGTTCAAGGAATATGCGCAACAAGTTGTCAAAAATGCCCAGACACTCGCCAATGTGCTTGTGCAGCGTGGCTTGCGGATTGTTTCGGGACGCACTGAAAGTCATGTGATGCTGGTTGATCTGCGTGCCAAAGGGATCACCGGCAAAGAAGCTGAAGCTGCCTTGGGTGCTGCGCACATTACTGTTAACAAGAACGCCATTCCAAATGATCCGGAAAAGCCTTTTGTCACCAGCGGTATTCGTCTCGGTACACCAGCGATGACCACGCGCGGCTTTAAAGAAGCGGAGTCCGAGCTGACTGCCAATCTGATTGCCGACGTACTGGACAACCCACGAGACGAAGCAAATATTGCTGCGGTACGTGCACGTGTCAACGCGCTGACTGCAGCCTTGCCGGTATATCGATAATTTATGAAGTGTCCCTTTTGCGGGCATCCTGATACGCAGGTGGTCGATTCGCGCGGGGCTGACGAAGGTGATTTTATTCGTCGGCGTCGCCGTTGCGGTGCCTGTGATCGTCGCTTTACGACGTATGAGCGGCCTGAACTGACGATGCCAACTGTCGTCAAGCGCAATGCCAGCCGTCATGAGTACGATCCTGCAAAACTACGTGCCAGCCTTTCACTGGCGTTGCGCAAGCGCCCGGTCAGTACCGAAGAGCTGGATGCGGTTGTGCTGCGCATTGAGGACACTTTGCTGACGAGTGGTCAGCGTGAAGTTTCCACCGAGACGCTGGGGGGGCTGGTCATGGCTGAGCTTAAAAAACTCGATAAAGTCGCCTATGTCCGTTTTGCTTCGGTCTATAAAAGTTTTGAAGACATCGGTGAATTTGTGGATGCGATCCGCGAAATGCAGGGACCTCCGGTGCAACGTAAATCGTGACCATATCCAGCCCAAAAAAGACAGAGTTACACAATCCTGATCAGGATGTGTTTTTCATGCGCCAGGCCCTGGCGCTTGCCGAGCAAGCACTCTATGTGCCTTCGCCGAATCCGCGTGTGGGTTGCGTGATTGTGCGCGATGCGCAGGTGATTGGCCGTGGTGCAACACAGGCCGTAGGCGGGCATCATGCAGAAGTGATGGCGCTGACGGACATGCGGGCGCATGGTCTGAGTGCAGAGGGCGCAACCGTCTACATCACGCTTGAGCCCTGTAGCCATCATGGCCGTACGCCGCCTTGCGTGGATGCACTGATTGCTGCAAGGCCTGATCGCGTCGTGTTTGCGCATTTTGATCCGAATCCCAGCGTTGCAGGCCGGGGCATGCGTGCCTTGCGTGAGCGTGGCATCGAAGTCTCGGTTGGGGTGTGCGCCGATCTTGCACTTGAGCTCAATCCTGGATTCGTCTCGCGCATGACGCGTGGCGTGCCTTATGTATGGATGAAAGTTGCCACGTCACTTGATGGCCGCACGGCTCTGCCCAATGGCGTTTCACAGTGGATCACGGGTCCGCAGGCACGTACTGACGGGCATCACTGGCGTGCACGGAGCTGCGTTGTCCTCACGGGGATTGGCACAGTCAGGACAGATAATCCAAAACTGAATGTCAGGCATGTTGTGACACAACGTCAACCGCGGCGTGCAGTGATTGACCCGGGTTTTGACATTGCCGAAGATGCGGCAATGATCGATGGTAATGAAGTACTGATTTTTACCGCCACGCAGCGTCCGGATAAAGCTGCAAGGCTCGCTGCACGCAATGTGCAAGTGATCCTGGTTCCCGAAGGCGTTCCGACGCCAGAGCGTCCCAGAGCCCGTGTGGACATGCAGGCGATGATGCAGTGGCTTGCCGCGCACGATACAAATGAAGTCCATGTCGAAGCGGGTTCGGGACTGAACGGTGCGTTACTTGCCGCAGATTGTGTCGATGAGTTGCTGATTTACATGGCACCGATGCTATTGGGTGAGGGCAAAGGTATGGCGCAAGTGCCTGCATTGACACATCTCGAAGACGCGCATAAATTTGAATTCATCGACGTCAGACAGATTGGTGCCGATGTGCGTATGCGTGTGCGGGTGACAGATCACTGGCGTGCTCTTATGAAAAGCATTCATTTACCGCAATCGGCTTGATGCCGAGCTTTGGGTCTGTCCCAGACCCGCAAAAGGACATACGAGATGTTTACCGGAATCGTCGCGGCCGTCGGTCGAATCGAAAAAATTGAATCGTTTGGCATTGGTCAGTCCGATGCGGGTGTCCATCTGCACATTCATGCTGGTGGCCTCGATCTGAGCGATGTGGGACTGGGCGACTCGATCGCCATCCAGGGCGCGTGCATGACCGTGGTCTCTAAAGATGCTGCAGGCTTTTCTGTCGATGTCTCACGCGAAAGTCTGCGTCTGACCATGGGTCTGGATGCAGTCGGTGATGTCAATCTCGAAAAATCCTTGCGAGTGGGCGATCAGATTGGTGGTCACATTGTTTCAGGCCACGTCGATGGCCTGGGCGAAGTCGTGAAATTCGAACCCGTGGGTGAATCATGGGAGCTTGTCATTCAGGCGCCTGCCTCGCTGGCTCCGTTCCTCGCCTATAAGGGCTCCATTACAGTGAATGGCGTGAGCCTGACTGTTAACCGGGTGGAGGATCTTTCCTTGTCTCCCGCAGTGACCCGGTTCAGTATTAATCTGATTCCGCACACGATCGCCGTGACGACACTTAAGCATCTGAAAGTTGGCCAGCAGGTCAATCTTGAAGTTGACACCATCGCACGCTACGTGCAGCGCATGCTGGCTTATCAAACAACATAATTTAAAAACATCGTGACCTCCACACACAAAGCACCTGGCAACACCTCAACGTTCACCACACGCCCCGAGATTGTCGGGACCTTTGGTGTCGTGGCTTCTACTCACTGGCTGGCCTCGCAAACGGCCATGGGGATCCTCGAGAAAGGCGGTAACGCCTTTGATGCTGCCGTCGCGGGTGGTTTTGTGTTGCAGGTGGTCGAGCCGCATCTGAATGGTCCGGGCGGCGAAGCCCCCATCATGATCTGGTCCGAGAAAGAACAGCGCATGCGTGTCATCTGCGGACAAGGTCCGGCTCCAGCACTGGCCACGCCAGAATATTTTCGCGAGCGTGGCATGGAGCTTGTGCCTGGCATTGGCCTGTTACCTGCCACCGTGCCCGGTGCGTTTAGCGCCTGGCTCACCATGTTGCGCGACTACGGCACGATGACGCTTGCAGAAGTGCTGGCACCTGCGATCGGCTATGCACGCGACGGGTTTGTCTTGTTGCCACGCGTGGTACAGGCCATTCTCGCCGTTGAGAGTCTGTTTCGTAGTGAGTGGAAGAGTTCGGCCGAGGTCTGGTTGCCTGAAGTTCGTGTGCCCGCACCTGGCAAGCTGTTTCAGTCACCGGCGATGGCAGACACGTATGCGCGTTTGCTCAAGGAGGCGGTCACACAAGGCGCTGGCGATCGCGTTCGAACAATCGACGCTGCACTCGATGTGTTTTATCGCGGTTTTGTAGCAAAAGAAATTGATCGCTTTTATACGGACGAAGCTGTTCGCGATACGACGGGCAATCGCAACACAGGTTTACTGCGTTATGACGACATGGCTCAATGGCAGGCGGGTTACGAAGCCCCGGTTACCGTTGATTTTGGTCGTTACACCGTCGCCAAGTGCGGGCCCTGGTCGCAGGGGCCGATGCTATTGCAGCAACTGTCTATCTTGAAGCATGCGGGCCTTGAGCACGTCGCACCTGATTCGCCAGAGTTTGTCCACCGTGTGGCCGAGGCGACCAAGCTTGCCATGGCGGACAGGATGGCCTGGTATGGCGATCCGTTGTTTGTGGATGTTCCGATTGCTGAATTGTTATCTGATGAATACGGTCGCACACGCTTTGACCGGATCGGTGAGCTGAGTGCAAAACTCCTGGATGCAGGGCAGCCGGGCGGACGTGCATCGCTGTTGCCCGACCTGGAGGCTGCCGCACGCACACTGGCCATCTCCGATACCCGTTTTGGCGTGGGTGAACCAACCTTTGCCGCGTTGCCCCCCGTCAGTGAATGGGCTGAACGTGAAGTCTTTATCGGTGACACTTGTCACATCGATGTGATTGATCGTGAAGGCAACATGGTGTCTGCAACGCCTTCAGGCGGCTGGTTATCTTCAAGTCCCGCAATCCCGGCATTGGGCTTTTCCCTGGGGACACGTCTGCAGATGACCTGGCTTGACGATGGTGTTCCCGGGCAATTGCAGCCACGCAAGCGTCCGACGACTACGCTTTCACCATCGATGGCGCTGCGTGATGGCAAGCCCTATATGGTGTTTGGTACGCCTGGCGGGGATCAGCAGGATCAGTGGAGTGTCGAGTTCTTTTTGCGCCACGCGTTGTATGGCATGAATCTGCAAGAGGCCATCGAGTGTCCCGCCTGGCATATTGATCATTTTCCGATTTCCTTCTGGCCGCGCAGTCTGCGCCTGAACCAGATCACGCTAGAGTCAAGATTCCCTCAAGCCACCATCAATGCTTTGCGCGCTGCGGGCCACGAAGTGAAGGTCGGCCCCGAGTGGTCCGAAGGGCGCCTGTCTGCCTGTACCCGTGAGCCTGGATTAAACGGTGGCCTGCTGCTCAGGGCGGCTGCGAATCCTCGTGGCATGCAGGGCTACGCTGTAGGGCGGTAGAGTCTGCTAGAATGGCAGGCTGTCATTTCCACTGATGTTGCTGAAAGGCTCATTTTTAATAGAAATGCACACGGACAGGTGGCCGAGCGGTTGAAGGCGCACGCCTGGAAAGCGTGTATACGTTCATAGCGTATCGGGGGTTCGAATCCCCCTCTGTCCGCCAAATATGCCTCAAGAGCCTTTATCCATGCGGTTCTCTGAATTGATGGTTATATTTCCCCCCTCCGTTCCCCCCTCGGTAATAAGGGCAACATTTGATACTTACCCTCAAATAAAGAAAAACCCGCGTTAAGTAGCGGGTGTTGTTTGTGTGCGTCAGCTTTTATCCTGCATTTTCTTTGCAGTCGTGCAGATAACCCTTAATTGCCCGTAATACGTCTAGTTCCTCCTTTGAGCGGTGCCCGTGTTTGGTTGCGTTCGTTGCCACCTTCGACTTGCCCTG